>NZ_QPES01000001.1:988541-1318055 GCF_009455685.1 Paraburkholderia hayleyella | reverse complement strand
CGCTCTTCATGCTGATGCCGCCCACCACGCCCGACGCCATCCGCCGCCTGCGCTTCATGCGGAGTTGCTTCGTGCATCCGTCGATGATGCTGCGCATCGACGCGGTGCTCGCCGTCGGCAATTACCAGGCGCGGTATCGCGCCGCCGAAGATCTCGATTTGTTCTTGCGGCTGATGACGCGTTACGACTGCGCTAATCTGGCGCACACGGGGGTGTATTACGAACTCAACGAAGGCGGCATCAGCGCCACGAAGCGTCGCCGCCAGGTGTGTTCCACCCTGCAGTTGCAACTGCGTTACTTCAATGTCAAGAATCCTTATGACTGGCTCGGCCTGATGAAAAACCTGCTGCATCTGGTCATTCCCTATCGCCTGCTGCGTGGCCTCAAGCGTCGGCTTTTCGCCGCGCGAGGCACGCGCCGCTAACCTGACGCCTGGCGTTTTTCGCCTTCGGCCCTCTCCTTCTTCATGGCTTCGTATGACTTCCACTTCCAAGCCTGCTTCCAGACTTCGCATCAGCCTCGTGTGCAACACCGCATGGGCCATTCACACCTACCGCCACGGCTTGATCCGCACGCTGCTCGCGCGCGGCGTCGAAGTCACGGTGCTCGCGCCACCCGATCGCGCGTTCGAGCCGCTGCGCGCGATGGGTTGCCATTGCATCGCGCTGCCGCTCGCCGCCCAAGGGACCAATCCGCTGGCCGACCTGCGCACGCTGGGCGCGCTATATCGGCGTTACCGCGCGCTCCGGCCGCAGCTTGTGTTCCATTACACCATCAAGCCGAATATCTATGGCTCGATTGCTGCCTGGCTCGCACGCGTGCCATCGGTCGCGGTGACGACCGGGCTCGGTTATGCATTCATCCAGTCCGGGCGCACCGCGCGCTTCGCGCGGCGGCTCTATCGTTTTGCATTTCGGTTTCCGCGCGAAATCTGGTTTCTGAATCAGGATGATCAGGCCACCTTTCTGGCCCAGAAACTGCTCGTGCATCCCGAGCGTGCGCAACTGCTGCATGGCGAAGGGGTCGATCTCGAGCATTTCGCATTTTGCCCACTCCCCCCCTCTGCGCCGCCTGCACCCTTTGTTTTTGTGCTGATCGGGCGCTTGCTCTGGGACAAGGGCGTGGCCGAATACGTCGCTGCCGCGCGCCAGTTGCGCGCGCGCTATCCGCATGCGCGCTTTCAGTTGCTGGGGCCAACGGATGTCGCCAACCCCAGCGCGATTAGCCGGGCCAACGTTGCGACCTGGGAACACGAAGGCGTCATCGATTACCTCGGTGAAGCCGATGATGTGCGGCCCGCGATCACCGCCGCCAGTTGCGTCGTGCTGCCGTCGTACCGTGAAGGCGTGCCCCGCACGCTGCTCGAAGCCGCGGCGATAGGCCGGCCCATCGTCGCTACCGATGTGCCAGGCTGCCGCGATGTCGTCGAGGATGGCGTGAATGGCTTTCTGTGCGCCGCGCGCGATGCCAATAGCCTCGCGGCGGCCCTCACGCGCATACTCGAACTCGATGACGCGGCACGGCAGCAGATGGCCGAGCGCGGCCGGCAAAAAGTCAGCGCCGAGTTCGACGAGCGCGACGTGATTGCCCGCTATCTGGCGCTGATCGAGCGCGTAAGCGCCATCTCACTCCAACCCTGAGACAGGAATCCAGCATGACCATGACAGGCAAGAACCGGGGCACAGTGTTAGTGACAGGCGGCGCGGGCTATATTGGCTCGCATACCTGTGTCGAGCTGCTCGCGGGCGGCTATGAGGTCGTCGTCATCGACAATCTGGTGAATAGCCAGCGCGAAGCACTCAAACGCGTCGAACAGATCAGCGGCAAAAAGCTGACGTTTTATGCCGCCGATGTGCGCGACGAAGCCGCGCTGCGGCACATCTTCGCGCAGCATCCGCTCACGGCGGTGATCCATTTCGCGGCGCTCAAGGCGGTCGGCGATTCGGTCGCCCAGCCGCTCGAGTATTACCGCAACAATCTCGATAGCCTGCTGGTACTGCTCGACGTCATGCGCTCGCAGGCGCTGCGGCATCTGGTGTTTAGCTCGTCGGCCACCGTGTATGGCGTGCCGCAACGCTCACCGATCGATGAATCGTTCCCGCTCAGCGCCACCAACCCTTACGGCCAGACCAAGCTGATGGCCGAGCAGATTCTGCGCGACGTTCAAAGCGCCGATGAGACATGGCGTATCGCCACGCTGCGTTATTTCAATCCGGTCGGCGCGCACGCCAGCGGGCTGATCGGCGAGAACCCGACGGGCGTGCCCAACAATCTGATGCCCTACGTCGCGCAAGTGGCGCTGGGCACGCGGGAGCGGCTGCGTATTTTTGGCGGCGATTACGCCACGCCAGATGGCACGGGTGTACGCGATTACATTCACGTGAGCGATCTGGCGCGCGGACATTTAATCGCGCTCGATGCGCTCACGCAGCGCGATGCGAGCTTCGTCGTCAACCTGGGAACAGGGCGCGGCTACAGCGTGCTCGACGTGGTGCGCGCCTTCGAACAGGCCTCCGGCCGCGCGGTGCCCTACGAGATCGTGGCGCGCCGGCCAGGCGACATCGCCTCATGCTATGCCGACCCCAGCGCCGCGTGGCATCTGCTAGGCTGGCGCGCCACCTGCGATCTCGAACAAATGTGCGCTGACCACTGGCGCTGGCAATCGTCGAATCCACACGGCTTTATATAAACCGCGGTCAATTTTCCGGTCATCTTCATGCTCAGTTTTGCACTTGGCTTCATCGTTTCGCTGACAATCACGCTGCTGATCGTGCGCTACGCACACGTGCATGAAAAATTCTCGACCGATGCGGATCTGGCCGGGGTGCAGAAATTCCACGCGCGCCCTGTGCCGCGTATTGGCGGAGTCGGCATCGTGTTCGGGCTCGTCGTCTCGACGCTCTCCCTGTACGGCACCTATCCCGTGGTCGCGGGCGGTATTCTCGGGCTCAGCGCTTGCGGGCTGCCCGCCTTTGCCTCAGGGCTGAGCGAAGACCTGACCAAGAAAGTCTCGCCGCTCACGCGGCTGCTCTGCACGATGGCGGCAGCGGCCCTCGCCTACTTCATGCTGCAGATCAGCGTCACGCGCATCAGCGTGCCGCCTCTCGACTTCCTGCTGACCTACCCCGTCATTGCGTTCGCCGTGACCGTGCTCGCGGTAGCGGCGCTCGCCAATGCGGTCAATATCATCGACGGCTTTAACGGGCTCGCCGCGATGGTCGCGCTGATGATGTTCGCCTCGCTGGCCTATGTCGCGTTTCAGGTGTCGGACGCAGTCGTGCTGTCCGCCTCGCTCATCATGATGGGTGCGGTGCTGGGATTTTTTATCTGGAATTTTCCGGCCGGGCTGATTTTTCTCGGCGATGGGGGGGCGTACTTTATCGGCTTCATGCTGGCCGAACTCTCGATCCTGCTCGTGATGCGCAATCCGGAAGTTTCGGCCTGGTATCCCGTCTTGCTGTTCATGTATCCGATCTTCGAGACCTGCTTTTCGATTTATCGCAAGAAGTTCGTGCGAGGCATCTCGCCTGGCATACCTGATGGCGTGCATCTGCATATGCTGGTCTACAAGCGGCTGATGCGCTGGGTGGTGGGCTCGCGCACGGCGCGTGAGCTGACGCGGCGCAACTCGCTCACGTCACCGTATTTATGGCTGCTCTGCCTCGTCGCGGTGGTTCCGGCGACACTCTTCTGGCGCCATACGCTGCATCTTTTCTGCTTTGTCGTGGTGTTTGCGCTGACGTATGTGTGGCTTTACCTGAGCATCGTGCGCTTCAGGTCGCCACGCTGGATGGTCGTGCGCCGGAGGGGGAGGTCTTGAGAAGAAGGTTGGGTGAGGAGAAACCGGGCTGTTGCGGGAGCGCGGGTGGCTTCGTCATCGCGCTATCACGTGATTCGTGCGGAGCTGGAGAGAGTTCTAGCCATCAGGCCCGTAACATCAGAGTCGGGTGATAACGCCATACCTTCGGGTCAGCGCTGAGCAACGGCATCCCTTCGTGCAGCGCCTGGGCAATCATCAGGCGATCGAACGGATCAGCGTGATCTACATGGGATGGCAGCAGCGACACAGCCTCCGTATGGTCGCCGGTGATCGGCAGTTCGACGAAACCGGCCAGCCGGAACGCCAAGCGTGCATCTCGAGGATGCACACGCAGATTGCCTTTTGCGTGCTTGATGGTGATTTCCCAGATGGCTGCGACGCTGATCAGCAACGTATTGGCTGAATCCTCGATCAAGCGGGTAGCTTGGGGTGATAGTTGCGGCGCGCCTTCGGCGGCCCACAATGCGATATGCGTGTCGAGCAGCACTCTCACGGCGTTAGCCCCTGCTGTGCGCTTACGTCGAAATCGGCGGCAATCGAGTCGTCACCGGTATTGAACGCCTCGACGCTATCCGGCACCGCAAGGCCAGCGAGCAGATGCCGCGCGGCACCGATGCGGCGAGGCGCCGAAAACGGCACTAGCCGGGCGACCGGCGTACCGTTGCGGGCGATGATAACCTCCGTTTCCTGACCAACCTCGAGCCGCTCGACCAGGCTCGATAGTTTTGACTTCGCATCGTGCATGTTGACTGTGAGCATGCTGCTTCTCCATATTAGCTAATCCAAGTTAGCTAGTATGCGAGGGCAAACCGCAAAATACAAGTAGCTAGCGATGACCCCAAAATCAGGCCAACAAACACTCAATCCGATGCGGCCCAATCCTCAAACCGCAAACCGGTCACACGCGCAAATTCCCGAGTGTTATTCGTCACAAGCACGGCTCCTGCAGCCATCGCATGGCCCGCAATTGCCGAATCATTTCCACCAATAGGCGTCCCGCGTGCGGAAAGGTCACAACGAATCGCGGTGGTGGCATCGACCGCCCTGGCATCCCACGGCAAGATGCCATCCAGTCGCATCACAAATGCCGTCACTAGAATCGAATGCTTCGGCGAAGCTTTTTTCCCAACCGAACCAAAACGCATTTCGGCGTAGGTAATGGCCGAGACAACAACCCGGGATTGCCCGTCTACAGCCGCCTGCAAGCGAGCCAGGACAGCAGACGAGCGCTCACGCATGATGAATGAACAAATGTTGGTGTCCAGCATGTAAAGCTGCTTGCTCATCGGCCAGGCTCGACTTCAACATCGTCAACGCTGGGCAGATTAAAGCGCCCTGCGTCGAGAACATCCGGCCGCTCTCTGAGGAAATCGGGATCGGCCACAGGCTCATTGGAAAACGATGTCCATGTGGGACGAACTGGACGCAGGATCAACGTATCCCCATCCCGACTGATTTCAAGCTCGGCAACACCTTCAAACTCCATATCCTTTGGGATGCGTATCGCCTGGTTTTTTGCATTTTTGAAAATAGATACAGTGCGCATGACATTCTCCTGAATAGTCAACGTTCTTATGCGTCATTCTAAACATAGGTTGGCATATGTCAAACCTGTAGCGACCTGATCTTTAGCGGCCCAACTCCACGAGGCCCGTTCAAACATTTATTCCTTTTCCGTTGGTTCAACCACCCGCCGCCAGCGGCCATCCACGCGCCAGCCGGCTAGCGCCAGCACGCCGTACCACAGCGCCAGCAAGACCCACTGCAACGCAGCAGGCGCTGACCACGCCAGCCATGCCACCCCCGCGCCGCCCAGCATCAGCACGTAGTACCGCAATGCCACCTGCCCATGCGTATGGCCCATTTGCACCAGACGCTGGTAGTAATGTTCGCGGTGCGCCTGCCAAAAGCGCTCGCCGCGCGCGAGGCGGCGCAACAGTGTCACGCTGGCGTCGGCGATAAACGGCGCAAACACCAGCGCAGGAAACCACAGCGGCCACGCGCCATGCTGCCAGCCCCAAAACCCCAGCGCGCCCGCAAGAAAGCCCAGCGGAATCGACCCCGCATCGCCTAAAAAAATACGCGCAGGCGAAAAATTCAGCACGAGAAAACCCAACCCGGCCCCCGCCACGGCAGCACAGACCAGCATCAGTTGTGGTTGCGCGGGCCCGGCCGCCAGCGCATACGTGGCAAAGCCGATGACCGTCATCCCCCGGCGAGGCCATTCACCCCGTCCATGAAGTTGTACAGGTTCACCAGCCAGACCAGCGCCACACCCAGCACCAGCGCCCACCACCAGGCGAGATCCACCGAGCCCGTCACGATGGCGATAGCCACAGCCACCACATGCGCCGCAAAACGCACGCGCGCCGACAGGCCGCGCCGATCGTCGATCTGCGAGACCGCGCCCAGCAGCAACGCCGCGAGCCCGATCCCGTACAAGGCGGGCGCATCCAGCGCGATGAACAACAGCGTGACAGGCAGCACGCCCCAACCGCCGACCCGCGGCACAGGCCGCACATGCAGCGAACGGTGATTCGGCATATCCACCGCCAGCGCCCAGGCCCAGCCCGTGCGCAGCAAGGTCAGCAAGAGGAGAAAACTCAGCGCCGCGGCCAACAGCGCTGTCCCAAACAAGGGAATCAGACTGGACGAGAGCATCTCAACGCGCCTCCCTGAAATCACGCGCGGTCGCAGCCAGGCCTTGTGTCACCGACCACGGCGGGGTCCAGCCCAAGGTCTCGCGCAAGCGGCTGCTATCAATGCGCAGCGCGTTTGTGAGGCGCTCGATTTGCGCCGTTTTGCCGCTTAGCCGCCCAATGCCACGCAGCCATCCAGGGGGCACGGGCAGCAGACGCGCGGGACGCCCCAGCGCGACACCCAACGCGCGCACCAGTTCGGTCACCGTCAGATCGTCGCCATCGCTGACATGCCAGATGCCTGCCACGGAAGTGGAACGTTGCGCCAAAAAACCCATCGCATCGGCCAGATTGCCCGCGTAGACCATGCTGCGTTGCGCGCTCACCGCGCCCAGCGGCAACGGAATACCGTGCGCCACCGCTGCCATTAACCCGCGAAAATTGGCGCGCACCCCCGGCCCATAGACCAGTGGCGGACGCACGATCACCACCTCCAGACCCTGCGCCTCGCCAAACGCCAGCAAAGCCTGCTCCGCCTCATGTTTCGAAATGCCATAAGGATCGGCAGGAGCCGGACGATCGTCTTCGCGCCACGGATGGCCGGGCTCGACATCGCCCAGCGCCTTGACACTGCTGACGAAGATCAGGCGCTGCGCGCCCGAGCGGCGCGCAGCCCGGGCAACATTGAGCGCGCCAGCAACATTGGCTGCCCGGTAGGCCGCGAGTGGATCAAGCGCGGCATCGCGCATCACATGAACCCGCGCCGCCAGATGAACGACCACCTCACACGGCCCGAAGAACGGCATGCCCTCGGCCAGGCTCACAAAATCATCGTCGGCAATCAGGCATTCGCGCACCGGCCCGGCGCACCCGCCCTGGCGCCGCACCAGCCCGGTCACCTCATGGCCGGCCTCGCACAACACCTGACCAAGAGCACGGCCGATAAACCCATTAGCCCCTGTTACAGCAATCCGCATCTTCCGTTTCTCCCCCAGACATCCGCCGAAGCCGCGCAGAATCCGGCCCCTGCCGGGCACAAAAAATGATGGCAGCCGAGATGGTATGAACCCACCTTGGCTGCCATCCTTAGCTACCATCCTTAGCTGCCATCCAACCCGCCCATCGGGCAATCATGAAGCCCCACCCGCACTTCAGCCCGACAACCCCCGTGTGCTGACGCTTTGCAACACCGGCACCGACATCGGCTGATACTCCCGTACCCAGCGCCGCAGGTCACGCCGAACCTCGTCATCGCCAGGAATACGCTGCTGCAACAGCCACGGCAGCAATTCATCGAGGAAATCGCCGTCCACTTCACGCGCCTGGGCAATGCGCAGTTTGGGATGCGGCGTGCGCGTGGTGGCCTCGTCATCGGCCAGCAGTTCTTCGTAGAGTTTCTCACCCGGCCGCAGCCCGGTGAAAACAATCCGGATTTGTCCTTCGCCAAAGCCATACAGCCGGATCAGGTCGCGCGCCAGATCGACGATCTTGACCGGCGAGCCCATGTCCAGAATAAAGATCTCACCGCCCCGGCCCATGCTTGAGGCCTGCAACACCAGTTGCGAGGCTTCGGGAATCGTCATGAAAAAACGGGTGATTTCTGGATGGGTAACGGTAACGGGCCCGCCTTTGGCAATTTGCTGCTGGAACTTCGGAATCACACTGCCCGCACTACCCAGCACATTGCCAAAACGAACGGTTTCAAACTGCGTGCGCGGACTGGTTTGCTGCAACGCCTGGCACACCATTTCAGCCAGACGTTTGCTGGCGCCCATCACGTTAGTCGGATTGACCGCCTTGTCCGTCGAGATCAGGACAAAACGCCGCACATCATGACGAATCGCCGCCCGCGCCACGCGATACGTGCCCAGCACGTTATTGCGCACCGCCTGCCAGGCATTCAGCTCTTCCATTAACGGCACATGCTTGTAAGCCGCGGCATGAAACACAATGTGCGGCGTATAGCGCGCCAGCACCTGGTCGAGCAGCAGTGAATCTTTCGCGTCACCGACCACCGGGACCACGGGTAAATCCGGAAAACGCTCATGCAGCTCCTCGACAAGGCGATACATCGCGTATTCGGACAGATCGAGCGCAATCAGTTGCGCAGGCGCGAAGCGCAGAATCTGGCGGCATAGTTCAGAACCGATCGAGCCGCCCGCGCCGGTCACCATCGCCACCCGGCCTTGCAGCATCGCTTCGACATGCGGCATGTCGATCTTGACCGCCTCGCGGCCCAGCAAATCTTCCAGATCGATGTGCCGCACCTGCGACAAAAATGCCTGACCCTGCGTGAGCGCGGTCAACGCGGGCAAAACCATCGCCCGCACTCCCGCGCGCACGCACACCGTGGCCGCGCGGCGCTGCGCATCCACCGAAGCCGAAGGAATCGCAATGATCGCGTCTTCGACCTTCAACTGCGTGGCCCAATCCTGAAGCTGCTCGATCGGACCCAGCACCCTGTGACCATAAATTTCGCGCCGCTGCTTGGCTGGATCGTCGTCAAGCAAACCCACGAGCCGCCATTCTCCCGAGCGCGACAGTTCGCGCGCAAGGCTCGCACCCGCCGAGCCTGCCCCAATCACAATCACGGGCTTGCCTTGTGCAATCAGGCCGCCATACAGATGGAACTCTTTGGCGGCACGGTACAACGCACGGGAGCCGCCCATCACCAGAAATAACAGCAAAGGAGATACCACCAGCACTGAACGCGGAATGATCGGCGAGGGCTGCAACATCACGGCCCCCGTCATCACAATCAGCGCGCCGGCGGCCACTGCTTTGGAAATACGCAAGAGATCCGGCAGGCTGGCAAACACCCACATACCGCGATACAGACCGAAAATCCGGAACATCGCCGCATAAACAAGCACCACGCCCACCAGCGCCCGCATGCCGCCGAGCCAGAAATCCTGTGGCACCGGGCCGTTAAAACGGATGACATAGGCGGCCAGCCAGGTTGCCACCACCACGCCCAGATCGAATCCGAACGCTGCCAGCGATAGCCAGGATGACTTGGATCTGCTCATAAACGTTTGTCTTAAGAGAACGGAATGAAGGAGGCCTGAAGGCAAAACGCGCCTCCAGGCCCAGAGAGCAAAAATGTCGACAAATAGTAACGTGCGGCTGACTCAATCCGGCAGATAACCGGCCGGGCAAGCCCGTTTGTCGTACTTTTTCAGAAACGGAATGAAACGAAAACGAAAGAAAACGAAACGGGATCGCCCCCATCCTGCGCTATGGCCCTGAGGTGTGGCCCCAATAACGCTAGCGGCTTGCCGTGAACTTCCCAGCCAGGCGAGAATTTTACACGGCGCCCCTCATACGCTCCAGAGCATTCAGGCCGTGAGCCATGCGCTCTGTGATGCCCAAGGATGATCTCAAAAAAATCGTCTAAAATGCGAACCAATTTTTCTGAAATGTTACCTATAGAGCTAGGTATCGCCTGTAGCAGACCCAGGCTGACACCATTCTTTTTTTAAGATTATCCCGATGCGAATTCATACTGGTCGCCACTCAGACTCATTAATTTAGCTGTCTTGCAAAAGCCCAGTTTAAGCATCGGAACAAAACGCCCGAACGAACCTTCGGTGCTTTTTGAGAAAAACTATGTCTTCTGCCCTTCAAATTACGCCCCCCACTCCTGTGATCTGGATGACAGGCTTGCCTGGCGCCGGTAAATCGACACTTGCCAACGCCCTGCACCAGGCCTTCACGGCGCTCGGCAGCCGGTCAATCGTGCTTGACGGGGACGTGCTGCGCAAAAGCCTGTGCTCCGATCTCGACTATTCGGAAACGAGCCGGATCGAAAATATCCGGCGCACGGCTCACGTCGCCAAGCTGTTTCAGCAGCAAGGTTTTATCGTGCTGGTCGCCACGATTTCGCCCTCCAGCGCGCACCGCACGCTCGCACGCTCGATTGTGGGCCATGGGTTTATCGAAACCTATATTCGCGCGCCACTCGCCTTGTGCATGAAACGCGATCCCAAAGGCATGTACGCCAAGGCGCAACGTGGTGAAATGCAGCAGTTCACTGGGGTCTCCGCGAACTACGATGCGCCGCTCACCCCTGACTGGCTCATCGACACCACGGCGAGCAGTCTTGAAGAAGCGGTCGGGTACGTCTTGCATATGCTGCCGCAGGAAACCAGCCGCAGCTGCGCAGATCAATGCGGCTGAATCAAGCACACGGCTGGCGCGCCAGTCTGTTCAGCTTTCCCGCAATGCCCGGTCGAGCGCCACAACCGCAGCCCGGTCACGTGCGCTAGCAAGCGCTGTCTGAAACACCCGCTGACGGTTATGTCCCGCCGTCGCGGGCGAATCCCACAACAGCTCGACTTTCGCCCAGCGCGGCCCACGCCCGCTCTTTGCGGGCACTGACCGGGCTGCAACTGAAACGCGAGGTTCGAACGTGGAGCGCTGAGGTTCGCCTCCCT
Source organism: Paraburkholderia hayleyella (assembly GCF_009455685.1). Classification (NCBI taxonomy): domain Bacteria; kingdom Pseudomonadati; phylum Pseudomonadota; class Betaproteobacteria; order Burkholderiales; family Burkholderiaceae; genus Paraburkholderia; species Paraburkholderia hayleyella. The sequence goes on along the minus strand of NZ_QPES01000001.1, from coordinate 1,307,159 downwards.
CCTCATGGGCTCCCGCTGGCGGCATCAGTAACGGCACCGTGCGCGGCACCACCGGCTTGCCAGGCCAGCGCAGCCAAAGCTCACGTGCATCGTACTGGCCCAGTTTGCGGCTCTCTGCCCATACACTCACGGTGCGCGTCGCGGCGTCCAGTGCGACGGCGTACCGCCCAAGCGCAAAACGCCGTGCGGCGAAATTGCTACGCCATAACGGCCGCGGACGACAAATCCAGATAACCACCGCATATAGCGTGGGCGCCGCCACAAGCCAGCCGTTGGTCTCGGCGACAGCCGCTAACGCACGGCGCAAGCCAGCGGTCCAGACAAAAGCGCCGACCGACCATGCCGCAAACAGAAACCCAAAGAAAGCAAAAAGCCGTAGCGCCTGCCGCAACCATTGCGGTAACGGATGAAAGGGGCGCTCAGCGCGAGGACGCGCACCCGGCTGAAAAACCAGCAAAAATACAAACACCAGATTGACATAGGCCCATGGCGACGACTGCATGATGGACAGCGCGTCCGCCAGACTCATGTGCGACAGCGAATACAGCCAGCGCACCAGAATCACGAGCCCGATGGCGCGCAACGCGAAAACCGTCCCGGCACCGGGTATCGTATTCGCTTGCGTTTCTTGCGTGCTCGCCAAGGCATCCTCCTGTCATCCGTCATGGGTTGGCCCGATTCCAGAGTCCAGATTGACCGACTCCCGGTTCACGGCCCGGCCATTATAGGGACAATGCCGGAGGCCCTGACTAGTCAGAGGGTGAAAACCTTTTTACCTGTAACCGAAAAACGTCGGCTGGGAGTACGCCGCACACAGCACAACGCCCCAAGGGCACAAGCCCCTGAGGCGTTGTCATCATTGAGCCCAGACTAGCGACAAGGCAAATGGCTGCCTGATCTAACAGCCCGGTTTGCGCTCAGATGGCGTTCACTTCGCGCAACACGGTACGGCGTTGTTGCCGCAACAGCGCTTCGTAGGAAGCCACGTAGTTTTGCGCCATCACTTTCGATGAAAAACGGGCTTCAAAAGCCTCGCGCACCCGGCTGCGCGGCAGCGACGACAAACGCTTGACGGCGGCCACCGCGCTGATTTCGTCTTCGACGACAAAACCCGACACACCGTTTTCGATCACTTCCGGCACCGAGCCGCGCTTGAAGGCGATCACCGGCGTGCCACACGCCATGGCTTCGATCATCACCAGACCAAACGGCTCCGGCCAGTCGATCGGAAACAGCAAAGCGTGCGCGTTACCGAGGAATTCGGCTTTTTCGGCTTCGCCGATTTCGCCGATGTATTCAACGTGTGGCAACGACATGAGCGGCTTGATGACTTCGTCGTAATAAGCGCGATCAGCACGGTCAAGCTTCGCGGCGATCTTGATTGGCATGCCCGCCTGGCCTGCGATGCGAATGGCGGTATCCAGCCGTTTTTCCGGCGAAATACGGCCGAGAAACGCGAGATAACTTGGCTTGACATCTTGTGGGGTCAGCAGGTTTTCCGGCAAGCCGTGATAAACGGTGGAGAGCCAGTTGGCTTGCGGTAGCGGGCTGCGCTGGTTGTCCGAAATCGACACCACCGGCACATCACTAAAGGTATTGAAAACAGGTTGTAGTTCAGGCAGGTCGAGCCGGCCATGCAGCGTCGTCAGGAAAGGCACCGACTGGCGCGAGAACAGCGAGAAAGGGTAATAGTCGATATGGAAATGCAGCACATCGAATTCGTCAGCGCGACGACGGACTTCTTCCAGCAACAACATATGCGGCGCCATCGTGTCACGAATCGTCGGATCGAGACGCAAGGCCTGCGGCCAGAACGCTTCGAGTTTTGCCGAGGTTTGGGAATCCCCGCTGGCAAAAAGCGTCACGTCATGCCCTTGTTCGACCAGCGCTTCGGTCAGGTAAGACACCACCCGTTCTGTGCCGCCGTACAGCTTGGGAGGAACCGCTTCGTGTAACGGAGCGATTTGAGCGATTCGCATAGGGGTAACTCCTCGAAAAATATCAGGCAAAAAGCAGGTAAAGGCACGGGATTAACGCACGGATGGACCTTCCGTTGACACGTTCAACGGTCTTTTCATAGCGTCAACGCCTGGCGATTATCTGGACCGGACCCCACTGGCGACAGCACTATTTCAAAGTCTTTACCCTGTTACAAAACGGACACATTTTGCAAACCCTTGTTTTATCTCAGGGTTATACCGTCTGACAACACTAGCCGTGCCATACGCCCGTCATTGAATGCAATTTGTAATTATATCTTGAAAACACCCTGGGCTTCCTGATACACAACGCACGGCCCGTTGCCCCATCCTATTTTTAGGATATAAGCCGTACAACATGGCAAACTGCGGCAGCCAGACGACATACCTGGAGGCCTGCAAAGCTGCATCAAACTCTGTGCCACAGCGCTAGATATTGGCTTCAGCATGTTTACAATGCGAGGCATTCGCCCTTGCGGCACCCGCCCCCATCGCCAGAACGGCCGATGACAGCAAACCGATTCCTTCAATCCTCACGCGCAATTGGAACCTCTTACCCTCGTCCAGCGAAATGCCCAGAACGCCCGGTTGGCCCGCTACGCTCACCGGCCGCTGGCGTTTCTCCTGCTCTATATCCGCCGCCATCCGCTCGCACACGGGGTCATCCTGTGCAGCGTGCTGGCGGCAGTCGGCTGCGCGCTCGCATCCCAATACGCGATCAAACATCTGATCGACGTGCTCGGTGCGGGCCGGCACCATCCCGGCCCGCTCTGGGGCGCGTTTGCCATCCTCGTTGGCCTGATCGCCGCCGATAACCTGCTATGGCGTGTGGGCGGCTGGGTGGCCGCCCACACCTTCGTCACGGTCACCGGAGATTTGCGGCGCGACCTGTTCCAGTATCTGAGCGGCCACTCCCCCACCTATTACGCCGAGCGGCAGCCTGGCATGCTGGCCAGCCGTATCACGGCCACCTCGAATGCGATTTACACCGCTGAAAACACCATGGCGTGGAACGTGCTGCCGCCATGCATCGCGGTACTCGGGGCGATCGTGATGATCGTCACGGTCAATCCGCTGATGGCGGCGGGCTTGCTCAGTTGCTCAGCCATTCTCGCCGTGGTGCTCTTCAGGCTCGCCGGACGGGGCTCTGCGCGGCACCACCAGTTTGCAACGCGAGCCGCCTCGGTCGATGGCGAACTGGTCGATGTCATCAGCAACATGGGGCTGGTCCGTGCGTTTGGCATGACGCTGCGGGAACAGGCCCGTTTTGGCACCACCGTGAAAGCCGAAATGGAGGCGCGCCAGCAAAGCCTGCTCTATCTCGAGAAGCTGCGCCTGCTGCATGCGGTGATCACCGCGCTGCTATCGGCCGGGCTTCTCGGCTGGGCCTTATGGCTCTGGGATCAGGGCCGGGCGACCTCAGGCGATATCGTGCTGGTCAGCTCGCTCGGGTTCACCATCCTGCATGGCACACGCGACTTGGCCGTGGCCCTGGTGGATGTGACGCAACACGTTGCACGGCTCGCCGAAGCGGTCAAAACCCTGCTGGAGCCGCATGGCATGCCAGACCGGCCAAACGCGACCGAACTCATCCCGCAAGGCGGTCAGGTCGATTTCGAAAACGTCACGTTTGCCTATCCGCGCCGCAGGCCAATCCTCGATCACTTTGACCTGCATATCGCTGCAGGCCAGCGCGTCGGGCTCATCGGCAAATCCGGCGCGGGCAAATCGACAGTACTGGCGTTGCTGCAGCGCTTTTATGAAACCCAGGGCGGCCAGATCAGGATTGATGGCCAGGATATCGCCAGCACCACGCAAGAAAGCCTGCGCCACGCAATTGCGCTGGTGCCGCAAGACATCTCGCTGCTCCACCGTTCAGTGTATGAAAACATCGCCTACGGGCGGCCAGACGCGAGCCGCGAAGACGTGTTCGCAGCCGCGCGTGAAGCGCGTTGCGCCGATTTCATCGAAGCCATGCCGGATGGCTATGACACCATCGTGGGCGACCGCGGCGTCAAGCTCTCGGGTGGCCAGCGGCAGCGTATCGCCATCGCCCGCGCCATTTTGAAGAACGCACCCATCCTGCTGCTGGACGAAGCGACCTCGGCACTCGACAGCGCCTCTGAAGAAGCCATCCAGCACGCGCTCGATCGCCTGATGACCGGCCGCACCGTGATTGCGATTGCACACCGGCTGTCGACGCTGCATCACTTCGACCGCATCATTGTCATGAGCAACGGCAAGGTGATCGACGATGGCAGCCCGGAAATCCTGCGCAACCGCCCAGGGCTTTATAACGAGCTCCTGTCGAAGCAGCACGGCAAAGCCACGCTGCATCTCGGTGGCAAGAAAGTCGACGAGCAGCAGCCGGCCTGAACCGCTACCGCGCAGCCTGAAGATCGCGGATGAAGTTATCGCGCCAGACCGACACATTGTTCTCGCGCAGTTGCGTCATCATCTCCTCATAGCGCGTCTGACGCTCCGCCAGCGGCATCGCCAGCGCGCGGGCCAGTGCCTCGGCCATGCCGTCGATATCCACCGGATTCACAATCAGCGCGCCATTCAGTTCCTGCGCCGCGCCAGCAAAACGTGAGAGCACCAGCACGCCAGGGTCCGCCGGATCCTGGGCTGCGACGTATTCCTTGGCGACCAGGTTCATGCCGTCGCGCAATGGCGTCACGTAGCCAACATGCGCAGTGCGAAACAACGCCGCTAGCACCGCGCGATCGTACTGGCGGTGAATATAGCGAATCGGCGTCCAGTCGAGCTCGGCAAAGCGGCCATTGATCCGGCCCGACTCGCCTTCCAGCTGCAAGCGGATGTCCTGGTAAGCATGCATGTCAGCCCGCGTCGGCGGCGCGATCTGCAGAAACGACACGTGATTGCGTTGCCAAGGCGCATGTTCGAGCAGACGCTCGAACGCCCGGAAACGCTCGACCAGCCCTTTCGAATAATCGAGGCGGTCCACGCTCATCACCAGCTTGCGCGCGTGCAACGTGGCTTTCATCATGCGCACGGGGCGGCCACGCTCACCCGCTTTCGCCAGTTCGGCGATTTCGTCGGGATACACGCCAATCGGATAAGCCGCCACCTGCAACCTGCGGCCAAACGCCTCGATACGGCGCGGGCCCTGCGGTGGACGCTCGACGCTGCCATTCGCCTCATACACGATGTAATCGCAGAAGGCCTGAACATCGGGCTCGGTCTGAAAACCCAGCAAATCAAACGAACACATCGCCTCCACCAGTTCCCGGTGCGGCGGCACGGCCAGCAGCACCTGGGACGCAGGAAACGGAATATGCAGGAAAAAGCCGATGCGGTTGGTGAGGCCCGCGGCACGCAACGCCTGGGCGAACGGAATCAGGTGATAGTCATGAACCCAGATCACGTCATCGTCCTGCAACAGCGGGACAAGCTGTTGCGCCAGCCAGGTATTGACGCGGCGATAGCCGGCAAAATCGTGGCGGTCGTATTGCAGCAAATCCGCCCGGTAGTGGAACGCGGGCCAGAGCGTCGCATTCGAAAAACCGCGGTAATACTGATCGTAATCGCGCCGCGACAATCCGACTGTGGCGAAGGTCACCGCGCCGCGCTCTTCGAGCCTGATTTGCAGTTGCCCCGACGACTGCACCTCGCCACTCCAGCCAAACCACATGCCACCGGTTTCCTTGAGTGCATCGTAGACGCCGACAGCGAGCCCGCCCGCCGCAGGGCCACCTTCGGAAATCGGGGCGACCCGGTTCGATACGATGATGAGTCGGCTCATAGTGCGATATTTCCGTATGCGAAGCGAAGAGGAATCAAAGTCAAAGACAGGAACAAAAAGGGGGAAGCAGAGGCGAAAGCACGCTCAGGCAGCGCCGCGTAGCCAATCAACGCTAGTTGGCGGCGGCAAGCTGCGCCAGCCACGCCAGCAAAGCCGCGACCGACGCCACACGGGCGCGCGCGCAGGTCTCGCCCGCACCGACCTTGATCGACCAGCCACCGCAGGCATTGACCACGGCAAATCCTTTTTCGTCGGTCAGATCGTCGCCCGCGAACACCGGCGTGCGCCCGGCAAAAGGCAACTCATTGAGAAAAGCTCGCAGCGCCCGGCCCTTGTCCACGTTTTTAGGTTTGATTTCATAGACCATCTTGCCTGGCTGGACCCCGTAAGCCTGCGGGTAATCCGCGACCAGCCGCTGTGTCAGCGTGCGCGCTAGCGGCTCGCATGCCGGTGCATTGCGGTAATGCAGCGCGAGAGCCGCGCCCTTGATTTCGAGCAACATGCCTGGATGCGCCTTCACCGCCTCGGCCAGCACCTGCTCCATCGTCAGCAGCCGCTCATCGTTGAAACCGGTGCGGTGCGTATCGCCATTAGCATCGCGCCGCTCAGCGCCGTGCAACCCCGCGACCGGCAAATCCGGCAGCCCCAGAAAAGCATCGATACTGGCGATGCCCCGGCCCGTCACAATCGCCACGGCGCCTTGCGTGACACGCTGCAACGTCTGCAACAGTGGCACAACCTCGGGCTGAACTTGCACACCCTCCGGCGTCGAAGCCAGTTCAACCAGCGTGCCATCGAAATCAAGAAAAAATGCTGTCTCCCTCAGAGACAGCCCTACCGGAAGTGTTTGCATCGTTTGTATTGTTTGCACCGCTTGCATCGGCTCGTTTTGTGTTGCCACTACGCTGAAGGCAAAGAGCCCGCATCTTACCCCGCCTTCCAGACATTGCCGCAAAAGCAGGAGCCCTCACGCGGCATGCGCCCTGATTTCACCGGCGCTCCGGCCCGATACCCTGCAAAAGCCGCACAATCAGGCTTCGTCAGGCTTTCAGACAGATGCGGCAAATTGCCTCGCCCATCATTTGCGCTCCACGAGACGCGACAGCACACCTGCATTTGCGCTAAAGTCGCAGCCACTGCGACACCCGACACCCGGCCATCAGGCGGCATGAAGACCCAGGCCGTCAGCCATCCTGCTATCAGCCGATCACTTCACGCTCCGTTGGCCGCCTGGCGCTCCCGCATGCTGGAGCGCCCTCGTCCACTCTCGTTCTTTTCCCTGTTCTGGATTCTGTCCGTGCGCTCCTCAATCTCCGCATCCGGCCGCTTCACGCTCCGGCACCTCAAACCTTCGTGTCTTCAGCCCATGGCCCGTGCCGCCTTCTTTTGCATCATGCTTATGCTCGGCTCGCTGGCAGGCTGCTCGCGCGATGCCACGCCGTGGCAATTGACCCATGTATCCGGGCATCTGCCGGATCTCGAGTTCTCGCTCACCGGCGACGATGGTCGGCCCGCGACAGGCGACACCTTCAAAGGCCATACGACGCTGGTGTATTTCGGCTATACCCATTGCCCGGACGTCTGCCCTGAAACCATGGCGCGCCTGATGCAGGTCATGACCTTGCTCGGCGATGCAGCCCAGCAGGTGCGCATTGTGTTCGTCACGGTCGATCCCGCGCGCGACACGCCCCAGGCGCTGCACGCCTACGTCCGCGCCTTCGATACGCAACACATGTTCGGCCTGAGCGGCAGCGAACGGCAAATCGAAGGGCTGGCAAAACGCTACCGCGTTGCCTATCAGATGGAACAGCGCGATCCCAACGGAGACTACGAAGTCACTCATAGCTCGGCGGTTTATATCTTCGATGCGCAAGGCCATGCACGACTACTCGCAACCGATCAGGATTCGGCCGAGGTTATCGCTCACGATTTGCAGCGGCTGATCCAGCACCCCGCCTGAGCCGCGTTCCGGCGTTCAGCGCCCGCGTCTTTTTTCCTTATTTTTTGCCAAAGAACCTATACCTCTGATGAACCTGCTCTACTGGCTCGAACCGTGGGAGCCGTCACCCACTGTCGTCATCGTCATGCTTGTCACCGCCATCCTGTTTGTGCGCGGCGTACGCCGGGCAAAACTCTCCGTGGCACGGCAGATTTCCTTCTGGTTCGGCTTGGGCGCACTGTATGTCGCGCTGCACACGCGCCTCGACTACTTCTTCGAACACGAATTTTTCATGCATCGGGCGCAGCATCTGGTACTGCATCACCTGGGGCCGTTCTTCATTGCGCTGGCGTATCCCGGCACGGCATTACGCGCCGGCATTCCCTTTGCGTGGCGGCAACGTTTCATTCGGCCCGTGCTGCAGACACGTCCCGTGCGAGCCGTACTCGATGTGCTTTTGCACCCGGTGGTCGCGGTCGGGTTATTCGTTGGACTGATTTATTTCTGGCTGCTCTCACCGATTCACTTTATAGCGATGCTCGACTGGCGGCTGTATCGGCTGATGAACTGGAGCATGGTGCTCGACGGCCTGATGTTCTGGTGGCTGGTACTGGATACGCGTCCCGCGCCGCCCGCCCGGCTCGCGCCGGGGGGGCGCGTGTTGATGGTGATCGCCGCGATTCCCCCGCAGATCCTGCTGGGTGCATTCATCTTTTTTTCGCCGCGCGAGCTGTATCCCATCTATTCGATCTGCGGACGCGCCTTCACCTGGCTTAGCCCCATGCGTGACCAGCAAATTGGTGGCCTGCTGCTCTGGATTCCCGGCTCGATGATGAGTGTGATTGGCGCAGTCCTGGCGTTACGTCACTGGATGCGGCTATCGGCTCGCGCCCGGCTGCGTGAAGAACGCATCCAGACATGTGCAATGCCATCTTCATCGTGAATCGCGGAAACCGGATCAAAACCAAACGCGCCGTAAAAAGACTGCAAATGCGCCTGGGCATGCAAACGAATGGCTATTGCTGGCCATTGAGCATCGATATGCGCGAGTGCCTGTTCCATTAGCAGGCGGCCCAGCCCCAAGCCGCGAAAACCCGGACAGGTCAGCACCCGGCCAATCCGGACATCGGCGTCGTCAGGATCGGGAAGCAGCACGCGCAAATAGCCCGCAAGACTGGGCTGCCCAGGCGCGCCCGCATAGGCACGCAAATGCCAGGCGTGCTTGTCCTGGCCGTCGATATCGCCGTAGACACAGTTTTGCTCCACGACAAAAACCGCACTACGCGCTGCCAGCACATCGTAAATTTCAGTCGCCGTGAGTTCGGCAAACGCGCTCCAGCGCCAGGTGAATTCGAAAGTGGAAGAGGAAGCGCCAGGAATCAAAGATGGGGGAGTAAGCGAGGACATGGCGTGTAGAGGATGGTCAGGGGTTTGCTAGCGTAACCTGGCATCGATTTATTCGGTCATTCGTGTGGCCCTCAACCAGACATCCCAAGAGAGGGCAACCGTCATTGCACGAACCGTCTTGTGAATTTGCGCGATATCCATCCCTCTCGCTCGATATCGTCATAGGTTACATGCACGAACAGCCAGTCTCGATTACTAGAGTTCAATACAACAAGAACGACTCCACGAGGCAAGGTCTCAAGCATTGTCGACTGAATCGCCGGGCGTTCATAAAGACGGATGCCCTCGTCGCTGGTATAACGAAGATTTCTCAAGGTCCGGTGCGGTATCTCACATACATTCTGTTGTACCAAATGCCGAATTCCTGCAAGAGAGTTCGCGGATATCAGTCGGGTTTGTAAATCGCAGAGTCCTGTCTGAAAATCAGGCCAAGCGGCAATTGCGTTATACAACATGAGAAGAACCGTGACTATCCAGCGAAGAACGACGAAAGCATCCCTCGAAAGCGGCATTATGGGAGCATCGCCAGTTAACGCCTGCTCGATTTCTGCCTTAATTGTTGCAGGAGTCGGTTGCGCGTGAAAATCATTCTGTCTCTCGCGGAGCAGTGACTCAACGCTCATATCCGAAGAATTCTGTTGTGCGGCCAGTCGGGCAATCATTTGCATCCGGCTTGGCTCGATGCTTGCAATCGACTGAAGGAGCATCGATTTGCCTAGGGAGTGGCCGATTAACCTCTCCAAAGACCCGCTGACGAGCGAGCGCATACCGAGATGTTCATTGTCACCTGTCCTGACTACATCAGCGAATGCCGCTGTGACCTCCATCGATGGTACGTTGCGAAGTGCCCGTACTGATCGCATCGCTGGCGAATCAATAAAGCTTCGCATTGCCCGTAGTGCTGGCGAGTCGATAAGTGCTTGCATCGCGTGCATCGCCGGCGGGTCGATAAGATTCTTCATGGCACGTATCGCCGGCGGATCGATAAGATCCTTCATGGCACGTATCGTCGGCGGATCGATAAGATCCTTCATGGCACGTATCGCCGGCGGGTCGATAAGATTCTTCATGGCACGTATCGCCGGCGGATCGATAAGATCCTTCATGGCACATATCGTCGGCGGATCGATAAGATCCTTCATGGCACGTATCGCCGGCGGATCGATAAGATCCTTCATGGCACGTATCGCCGGCGGATCGATAAGATCCTTCATGGCACGTATCGTCGGCGGATCGATAAGATCCTTCATGGCACGCATTGCGGGCAAGTCGTTGAACACCGGCATTGCCGATTGAGACCGCAAACCTTTTGACCGTTTCCCAGTTTGCGGGTCCGAGAGGTCACCGGGCTCAAACTGTGTATTGTTCTCTGGTCGATCCGAAGCTTCACTCATAACGATAGATCCCTTCTACTTGGGGTGGATTCGGACACAACTATCTTGGGTAAGTCATAACCATCTTCAGCTTCAACTCATCCAGACCCGCTTCTAGAGCGTCAAGGCCATCAGGCGTTGCAAGATGGAAATACTTGGCCTTGAGGCTGCCGAAGAAGCTCCCGATCACCGCGTTGTCAAAACAGTTGCCCTTGCAACTCATGCTCTGCGTAGCTGCGCAACGCACCAGCATCGCCCGATAGGTTGCATCTTGTACTGCCAGCCAGGGGCTGAATGAAGTGTCAATTCGCTGGCGCCCTCTGAGAGGGCGCGATGCTTTCGCCGTTGTAAAAATCCATGCAGGCTGATAGATAGAGCTTCTGTCCGTTTACGTTGAACACAGTTCATCGGTCACCCATTTTGGGTTGGGGACCTTCGCGAAAAAGTTGCGCTGCAGGACATTGGGTACATACGCATCACTCATGCCTAGGACAAGCCGCGAACGCTTCTTCGCCCTAGTCAGTGCGCGCAACCCCATCTTCTTCCGGTTGAAGCTGTTCCATCCAAACACCGTTTTTTCACCATGGGCCATGCGCTCGCGCAGGTTGCCGCGTTCGTCGTATTCGTAGTGCGTGCCTGCGTAGTCCTTCAGCAGGTTGTCAAGCAGGGCGGGACGGCTCTTCGGCCTGGACAGGCTCATATCATGCTCATCGCGCGCGTCACGCTCAAGCAAATTGCTCGCCGGATCAAACGCGAACGTCTCCACCCCCAGCGACGACTGTGCCCATGTCAGCCTCCCGAGCGGGTCATACGCATAGCGGCTCGTGCCACGCCGCATGTCCCCAACCTGCTCAAGCTGGCCCGCCGCGTCATAGCGGTAACGCCGCTCCATGAGCTTGCCCGCGGGATGCTCCCTGATGCCCTGCAGCACCTGATGTGCGAGCCGTCCAGCCGAATCCCGGGTAGTAACCTGCACCAGCCCGTTACCCAGCTCCCGCCCGACGAACTGCACAAGGTATGGCTCGCTCAGGTGCAGACAACCAGGCGCGGCCGAGCATAACCTCCAGGTAGATAAACCAAGGGCCGCAATCGCGGCCCTTGTCCTTGATAAGTCACTTCAGTACGGCTTTCGCAATCCCCTGCGCGGCTGCTTCGATATTTGCTCTTGTCACTGATTCAACAATTACGACATTCTGCATATAGAAGAATCCGCTTTCTTGGACATCATTGTCCGCGTCCTGAGTCAACCTCGCTATATCGTAGAAATTTAGAACAACCTTGCGACCATCTGTGCTCATTTGCACGCCATTTAAATAACCCTTTTCCTCGTGCTCAAACTCAGCAAGCTCGTCGTACCAGCTTGGGTATGTAATCTTAATCTTATCAATCATGATCTCTTACCTTGTCTTTATCTTGCCAAGTGCATCTTTATATGCATTTTCAGTGATAGGCGCGGACGGAGTAATTTCATAGTGAGCCTGATCCTTGCCTCGTTGAATAATCTGCAACGTGTCTGGAACAGTGTCCGAATTAATTTCATGCGGCTCAAATCCTCTGCATGAACAACTTGCTGGATTATCAAAGACAGATACGCCATGCGTAGGCTGAACCATGCCATCTTTGACCTTATATTCCCCTGACCTCGGCTCAAACGAGGGCTCGTTTCCTGGCTTTGCACCACGGAAAACTTTAATCAATCCAAGCGGATCAATCCAGCCAATCGGATTAGGCGCGTACTGGTAAACATTGACCCCACCCACCAGCCCGATCGGATCCCTGCTGATAAACTGCCCCGTGTGCGGATCATAATACCGGTGCCGGTTGTAATGCAGCCCCGTCTCATGATCGAAGTACTGCCCCGCGAAGCGCAACGGATTACTGATCCCGGCCTTGCGTGCCGCATCGCCAATCACTTCCTGCGCCTCACCCCACGCACGGTAATACGCACTCCATGCGATCGTGCCGTTTGCGTCACTCAGCTCCTGCGGCGTCCCGATCTGGTCGCAGTGATAGTACGCGACTGAGTCAAACACCGGCGGCGCAGACGCCGTGGCTTCAGGCACCGCTGCTCCCGTCGCCTGCATGAGCGGCGTGAAGCTCTCCGGCTCATAGACATAATGCGTCGTCGTGCGCTTTTCCCATGACGTTTCATAGGCCAGCAGGTCACCATCCCAGCCGTACAGCGTCAGACCATAGCCAAACTCCCGGTTCAGCCGTTTGCGCTCGGCCTCCCTCCAGCCACTTCCCGCATTCAGATTCCACGGCACCTGCGCTTCCGATGACTTCGCTATCCGCCGTCCCAGCGCGTCGTAGACATAGGTCGCCTCCATCTGTCGTGTAGTCGCTGACACCATCCGGTTGAAGCTGTTCCAGCCAAACACCGTTTTCTCGCCATGGGCCACGCGCTTGCGCAGGTTGCCGCGTTCGTCGTAGTCATAGTGCGTGCCTGCGTAGTCCTTCAGCAGGTTGTCAAGCAGGGCGGGACGGCTCTTCGGCCTGGACAGGCTCATATCATGCTCATCGCGCGCGTCACGCTCAAGCAAATTGCTCGCCGGATCAAACGCGAACGTCTCCACCCCCAGCGACGACTGGGCCCATGTCAGCCTCCCGAGCGGGTCATACGCATAGCGGCTCGTGCCACGCCGCATGTCCCCAACCTGCTCAAGCTGGCCCGCCGCGTCATAGCGGTAACGCCGCTCCATGAGCTTGCCCGCGGGATGCTCCCTGATGCCCTGCAGCACCTGATGTGCGAGCCGTCCAGCCGAATCCCGGGTAGTAACCTGTCTCGGTCCGTTGTAGGAGCCTCCATCCAATCCGGGGCGGTTCACGGAACGGTTCGTGACCATTCAGCAGTCGTGGCACTATCGCCAATGGCAACCTCAAGGCTATCCCAACGATCCGCCGTTTTATCCGTGGATGGAGATCTCAGAAAGGTGAATCGAGCACGCCGAATTCGAAGCAGGGCAGTGCGTAAGGATCAACGTCGAACAGGGGCGATTGACCATTGCCGCCGAATGAACGAAGGGCCGCGCAAGCGGCCCTTCGTTCATTATGGTTAAGCCTTCAGTCTTTTCTTCGCCGCCTCAGAAACAAGCTCATCTTCGTCCGAAGCAAGCTGTACCAGAATGTCCTCTGGCACTTTTGGATTGCATGCAATCCTATGCCTAATACTTGCATCGATATCGTGCGCCAAACGCTCAAATGTAGTACGGCTTATTCTTCGCTTTGTTGCCACGTCCCAGCGGACTTCGCTGTCGCGGCTTTCCGATAAACGCTCAAGCACGTGTACCGAAATGCTGCTGTTAAACGCAACTTGTCGAGACAGTTCGGGATACTTCGACAGCACATCAAACCATACGTCATCTGAAGCGGCTTCTCGAGATTTTAGAAACTCATCTTCGTTATCGCTTTCAACATATTGCTTGAATTCTTCCGCGCTATGAATCATTCTCCGTTTCCCTTAGCATCTCGACACTTCATATTGCCCGTGGGCATTGATTTGCCGGTATCGCCCTTATGTTTACTCATATAGTCGCCGTAAATGTCAGCATCTTGTTTATGAACCAGGTTGTTGTCAACTTGGGCCATTACCTTCCAGGCAGATCCTCCATGCCCCTCGGTATCTTGAGACCACCATAGTTCTGTAGTGGGGTCACGGAAATATTTCACGCGCGTTCCGTTTAACATTGCCTCACAGACCCGATCAAAGCGGTTCACTTCCCACGCCTTTCTACAGGGGCACTTAGCGTTCTGGTTCGCCTTTGGAGACGCTTGTTTTCTTCCTGCACCGACTGGCGTTTTTGACAATCCGAACGGATCGATCCATTCGATAGGATTAGGCGCGTACTGATAAACATTGACCCCGCCCACCAGCCCGATCGGATCCCTGCTGATAAACCGCCCCGTGTGCGGATCATAATACCGGTGCCGGTTGTAATGCAGCCCCGTCTCATGATCGAAGTACTGCCCCGCGAAGCGCAGCGGATTACTGATCCCGGCCTTGCGTGCTGCATCGCCAATCACTTCCTGCGCCTCACCCCACGCACGGTAATACGCACTCCATGCGATCGCGCCGTTTGCGTCACTCAGCTCCTGCGGCGTCCCGATCTGGTCGCAGTGATAGTACGCGACTGAGTCAAACACCGGCGGCGCAGACGCCGTGGCTTCAGGCACCGCTGCCCCCGTCGCCTGCATGAGCGGCGTGAAGCTCTCCGGCTCATAGACATAATGCGTCGTCGTGCGCTTTTCCCATGACGTTTCATAGGCCAGCAGGTCACCATCCCAGCCGTACAGCGTCAGACCATAGCCAAACTCCCGGTTCAGGCGTTTGCGCTCGGCATCCCTCCAGCCACTTCCCGCATTCAGATTCCACGGCACCTGCGCTTCCGATGACTTCGCTATCCGCCGTCCCAGCGCGTCGTAGACATAGGTCGCCTCCATCTGTCGCGTAGTCGCTGACACCATCCGGTTGAAGCTGTTCCAGCCAAACACCGTTTTCTCGCCATGGGCCATGCGCTCGCGCAGGTTGCCGCGTTCATCGTATTCGTAGTGCGTGCCTGCGTAGTCCTTCAGCAGGTTGTCAAGCAGGGCGGAACGGCTCTTCGGCCTGGACAGGACCATGCCGTGTTCATCCCGTTCATCACGCTCAAGCAAATTGCTCGCCGGATCAAACGCGAACGTCTCCACCCCCAGCGACGACTGGGCCCATGTCAGCCTCCCGAGCGGGTCATATGCATAGCGGCTCGTGCCACGCCGCATGTCCCCAACCTGCTCAAGCTGGCCCGCCGCGTCATAGCGGTAACGCCGCTCCATGAGCTTGCCCGCGGGATGCTCCCTGATGCCCTGCAGCACCTGATGTGCGAGCCGTCCAGCCGAATCCCGGGTAGTAACCTGCCCCAGCCCGTTACCCAGCTCCCGCCCGGTTTCCCGGTGCGCCTCATCGCGCTCGAAATCCACCACTGCCCGACCATCAAGCATCAGGCCATGTACGTGGCCAGCCCCGTAAGTCAGCCAGTCGAGCCGGTGGCCATCAGGGCGCACGCTCGCCACCCGCACATCCAGCCCGTTATATTCGTGCCGCCAGACGAAGGTGTGTGCTTTCTGGTCGATCCATATACGCAGCGTCTCGCGCTCGAGGTTGCCCACCGCATCGTAAAACCGCTGTACCCGTGAATGCCCGTTGTTCGCATGCAGCAGGCGGCCCAGCCCGTCGTACGCAAACGACTCGCTCTCCACCTTCACCCCGTCCTGCGGTTGCAGCAACACCCGCCCCCGCTCATTGAACTGCGCCTTCCAGCCCCGGCGGCATTTGAGCCGCCCCATCGCATCGTACTCAAGGGCCTGCATCACATCGCCTTCGAGCTGGTGCGTCACCACGCCGCTGTCCGCCGCGCGGTAATACCGGGTGGTCCTGCCGTCGAAACCCTTCTCGCTGGTGAGCCGCCCGGCCGCGTCATAGCCGAACGTGTATTCGCTGCCGTTCTCGTTGCGCAGGCCCACGATCTGGCCCAGCCGATTCCAGATATAGGACAGCGCATCGCCCTGCGCATTTGTGCGCGATGAAACCAGGCCCGCTGCGTTGTACCGGTAGTGTGTCTGCCGGCTCAGGGCGTCGGTGTGCGTCAGCAGCCGTCCCTCGGCATCGCGTTCGAACACTTCACGGCTCCTGTCAGGCCGCACCAGTGTCACCCGTTGCCCCGCCCCGTATTCATAACGGGTGGTTTCACCTGCCGCGTTGCGCATCGCCGTGAGCCGGCCACGCCCGTCATATGTCCACGTCGTGCTCTTGCCCGGGCAGTCCGTGTAGCGCTCGATCTGGCCATCAGGTCGCCACGCAAGCTGCTTTTTACCCCCCTCCGGATCCGTGATCTCCACCGGCAATCCGGCATCGTTAAAGGCGTACTTCGTCACGCGCCCGGGCGGGTCCGTCGCCTCCGTCACGTTCCCCCTGCTGTCGTGATACCGCTCCCAGCGATGCCCCTCCGGGTCCTGGATACCAGTCAGGTTGTCATGCCGGTCATGCACGAAGTACGCCGTGCGGCCATCGCGTGCCGTGTGCGCAGCCAGGTTGCCGCGCGCGTCCCACGTGAACTGTTCTTCAGCGCCATCAGGATAGACATGGCGGGTGATGTTTTTGGCAGCGTCACGGAAGAACCATTCTTCAGTGTGGTCCGGATACACGACCCGGTACGGGTAGCCATCGATGTCGTAGTACTGCTGCGTGGTGTGGCCCAGCGCATCAGTCACAAGCGTCAGGCGTAGCCGCTCGTGCCATTCGAGCCGCGTGTCGAACGTGCCGTCATCGGCCCATTCGCGGACTGCCTTCGCCTCACGGTGGGTGCCATTCCACTGCAGGTTCATGCCGCGTCCGGTGCGGTCCGTGTAGCGCGTGACGAGATGGTGCGAGTACGTATAGCTCCATGACGCGCCATCTTCGTCGCTCGCCCCGCTCAGGTCACCCGCTTCATCGTAGGTATAACGGGCCAGGGTGCGTCCTTCCTGGCCTGCTTCATCGAGCAGCGCGATGCGCGTGATGCGCCCGTGTTCATCGTGCGTGAGGCCCGCGATCTCGCCTGAACTGCCCGTGACCGTGGCCAGCCGCCCGTCAGCATGGGTGAGCACCAGCGCATTGCCCGAACGGTCCGTGATGCTCCTGAGTACAAAGCGCGTGCCCTCGCGCCCGTAGGTCTCGTTCAGTTGCCCGCCGCGTGTAACCGTGATCTGCGTCTCCGAAACGCGCGTGAGCGTGCTCTGCCCGATGGCGTCGTAATGCGCCTGGCCAGTGGCCAGCAGCGGGTAATCGACACTGCGCCCCGAGGCATCGTGACAGACGAGCGTGTCGCCCCGGATCTCGAAGCCGGTATGAAACGGTGTCGTCCAGCGCGGCCCCAGCGGCCCGCCCGAATCATGTGCGCCAAAGTTCGAGCGGTATGTCCGGGTCCATTCAACAGCCAGTGTGCCGGGCAGGACGAAATCAGTATGGCTGAAGGATTCCTCGCCCAGCCCAAAGCCGATGGCGCCCCCCGTCGCGGCCCTGGGCTGTCCGGCACGGCAGGTTACGCACACCGACGGGCCAGGCATCCGCACCTTCGCCTCGGCAGAGCGTGTTTCAACCTGGTCACCTGCGTGCTGCTTCTTCACCTGGTTGGCCGCGTCGCTCCTGACGCTCGCCTCAAGCCGATGCTTTCTGCTTTCGTAGACCTGTAGCGCACGGAGCAGGAGGTTGAGCATGTACATGATCGTGCCTTCCTTCCCGCTGGCCATGCCGGCGAGCTGCTGCCTGACGACAGGGATGGCCTCGCGCAGCCCCGTGGCCATCTGCCGGATCATGCCCTTTGCCTCTTCCGGCATGAGGGTGGCGGCGAACCCTGTCACCCGGTTGAGCTCATCCTTCGTGGCCGCCTTGCCAACCTCCCAGAGCGCGTCGAACAGGTTGTCAACCGTCTCCAGCGGGCTATGCACGAGCGCGCTGGCCGATACCTGCGAGAACTTGTGGTCCGCCGCTTTCCGGTTCTCCGAGGGGTCGGCCAGCTGTCCGGCGGCGAGATCATCGAGCGCGCGGGCGAGGGTGGCCAGGAGTTTTTCTGCCTCGTCGCCGCAGTCCTTCAGCAGCGCCGTGAGCCGCGCCTTCGCCTCCAGGACAAAGGGTTCCAGCTCGCCCATCAGCGTGGCCGTGACGTGTGCCGCGAGTACCGCCACGATGGCGCTGCCCAGGTCTTTCGCACCCTCCCTGACGGCGTTGCGCACGATGCCCAGGGCCGGGCGCAGCGACATGCGTGCGGCGGCCGTCCCAACCGGGATCGGCAGCACGCCGATCAGGTTGATGCCCAGGCTCGCCCAGTCCAGCGTCTGGTCGATCGCCGGGCGGGGGGTGTTGCGGTTCTGGACGAGCGTCACGATGTCGCCGCAGACGTCGATCGCCGCCATGATGTTGCCGAGTACCGGCAGGGAGGCGGAGACGTCCCGGACTCGCTCCAGTGTTACGTAGCCTCCACTTGACTCGCGCAGCCAGGCATCGAAGCGGGCGGAGCCGGCCGACAGGTCGGCGAGTGTTATCTGGTCAAGTGGGACAACGGCTGCATCGATGCTGGGCAGAAGCGGGGGAGGCTGGGGCATGAGGAACGCTCAGGTAACGCCCGGGGCCCCGATATCCGCAGGCTTCCATCTGGGCGGCTTCTGGTAGCTGCCAGGTGCCCATGGGTCATGGGGATCCTTGCCCAGCTTCACACTGACCGCGCCTGCGACAAGCCCACTTACAAGGGCACGGCCCGCCGCGTCGAGCGTGCCAGCGTGCACTGCGCCCAGACTGTCCGTGACCGTGAACGCGCTGCCACTCACCGGCAAACCGCCCGCGTACTGCCGCAGTACCTCAAGCTGGCCTGGTCCGGATTGGGGCAACGGCGGAAAGCCGCTACCGCTGCCTTGCGGCCCCTCGCTCACGTGACTGGCCGCGTGAACCAGGAACTGCCCCTGCGTGCGGCCGGTGATCCCCTCCGCATTGATGACGAGCTCCGAGTCGCCTGCCCTGAGCCGGATTTCCCTGGCCGCGCCCAGGATGATGCTGTCTGTCGTGCTGGACAGCTCAATGCCCTTCTTCGCGGTGATCCCGATCTGGCCGCTTTGCGCCTCGAGCTGTATCTTTCCCGAGGCCGCTACCAGCCTGATGCCGAGCTGGTGGACAAACAGCGAAAACGCATTGGCCACGCTTACGAAGAACGAGTGGCCAACCGCGATGCCCGCATGCCGGCCCGCTGTCACGGCGAAATCTTCGTTGCTGGCGATGTGCGTGCCTTTCTCCGCTGTCAGGCCGATCCCCGCGCCACTGGCCATGGCGATATGCCGCTCCTTCAACTGCGGAAAATCGTTCCCGCCAGCGCTGGCGCCGGCATGACCCGCCGCGCCCGCCACATCGCCCCGGATCGCATCGTTCTGCGCCCCAATCGCCTTTGCAACTTCACTCTGGTCCGCGTTTTTCTGCTGCGCCTCGTGCTGCTGCGCCAGCTCCGTCAGGCTTTCGTGGAGCTCGCGCGCCCGTGTGAGCCGGGCGAGCGCCTCATCGGCGTTCTTCGCATGCCCCGGCGCTCCCGGCTGGCCATCGGTCGAGATTAGCAGCCCCATCAGCGCGCGCAGCACGCCCCACATATCGGTGCGCAAATCGAAACCCTGGCCCCGTGCGTCCTGTCGTCCCTTCCTGCCCGCGATGCGCCGCAAATTGCCCAGGCTGAGCTGCGACGTACCATGGTCGCTGGCCACCTGCGTCTGGATCTGGCCCCGGGTGTCGTCGATGAGAACCTGCCCGGACTGCGAACCATGATGTTCCTGGCCGCGAAAGCCGGAAACCGGGTTGTTAGCCGCCAGCTCATACGCCGGGCCATTGAACGGGTTGGGCACGCTGGCCGTCACGATGGGCAGGTCAGGGTCGCCGTGATAATGGTCCACGGTGACTTCGTGACCGATGCGCGGGATAAAGGCCGTCCCCATGTTCGCGCCCTGCCACGGCTGCACCACCCTGAGCCAGATACCCGAATGCTCGTCGTTCTGGCCTTCACGGTCCCACGCGAACTGCACCTTCACGCGCCCCAGTGCATCCGTCCATGTGACCTGCCCGGCGGGGCCCACCACCAGCGCTTTTTCCAGCCCGCGGATAAACGGCTTCCCGACGCTGCGCTCAAGCCGGAACGGCTCCCCGAGCGGATGGAGCTCGAACGCCGTCTCGCAGCGGTACGATTGGCCCGCGCCGGACTGCACCCCGATATCCTCGATATCGAGCGTACAGGACACCACCAGGTATTCGCGATTCGCGTCCTGCTGCGGATAGCCTGCCAGCGTGAAGGTGTACCCGGTACTCAGGCCGCGCAGGCTGCCCCTGCCGTGTGCCCGCAATCCGGCACTGCGTCGGGCTTCCATGCGCACGCGCGCCAGATACTGCGCCTCGGCCTGCGGATTGTTGCGCTCGCCAGACATCCCCATCGGCCCTGCCTGCGGCTGGCTATAGTCGGCCCATTCGTAGCTTTCCTGATCCGCCTGGGCCGTCTTGCGCGGGTCCGGGTGTTCCACTCGGAGGTTTGCGCGGGGCTGCGTGTAGTCGTAGTCAACCAGCGTGACGCGGCCGCCCGTCAGCCGGCTTGTCACCGACAGTTCGTGAATGTGTTCTTCGTCAATGCGCTTGCCGGTTGGCGAGACATAGCGAATGGTTTCATATGCCGGGCCGTGGGGCGTGTGCCCGGCAAGCGCATCGCCCAGCACGAGCCGCGCCCGGCCGTCGCTGTATTCCATCCACCACCAGATACCCCATTCTTCCCATAGCCGCTGGAGAAAGGCCCAGTCCGTTTCCCAGGCCTGGCGCTGGATATCGCGCACCGGATAGCCGTTCGCGCTTACGCGGGCATACAGGCGCTTTTCGAGCGGGAAGAGGTATTTGCCGAGCACCGCATCGGTGATCTGCATGACATCCATGTTCTGGAAAATCCGGCAGTCCTGGCTGAGCGTGGCCAGATACAGCCAGGGGCGCAGTTCCAGTTCGTAGACCATTGAGCGGCCATCCTCACCAGCCATGCGCGCGCGGGTTACGATGCCCGTGATTTCCCGTACCCCCGCGCCGATATTGCCTGCGCCCGCGCTTCCCAACTGGCCCGGGACAAAGTGCCCCTTGCCCTCGATCTCGATTCGCACGGTCACTTCGGTGCCGATCACGCTGTCCAGATCCAGGCTAGCCGTCAGGCTCGGCGAAAACGCCAGCGCGTCATCGCTTTTAAGAGTGAGCCGGTAACAGCAGTCATGCAGTCGGCCGAGCGTTTCGGTGCCTTGCAGGCGGACCGGGATGAGGATCGGCTGGCCATCCATGCCGTACGTGGGCAGGGCTGCGCCGGAGACGGCTAGCGTGCGGGGCTGGAGAGGATTGAACATGGGCAGGCGAGTGGGTTCCGGAAAAGGAGCTAGATGCTGGCCAGTATTGAGCCGCACGCGTTCCGCTTGCCGGTGTGCACGGCACGGGGCATCTGTATGGGAGACAGGGTGCGGCCTGGATGAGCTTGCCGCCACCTGTCAGGCAGGCTAGAAAATCATCAGATAAAACACGATCGGATAAATCTGAAAATGGGGTGCGGTCGATGTACCAAGGGGGTGTTCAAATGAATCCAGGCGCCGAACGTATGTATCGCTCTCGACCTCCGTATCGAAGGCCAAGGAAAGTGGCTCGAATGATGTATTCCCACATCCCGTGGCAAACGCATTCTTTTTGTGGACATAGCCCCGCAACAAACCCACGCAAACGACCAATTAGTCAATCAGTCGATATGCGAGTGGTTTGGCGCTTTATTTGAGTGCTAGAGAGGGCTTTGTACTACTTTAGACGGCGCAGTCCCATATATGACAATGGACAATGCGCACAAAAAAGAAAAGCCCTGACGAATCAGGGCTTTATCTTGAGACTGGAGGCGCGAGCCGGAGTCGAACCGGCCTAAACGGCTTTGCAGGCCGCTGCATAACCGCTTTGCTATCGCGCCAAAAACAGAAACGGAAACAATACAACGTGTTGCTCACTAGCTTTTCAAGCAAAAAGGGAAGCGTGGCTTCCCTTTTTAATGGAGCGGGAGACGAGGCTCGAACTCGCGACCTCAACCTTGGCAAGGTTGCGCTCTACCAACTGAGCTACTCCCGCTTAGGGCCTGACTAAACCATGACTGAACGACGATTTAACTATGCTTAACCAACTCAACAACTCAACAACCAAACCCAGCCCAAACTTGAATGACTGGCTTTAAAAAACCTGGAGCGGGAGACGAGGCTCGAACTCGCGACCTCAACCTTGGCAAGGTTGCGCTCTACCAACTGAGCTACTCCCGCATTCCTGCATTCCTGCATTTTCGCCAGCACTTAAAACCTTCAAATGCCGGAGAAAGGAGATTATGTAGAAGCCGCCGAAACGTGTCAACCCCTGCGAGTAGACGAATCATATCTCGTTATGACATGCCGCCCCGCTCACGGATTTGCGGCCACGCCAGCTTCATGTAGTAGAACATCGACCAGATGGTCAGGAACGCCGCCAGATAAATCAGCCACAGGCCATAAATGCGGGTGTCGATCACATACCCGCCTCCCAGCGAGAGTGGCCCATATAGCAGCAGCATCGGAATCGCAATCATCTGGCAGGCGGTCTTGAATTTACCCAGTGAGTTCACCGCCACGCTCTTCGATGCACCGATCTGCGCCATCCATTCACGCAGCGCCGAGATGGTGATTTCACGGCCGACAATCACCAGCGCGATCGCCGCATCCAGCCTTGCCAGTTGCACGAGCACCAGCAGCGCGGCGGTCACCATCAGCTTGTCCGCCACGGGATCGAGAAAAGCACCGAAAGCCGAGGTCTGGTTCCATTTGCGCGCTAAAAAACCGTCGAACCAGTCTGTCAGCGCGGCAAGAATGAAGATGATTGCGGCGGCCCAATTGCGGTTTGTCGCACTCAGCATCGCATCGGGCAGATAAAACACGCCAACGACCAGCGGAATCAAAACGATCCGCAGCCACGTCAGAAATATCGGGAAATTAAACGGCATGAGTTAAGCGTCGCTTCGGACAAGAGAGGGTGCATTGTGCCGTGTCACCGAAGCCGCTACAAGCCAGCACCGGACAAACCCTTTCGGAGGGCCGCCATACGCCTTCGATATCAGCTAGCGCGCCTGAATCCAGACAGCCTTTTGCCTCAGAGGGCCCCTGTGCGCGAGCGCTCAGGGGATTCTTAATGCAGTTGCCGGTAAATCTGCTCGGCCAGCCCGAGCGAAATGCCTTCGACGCTAGCCAGATCTTCGATACTCGCCGCCAGCACGCCGCGCAGGCCGCCAAAACGCGCCAGCAAACGCTGGCGGCGTTTGGCGCCAACGCCCTCCAGTTCTTCAAGCCGTGAGGTTTGCCGTGTCTTGCCGCGCTTCGCCCGCATGCCCGTGATGGCAAAACGATGCGCCTCATCACGAATTTGCGCGACCAGCATGAGCGCCGCGCTTTCTTTCCCAAGCTCCAGGGGTGAGCGGCCATCGGCGAAAATCAGCGTTTCGAGCCCCACCTTGCGCCCTTCGCCTTTGGCTACGCCCACTAGCAAACTGCTGTCGAGGCCCAGCTCCACAAAAACCTGACGCGCAATTTCAACCTGGCCCTTGCCGCCATCAATCAGCACGATCTGGGGTAGCACACTGCTGGCCGCAGCAGTGTCTGCGGCCGGACTGTCCTGCGTTTTATCGGACGTTTTATCGGACGTTTTATCGGGTATTTCATTGAGCCGTTGCGCCGCGGCTTCGGCGATGCGTTTTTCGTAACGACGGGTCAGCACCTGGCGCATGGCCGCGTAATCGTCGCCCGGCGTGATGTCCGTAATGTTGTAGCGCCGGTATTCCCCGGATTGCATCTTGTGATGGTGATACACCACGCATGACGCCTGGGTCGCCTCGCCCATCGTGTGGCTGATATCGAAGCACTCAATGCGCAAACCCGCCAGATCATCGGATTCAAGGCTCAAGATATCGGCCAGCGCACGCGTGCGGGCCTGTTGCGAGCCTTGTTCGGAAAGCAAGCGAGCCAGTGCAAGACTCGCGTTGTGTTCCGCCATTCCAAGCCACGCCCGCTTTTGGCCTTGCGGCTGGCGCAGTAGCGTCACTTTGTGCCCCGCCTGCTGGCTCAACAGTTCAACCAGTTGCCGGTTCGCCGGTGCATGGCTCACCACCAGCACCGGCGGCACGCGATGCCCAAGATAGTGCTGCGCGATAAAGGCTTCGAGCACTTCGGTTTCGATGCTGTCCGGCGCAAAGGAACCCGCGTCGGAACCCGCGTCTTCGCTGCCACTGACATCCGTTCCGGCTTCGGCTTCGGCTGACAGCCGTGGCTCAAGCGCTGACGCTTCAGCCACGGCGGATAAACCCGGCAAATCAGCCGCGGCCGCCTCCGTGGCACCCGTACCGGAAGGCATGGCAAGCGCCAGCCCCCCTTCTGCAACCGTCAGCGCCCGTTCGACATGCAGCGGGAAATGCGCCTTGTCGCCCAGATGGCGCCCACCGCGCACCATCGCCAGGTTCACGCACACGCGCCCGCCCAGCGCGACCACCGCGAGGATATCGACATCGCTCTCGCCGCCCACGTCAATGGCCTGCTGATGCAGCACCGTCGAGAGCGAACTCATCTGGTTGCGCACCGCTGCGGCTTCCTCGAACCTGAGATCGGCGGCCAGCGCCTGCATCTTCTGCTCGAGCTCGTGCATGATTTCGCTTTGCTGCCCAAGCAAAAAACGCGAGGCATTGTTCACATCGCGCGCGTAATCTTCCGCGCCAATCGCACCGACACAAGGTGCCGAACAGCGTCCGATCTGATGCAGCAGGCAAGGCCGGGTGCGGTTATTGAAAACCGAATCCTCGCAGGTGCGCAGTTGAAACACGCGTTGCAGGATCTGAATGCTCTCGCGTACCGCCCATCCGCCAGGGAAGGGGCCGAAGTACTGGTTTTTGCGGTCAACCGCGCCGCGGTAATACGCCATGCGCGGAAAAGGATGGTCGCTCAGCTTCAGATAGGGGTAGGACTTGTCATCCCGGAACAGGATGTTAAAGCGCGGCGCCAATGCCTTGATCAGGTTGTTTTCGAGAAGCAGCGCCTCTGCTTCGGAGCGCGTTACGGTGGTTTCGATGCGCGCGATACGCGCCACCATCATGGCGGTGCGCGGCGAAGCCAGGGTTTTGGTGAAATAGCTCGAAACGCGCTTTTTCAGATCGCGTGCCTTGCCTACATACAGGACGGTATCGCGCGCATCGTAATAACGATAAACGCCTGGCAAATGCGGCAATTGCGCCAGCAGTTTTTTCGGCTCGAACGGGACAGGCGGTTCGGGGCTAGCGGAAGCAGGAGGAGCGGCGGAATCGGTCATTCAGGATCGGGCTGTGCGAGTGCCGCAGCGCAATGAAAGAAGTGGGGCGTGCTTTAGAATCTGGCAGTTTAGAGCATTCTCCGTGCGCCTACGCCATGTTGCGGTAATGAGTAGCAAGGCTTGGCCGCAGGGGTTTCCTTGCAGGCGGCGATGTTCGCCTCTACCGAAGTCAGTGCCCGCCTCATGGTCCCTGGCGCTTCAGCTTTGCTTCAGCTTTGCTTCAGTTTTTTCTCTCCGGCTCATGTCCCCTGCTCTTCCCTCCGACCCACCCGCTTTGCCCTCCGGAAGCCCTGCGTCTCGCACCATGGCCGCTATCACGTGCGATATTTTTTGTGTCGTGATCGACAATTTTGGCGATATCGGAGTCTGCTGGCGGCTCGCGCGTCAGCTCAGCGCGGAGTACGGCTGGCAGATCCGCCTTCTGGTCGATGACCTGCACACGTTCCGCCAGCTTTGTCCCGCGCTCACGCTCGGGCAGACGCGCCAAACGGTCGAGGGCATCATCATCGAACACTGGCATGAGCCCATGCAGGCCAATGCGGCATTGAACGTGGCGGATGTGGTCATCGAAGCATTCGGTTGCGAGCTGCCACCGGCTTATCTCGCGGCCATGGCGCAACGCGCGCGCGCGCCGGTGTGGCTCAACCTCGAATACCTGAGCGCGGAGGACTGGGTCGCCGATTTTCATCTGCGGCCCTCACCGCATCCACGCTATGCGCTGCGCAAAACGTTTTTCTTTCCCGGGCTCGGTGCAGGAACCGGCGGCGTGCTGAAAGAGCGCACGCTGGACGCGCAGCGCAACGCCTTCAGGGCCTCGAACACCGCCCGTGCAATCTGGTGGCAACGCGCCACGGGCACATCACCGCCCGCCTCCAGCGCGACCGTGGTGTCGCTGTTCGCCTACGAAAACCCCGCGCTGCCTTCACTGCTCGAACAATGGCGCGACAGCGCCAAGCCCATCGTTTTACTGGTCCCCGAAGGCCGGATCTCGGGTGCGGTCGCCCATTTTTTGGGGCGGACATCGTTCGCTGCCGGTGCGCAGGCACAGCAAGGCAATCTGAGCGCGCATGCGCTGGCGTTTTCCAGTCAGTCCGATTACGACAGGCTGCTTTGGGCAAGCGATGTCAATTTCGTCCGGGGGGAGGATTCGTTCGTGCGTGCGCAATGGGCGCAAAAACCCTTCATCTGGCACATTTACCCCCAGGCCGACGGGGCGCACCTGCCCAAACTCAACGCAGCCCTCACGCATTACACCCAAGGTCTGCCGCCTGCGGCCGCCACCGCGCTACGCCATCTCTGGCTGGCCTGGAATGGCGTTGGCACGCCTGACTGGGATGAATTCAGCCGTTATCGTCCGCTGTTTGACGCACGCGCCACAAACTGGGCGGAGGAACTCGCCCGAATCGGCGACCTAGCCGGAAATTTGGCCGATTTTGCAAAAAGTCAGTTAAAATAAGCGGTTACCCAACGGCACAAAAGAACGGTCGGCATAAAAACGACACAATCACATAAACCTGCCTCGCACCGCGAGCCGTTGCGCACATTAAAGCTAATTATTTCGTACAGGACAGTTTTATGAAGATCGCTCAGGAACTCCGCACTGGCAACGTCGTGATGATCGGCGGCGACGCAATGGTCGTGCAAAAGGCCGAATACAACAAATCGGGCCGTAATTCCGCCGTCGTCAAGATGAAGTTCAAAAACCTGCTGACTGGCGCAGGCATGGAATCGGTCTACAAGGCCGACGACAAATTCGACGTGGTCATGCTGGAGCGCAAGGAAGTCACCTATTCGTACTTTGCCGACCCCATGTATGTGTTCATGGACACCGACTACAACCAGTTTGAAGTCGAAGCCGAAATGATGGGCGATGCGCTGCATTACCTCGAAGACGGCATGGCTTGCGAAGTCGTTTTCTACAATGAAAAAGCGATTTCAGTTGAACTGCCTACCACGCTGGTCCGGGAAATCATCTACACCGAACCAGCGGTCAAAGGCGATACGTCATCAGGCAAGGTTCTGAAAACGGCCAAGCTCAACACGGGTTTTGAGTTGCAAGTGCCGCTCTTTTGCAATATTGGCGACAAAATCGAAATCGACACCCGCACACACGAATACCGTAGCCGCGCGTAAGCGCCAAGCCTGGCCTGCCTGATCGTGGCGGCCACAGCCTTAAAAAAGCGCCTTCGGGCGCTTTTTTCGTTTCTCCTTATCTCTTTATCTCTTTACACCCATTCCATTGATTTGCGCATGGATGGGAGCAACGCTGCGTTCAATCCTGGCGAAGCGCGTGCACCCGGAAAATTTTTCCGGGTGCACCACCAAATTTGCAACCACGGGCCACCGCATGCCGCCCCAACAGGCCTATTCCGTCGCGTACCTAGCCCTTAACGGGGCTGGCACGTTTTCTGCTGGGAAAGAAACTTCGATCAATCACCCGCCCCCTTAGCAAGGGCGTCACCTGAAATGATTCGATCCGCCATGCCTCATGCCCTGATCGTCGAAGACGACCCCAACAGCCTCTCCGGACTCGCCGCCCTGCTCACCGCTGACGATTTCTCCGTCGCTGTCGCCGCCACGCTCACCGAAGCCCGCGTGGCTATTGCGCGTTTCGTTCCGGACGTTGTGCTAGTCGATCTGAACCTGCCCGACGGCAGTGGGCTCGACCTGTTGCACAGCCTGCCTGCATCGCAGCCAGACCAAGCCGTACCGGTCATCGTGATGACGGGTCACGCAACGGTTGAAAGCGCGATCGAAGGGCTGCGTCACGGCATTTGGGATTACCTGCTGAAACCCGTGAATATTCCGCGTCTGCGCAGTCTGCTGGCACGCATTCCACGCCCCCATGAACTGGGCGAAGAGGTTCACGCCTTGCGTCTGGCCTTGCGGCGACTCGGGCACTTTGGGCCATTGCTAGGAAAAAGCAGCGCCATGCAGCAAGTCTATGACGCGCTAGAACACATCGCATCCACCGAAGCCGCTGTCATGCTTTGCGGTGAGGCCGGCAGCGGCAAGAAACTCACGGCCCGCACACTGCACCAGATGAGCCGCCGCCGCACCGGACCTTTCGTCGTGGCGGACTGCCGCCACATCGCGGCCACCCTGCACGCCACAGGTCAAACGGACATCATGACCTGGTTCGGCGAGACGCCCAACGACGCCAGCCCGCAAGAACCACGCGAACCTGGATTCTTCGAACAGGCCCGCGGCGGCACGCTTTTGCTGGACGGCATGACCGCGCTACCGCTCGCGCAACAAACAGCGTTAATAGAAGCGCTCAAGCTGCAAGAGCGCCTTCGGAGCCGCGGCGCACACGACGCAGGCACGGATTTCCGTCTGGTGCTAGCGCTCAGCCAGACGCCCGCCAACGCTGTTGCACAAGGCACGCTGCATCCAGAACTCGTCTCGCATCTGGACACCACCACCATCACGCTTGCACCGTTACGCGAACGTGGGCACGACCCGGCGTTGCTGGCCTACGCGCTGCTCGACGAGCTGAATCACACCGCGCGCGCCCATGGCACGGCGCACACCACCAAACTGGCCAGCGCAAATTTCATTCAGGAATGTCTCGCTCACGAATGGCCCGGCAACGTCAGCGAATTGCAGGAACGGATTCGCACCGCGTTTTTTGCTTCGGGTGAAGTGCTGGAGTCGCTCTCTACCAGTGCAACCAGCCAGAGTGATGCCTACGCCTTGCAAAGCAGCAGTGTCCGGGTGAACGTTGGAACGGCGCTGTCCGAGGTCGAAGACATGCTGATCCGGGCCACGCTCGAAGCCGTCGGCGGCACCCGGCATCGTGCCGCCTCACTGCTCGGCATTAGCCCGAAAACGCTCTATAACAAGCTGCAACGCATGCAGGCCTAACCGGGGGGCTACACCTGAAGCGTGAACTCTGGCGTGAGACGCACGGGCCGTTGCCGTCGAATGCCAGGCAAACGTCTGGCAAACACCAGGCAAACACCAAGCAAACACCAGGCAAACACCAGGCAAACTTCAGACGGGTTTCAGGCAAAAGCGTGGCGCAACAGCGTTTGGGCTGACTGATATTCCGCCTCGGCGACCAGCTTGCTCCATTTGAGCGCACGGCCGCGCGGCCGCATGCGCCGCAGCCTGCGCTGCGAGGCCTTCGACGGAATAAAACGCAGCCCATCGAGAACCTTGCCCGCTTCATCAGGCTGATTGCACACCAGCACCATGTCACAGCCCGCATTGAGTGCGGCGCTCGCGGCTTCGGTCAGCGTGCCGCCTTGACGGGCGGCTTCCATCGAAAGATCGTCACTGAATACCGCGCCCGGAAAACGCAGCTTGCGCCGCAAGATATCCTGGAGCCAGACCCGCGAGAAACCAGCGGGCATCGAATCGACCTGCGGGTAAATCACGTGCGCCGGAATCACCGCCGCCAGCGATAGCCCCAGCCATTCATAAGGTGCCACGTCATCGCGCAAGATCGTATCGAGCGGGCGCTCATCAACCGGCAGCGCCACGTGTGAATCCGCATGCGCAAAACCATGCCCAGGAAAATGCTTGCCGCAGTTCGCCATCCCCGCCAGGGCCATACCATGATTCAGACTCTTCGCCAGCATCGCCACCACCCGTGGATCACGGTGAAAAGCACGGTCGCCGATCACTTGCGAGTGCCCGTAATCCAGATCGAGCACGGGCGTAAAGCTCATGTCAATGCCACAGGCGCGCAACTCAGCGGCCAGAATGTATCCCACCGCCGTGGCCACTTTGGTCGCTTGCAGCACGTCCTTGTCCCATAGCGCGCCCAATTGGGCCATCGCGGGCAGCACGGTAAAACCATCGGTGCGAAAGCGCTGCACCCTGCCACCTTCGTGATCGACCGCGATCAGCAGATCAGGGCGCACCGCGTGAATCGCGTCCGTCAGCGCCACAAGCTGCTTGCGGCTGCTGTAATGCCGTTTGAACAGAATCACGCCACCAGTCATCGGATGCGACAGACGACGCACATCATCCGCATTGAGTGTCTGGCCCGAGACATCGAGCATTACCGGTCCTGGAGCATTTTTCATCGTTTCCGTTTTCCGTGTTTCGTGTTTAGTTGGTGCATTCCATGGCTGAAAAAACGCGGCGCTCGCAGCCTTAGGGCCTGGGTGATGCGCCAAGGACGCACCTGAAGGCACATCAGGCCGCTCAGGAATGAGTCGTGGCCAACGCAGGCGCCGCCTCGGCGGTTTCAGCGATCACGAAGGACACCGCATAATCACGCTCGTCGCTCAGTGTGACGCGGGCGCTAATGCCGCGTGCCTCGAGCCATGCGGCCAACTCTCCGGATGCGCGCAACACGGGCTGGCCGCTGGCTTCATTCAGCGTCTGCAGGGCGCGCCAGGTCATGGGCCAATGCATGCCAAGACCAATCGCCTTGGAAAAAGCTTCCTTGACGGAAAAACGGGTCGCCAAAAATGCAAGGCCACGGGCGGCGGAGCGCGCATGGCGCGCGTGATAGATCCGCAACTCATC
The DNA here is from genome assembly GCF_009455685.1 of Paraburkholderia hayleyella. NCBI lineage: Bacteria > Pseudomonadati > Pseudomonadota > Betaproteobacteria > Burkholderiales > Burkholderiaceae > Paraburkholderia > Paraburkholderia hayleyella. The sequence goes on along the minus strand of NZ_QPES01000001.1, from coordinate 1,276,312 downwards.
GGGGCCCAGCACTTTTTCCGCGAAGCGGCCACGCGTGCGCGTCATCACCGCTGCCACGCGGCTCACCTGAACGATATCAGTGCCAATGCCATAGACCGTCATCCCGTTTTCCGCCTTATGTCTGTGCGGCAAGACGTGCCGCGACCATCACCGCTTTCATTTCGCGCACCGCGTTATCCCAGCCGGCAAAGATGGCATGCGCCACGATGGCATGCCCGATATTAAGCTCGGCGATGCCAGCGATCGCGGCAATCGTCTGCACGTTGGTGTAATGCAGCCCGTGCCCGGCATTGACCTTGAGGCCGAGTGCCATGCCGAGTTCAACCCCGCGCACAATGCGGGCATATTCGTGCTGTTGCGCGTGGGCGTCATGGGCATCGGCATAACGGCCCGTATGCAGCTCGATCACCGGTGCGCCCGCTTCATGGGCGGCGCGAATCTGCGTCTCGTCCGCGTCGATAAAGAGCGACACGCGCGAGCCCGCTTGCGCGAGCTGCGCGCAGGCCGCGCGCACCAATTCAAATTGGCCCGCGACCTCCAGCCCGCCTTCGGTCGTCAGTTCCGCGCGCTTTTCTGGCACGAGGCATACGTCGTGCGGGCGCACCTCACAAGCGATATCGAGCATCTCCTGGGTGATCGCGCACTCCAGATTCATCCGGGTTTTGAGCTGCGGCCGCAGCGCGCGCACATCGGCGTCCGTGATATGTCGGCGGTCCTCGCGCAAATGCAGTGTGATCGCATCGGCGCCCGCTTCTTCGGCCAGGAGCGCGGCACGCACGGGGTCGGGATAGGCCGTGCCACGCGCATTGCGTAGCGTGGCCACGTGATCAATGTTGACACCCAGGTCAATCACATCGGGGGAAGTCAAAAAGAAGCTCATAGGTTTTGCAAGTCGATCAGAATCTGGCGCGTAGCCAACGGCGTGCCGCCCAGATAGTGGTTGAGCAAAAAACGCATCAGTGTCTTGCTTTGGGCGACCGTCTGCGGTTGATGGTAATCGTCCCGCTCCATGTCCAGCAAAGTCTGCCCCTGGATAACCGGCCAATGCGCGGGTAGTGTGTCCGAGACCTCGCACACGCCGCGCTCAGGATCGAACGTGTAACGCTGTCCGGCTTGCACCGCCTGGCGCGTCACGGTGCGGTCCAGCGCAAGTGCGTAACCGGTCGCGCGCAACAGCACACGTTCAAACGAACGCAATACCTGAACGGGCGGCTCATCATGCGCGAGCCGGGTCAGTGTCAGCACGTAATGCTGGAACAACTGGGGATGAGGGTCTTCGCGGGCACAAAATTTGACCAGCAGTTCATTGACATAAAAGCCGCATAGCAGCGCATCACCGGCTAGTGGCAACATGCCACCCACCCATTCCGCGCCGGTCAGCGTGCGCAGCTCCGAGCGGCCAGACCACGACAGCGAAAGCGGCTGAAACGTTTGCAAGACGCCACGCAATGCCGAATGGGGCCGCTTGGCCCCTTTTGCGACGAGCGCGAGGCGGCCGTGATCGTGCGACAGCACGTCAATGATGAGACTGGTTTCGCGGTACGGGTAGCTGTGCAGCACGAACGCGGGCTGTTCCGTGATCCGCGAACCGGGCGCGGACGGGCGCGGCGGCCGCTGCGTGGGTGTAGCACAGACCTCCGGCGCCGCCGACGCGACAGCGGGCGGTAACAAAGGCGCACGGGCCAGGACATGAGCGTCGGGTCCCTCGCCCGTTTGCAGGGTCAATGCAGCTTCATTCGTACCCATACGCGCGGAGTCCGGCTTCGTTGTCAGCCCAGCCACTCCTCACTTTGATAAACGTTTCGAGGTAAACCGGGCCGCCAAAAAGCTTTTCCATGTCAAGACGCGCTTCGGTACTGATCTGCTTCAGCTTGGCGCCCTTTTGTCCGATGATCATTGCCTTGTGCGTATCACGCTCGACCAGGATCGTGGCAAAAATGCGATGCAAGCGCCCTTCTGTTTCGAACTTGTCGATCAGCACAGTGCTGGTATAGGGCAACTCGTCACCCGTCCAGCGAAACACTTTTTCACGCAGGATTTCAGCCACCAGAAAACGCTCGCTGCGATCGGTCAGATCGTCTTCCGCATAGATCGGCACGCCTTCTGGCAAGTACGGCTTGACGGTCGCCAGCAGACGCTTGATGTCATCGGGATGCTTGGCCGACAGCGGCACGATTTCGCTGAAATCGCGCAACGCGCCCATCTTTTGCATGAAGGGATAAAGCTCGCTTTTATCCTGGATGCGGTCGATCTTGTTGGCGATCAGCAGCGTCGGCACCGACGGCGGAATCAGATCGAGGACCTTCTGGTCGTCCGGGCCGAAACGGCCCGCTTCGATGACAAACAGGATGGCATCGACCGAGGTCAGTGTGGACGTCACGGCCCGGTTCAGCGAACGGTTCAGCGCGCCACTGTGACGCGTCTGGAAACCGGGGGTATCGACAAAAATATACTGGGCGTCGTCAAAGGTATGGATGCCCGTGATGCGATGGCGCGTGGTCTGGGCCTTGCGCGACGTGATGCTGACCTTCTGGCCAACAAGCGCATTCATTAACGTCGATTTGCCCACGTTCGGGCGACCCACGATGGCGACCATGCCGCAACGAAAACCAGGAGGAGTGGGGCTGGAGCTGGGACTATTCATAGTTGGCTACGACAAGTTATGGGGTGAGGCACATGCCGTCTGGCACGCGTTGCGGGCAAGGCAGGCTCAATGGCCAGGCTCAATGACCAGGCTCAATGGCCAGGATCACTGATGCGGACGGAGGCGGCCTCAGGACTAGTCGATTCGAGTGAGGCATCGGCTACAGCCGCGGAAGACGCGAGGGTTAAATCGTGCGGGCCAGGCTTGTCGTCGTCGCGTGCAGCGGCGGGTGGTGCCTCGGTTTTAGCCTCGGTTTTCGGCAAACTCAGCGTGGTGGTGGATACGCCCGGCTTTTCGCTACGCACCGTCCGCTCCGGCCTGTCTTTGTCCTTGTCTTTGTCCTTGTCTTTGTCCTTGTCTTTGTCCTTGTCTTTTTCAGTCCCGGCCACCGGGACCGATTCGACATGCACCGCACGGATCATCGCCAGCGGCGCATGGCCATCCGGCCGCGCCATCGCTTCCAGAACCGTACCCGCACGAGCATCGGCACGCGCCGCGCGCTCGGGCTTGCGCTCCGGTGCGCGCAAATCGAGCGCCGTCTGAACGCCGGTCACACCCGGGACGATCTCCAGTTCAGCATGCTTCGCCGCACGCGCCCCCTTCGAGCGGCGCGGCTTGCCAACCGCAGCAGGCGCACTCGCCAGCACCTCATCCAGCGCCTTGCGGGCTGCGGCCTGCTCTGCCGCCCGGCGGCTGGCGCCAGCCCCCGACACCTTCACCTCCAGCTTCGGCACGGTGCACTCCACCTCAAACTGCTGGTTATGCGCGGCGCCGTGCGTCGCCACCACGGTGTAGGTGGGTAGCGCGATCTTATGACCCTGTAAATACTCCTGCAGCAGCGTTTTGGCATCCTTACCCAGCGTGCGCGGGTCGATATGGTCGAGAATCGGCACATAAAGCCGCTTGATCACGGTCTGCGCCGCCTCAAATCCACCATCCAGGAACACTGCGCCCAAAATCGCTTCCAGTGTGTCTGCAAGAATGGACGGGCGACGGAAACCGCCGCTGCGCAGCTCGCCTTCACCAAGCCTCAGGTTGTCTGAAATATTCAGGGCCTGAGCGATTTCATAAAGGGATTGCTGTTTGACCAGATTGGCACGAACCCGCGATAAATCGCCTTCGTCGAGTTTGCCGAAACGTTGAAATAAAAGTGCAGCCACCCCGCAATTCAGAACGGAATCGCCCAAAAACTCGAGCCGTTCGTTATGCGTGGCGCTATGACTTCGGTGAGTTAAAGCCTGGTGCAGCAATTCCGCATTGCGGAATTCATAGCGCAACCGGCTTTCCAACGGAGATAAAGGCATGGGGCAGAGTATAACGCGGGCACGAGGCCCGCCTGAAAGGCGGGCAGAAGGGACAACCGGGGACGGTGGCTTGCCAGATACCGGAGCCTAAAACAGCAACGCATCGCCGCGATGAGCGATGCGCCGTCATGCATCCAGGCTAAAGAGAAAACCGGTAGGCAAACCGGCCAGCAAACGCGGTGCAAACTCAGTGAAACGAGCCAATACGTTTCATCTGGCCGAAATTCATCCAGATGAAAAACGCCCGTCCTACGATATTTTTGTCGGGCACAAACCCCCAATAACGGCTATCGAGACTGTTATCGCGGTTGTCACCCATCATGAAGTAGCTGCCGGCGGGCACCTTGCAAGTCACGCCGCGGTCGTTGTACGTACAGTTATCGCGTCCGGGGAAATTCTCGGCGCCCACGATAAACGGCGGGACGGCAGCGTTATTCAGAATGGCGTTTTTGCGCCCATCCAGGTCTTCTTCGAAGCGTTTCGCATAATTGAGCCGCTCATCGTCGAAATAATCGGACAGCGGCGTTTCCGCAACGGGTTTGCCGTTGATGCTGAGCTTCTTGTCCTGGTAAGCCACGACATCGCCTGGCAGGCCAATAACACGCTTGATGAAATCGACTGATTCGTCCTTGGGAAAGCGAAACACCACGACATCGCCCCGCTCAAGTGGCCGACCTTCGGTCACTTTGGTATTGAGAATCGGCAAGCGCAGGCCGTAATCGTATTTGTTGACCAGAATAAAATCGCCGACTTGCAGCGTCGGAATCATTGAGCCTGATGGAATCTTGAACGGCTCGACAACAAACGAGCGAACCAGAAACACCACCAGAATGACCGGAAAAAAACTGGCGGAATACTCGAGCCACCAGGGCTGGCGCAACTGCTCATCGCGCAACCGGGCGCGAGTCTGGGCGGCATTTTCGTCGGCAAAACGCTCGCCGACCCGGGCCTGCTGCCGGTCGAATGCGGCAACCGCCTCATCCGCGGCACGCCGCCGCCGTGGGGAAAAAACCAGCTTGTCCGCCACCCACGCCACACCGGTCAAAATGACAAGGATAAAAAGAATCAGGGCAAAATTCATAGGATTCCGTTGCTTCGTATTATTTGTCTTCGACGCGCAAAATCGCCAAAAAAGCCTCTTGTGGAATTTCAACCGACCCCACCTGCTTCATGCGTTTTTTGCCTTCTTTTTGCTTTTCCAGCAATTTCTTCTTGCGCGAAATATCGCCGCCATAACACTTGGCCAGCACGTTCTTACGCAAGGCCTTGATGTTTTCACGCGCGATGATGTGCGCACCGATCGTGGCCTGAATGGCCACGTCATACATCTGGCGTGGAATGATTTCGCGCATTTTCGCCGCGACTTCACGGCCACGGTACTGGCTTTGCGAACGATGCACGATCACGGACAAGGCATCGACTTTTTCACTGTTGATCAGCATATCGACCTTGACCACATCCGACGCGCGATATTCCTTGAACTCGTAATCCATCGAGGCATAACCACGCGATACCGATTTCAGCCGATCGAAGAAATCGAGCACGATTTCACCCATGGGAATTTCGTAGGTCAGTTGCACCTGGCGGCCGTGATATTGCATATTGATCTGGCTGCCGCGCTTTTGCGTGCACAAGGTGATCACCGACCCGACGTAGTCTTGCGGCATATACAGGTTCACGGTGACGATCGGCTCGCGCACCTCTTCGATTTTTGACGGATCAGGCATTTTGGCCGGATTTTCGACCGTCAGCAGTGTCCCATCGCGCTGCACGACCTCGTACACCACGGTAGGCGCAGTGGTGATGAGATCCATATCGAATTCGCGCTCAAGCCGCTCCTGGACGATTTCCATATGCAGCAAGCCCAGAAAGCCACAACGGAAACCAAAACCTAACGCCTGCGAAACCTCGGGTTCGTATTGCAGCGATGCATCGTTAAGCTTGAGTTTTTCGAGCGATTCGCGCAGCGCATCGTACTGGTTCGCCTCAACCGGATACAGCCCGGCAAACACCTGGGGCTTGACTTCCTTGAAACCTGGCAACGGCTCAAGCGCCGGACGCTTTAGCAGTGTCACGGTATCGCCCACCTTCGCCGCCGTCAGCTCCTTGATGCCCGCGATGATGAAGCCCACCTGGCCAGCGGACAGCATCTCGAGATTTTTTGATTTCGGGGTAAAAACCCCGACGTGCTCGACCGGATACTCCGCACCGGTGGCCATCATGCGAATCTTGTCCTTGGGACGCAGCGTGCCGTTCACCAGACGCACCAGCATCACGACACCCACATAGTTATCGAACCAGGAATCAATGATCAGCGCCTGCAAGGGCGCCTCAGGATCGCCCTTGGGGGCCGGCACCTTGGCGATCAGCGCTTCCAGCACGTCTTCCACGCCTAGCCCGGTCTTGGCGCTGCAATGCACGGCGTCCATGGCGTCGATTCCGATGACGTCCTCGATCTCGGCAATGGCATTAGCCGGATCGGCCGCGGGCAGGTCAATCTTGTTCAGAACGGGCACCACCTCGACGCCCAGCTCGATCGCCGTGTAACAGTTGGCGACAGTCTGGGCTTCAACCCCCTGGCTCGCGTCCACCACCAGCAGCGCGCCTTCGCACGCCGAAAGCGAGCGGCTCACTTCATAAGAGAAATCGACGTGCCCTGGCGTGTCGATCATGTTCAGGTTATAGCGCTGGCCATCGCGTGCCCGATACGAGAGGGCCGCAGTTTGCGCCTTGATGGTGATGCCGCGCTCGCGCTCGAGATCCATCGAGTCGAGCACTTGCGACTCCATCTCGCGGTCGGACAGGCCACCGCACAGTTGAATAATGCGATCAGCGAGCGTGGACTTGCCATGGTCGATGTGCGCGATGATCGAGAAATTACGAATATGATCCATTCAGTACCGATCAAGCAAAAAAGGCGCGCTCGGACGGTTACGGAGCACGCCTTGTAGATAGGTGAAAAAGCCGCGCTATTTTAGCCGAAAAGGCCTGCGCCCGGCAGATCTTGCTGAAAACCCGTCTGGATATGCACACAAACGACGGGCAAATCCGGGCATGATTCCCCGTGCGGCGCAGCGTGTGAGAATACGCATTATTATTTATAAAATCAATAACTTATCAGTCACGCCGCAGCGGATTCGGTCCGCGACAATCCTCCGGGGCCAAGCCGTTTACGGGGGACGCCGTGGGAGAGCAAATCGGGCAGTCCATTACCGAATTACCGAAGTCGCGCTGTCGCGCCCCGGCGCGGCCGATGACAACCGCACACTGCGCGACGGCTCGGTATCACGCCACGTCCGCTACCGCTTCGATAACCAGTCCCGCGAAACCACGCTCGGCGTGATGCCCATCGTGATCGAGCGGTGCCTGAACCCTGTGTCGTCGCTCGGCCAGTTCGAGAAGCAGCTCAAGCGGCAGCTCATGCGGCACGATCATCAGTACCGTTACTGGCGGGAAATGCGCGCAGCATGGCAGGAACTCGGAGCATTCATGGAGAAGACCTGCGGGGACGAGATACCGTAGCGGCCCAATCCGAAGTATGAAACCTGCGACATCGGCCCCGGGAATTCACCTGCCTTGTCCGAGGCGATCTGAATAGTCACCCGAACGACAAGCGGGCCCGACGATCTCATCAGCCTGGACGAAGTGCCATTGCCTGAACTCCGGATCGGATAATCGCTGCACACCGATTTTGGCTTAGCGATTTCATTAACGCAGGCATTAAGTTTAAGAATTTTGCATGTGACCCAAGTCAGTTGGAAGATGTGCGAGCACTACTTGATTTGGTCACAGCTGTTGGTGGTAAAAATCCAGACTTTAAGGAAGTGAGGAAATGAAAAAATTACTTGCGCTGACATTTTTCGTTGCCATGTTCTTATCCTTTAATGCGATTGCTGATGAATCAGATATCGAAGGATGTCGAACCGTTAATACAGTGGCTGGTAAGTTAACCATTTCCGGCGCTGACAAAATGAGAGGCGATGGGCTGTACAGTATTGTTGAATTAAATGGGATTGCCTTCGACAAACTATACGGATTCGCTGGATCATGTGACCAGCACGCTTTAAAGAAGGGCTTGGTTGATCGGATATTGATGTACGATTTCAATAATTGAGGGAACAATCCGCCATCGATTTCTCTTTACGACTTCAGGGATAATCCTGCAGTGGTGATTCCTATTAGATGACTGTTACTCATCGATGAAACAAGATGGGTGCCAGATGCCGTATTCCTCAAGCTTCGAGGCGCTAAGTATCGAGATTGGTACAAATTCGACGGTGAGAATCTGGTCAAGGTACGCGTGCAGCGTCCCCCTGAGTAGCATAAGCCAATATGCTTATTGGTTTACAACAGAAAGGCAGCGCCGAACTCCCTTTTTAAGACGAATCTCCGATGCAATAGTCGTGGATTGTCCGCAGTAATTCATTAAATTGACATTCGAAAGATCAAGTTTTACAACATTACCTACCATTTTAATATTCGCCGTATCCGAATCAATTAACTTGAACGCTATTGCATTCCCATCGGAATGCTCTATATCCTTCGCTACGGGATGGACGGAACAACTATTCTTGCCTACCTCACTCTGTGTGATAGCGAGATAGTCAAAATCCGAAATTTTATTATCAACCAATCTAACAGTAAGATTGTGTGTCACCCCATCCTTCTTTATGGAGCACATCCATTTCTCGCCTTCAGCGTGCGAGGCTGTTACGAGCGCAACCGAGCAACAAATTGCAGCCTTAAAAGCGCCGATTGAAATTTTCATTTCTTTCCATCCTTGAGCTCTTTTGTTATTACCGACGTCTCCCCATCTTCAGTAACACCGGGCGTTAGAGCCCGCAGGTTAATGTAACTGTTTTCTCACCAGTTTTCGGGTGTAAGTTGCTCCACCCAATCCAGCACGATTCAATCCTTACTCCTGCAAACATCGCCCTTAAACGTCGTGTAATCAACACTCAACTGGGGGTTCGAGCAGACATCTCGGCAATGTTTATCGAACGCAGTGACATTAAAGCCTTGCTTTTTTTGCATTGCCGCGATTACGCTCCTCGGTGCTCCCGGCAAATACGCACTCGCATGGCGACTCGGACATATATCGCCTAAATCGGCGCATTGAGGAAGAATTTCGTATGCGCGAGTGCATAATTTGTCCGGCAATACACGCGAAACATCACCCATCGCCTTATTAGACAGAAGCTGTCCACCCCCGCCGTCGTTAATAGCACCGTTACACGCAGCAGCTCCAAAAATGATGATGAAAGACACAATATATCCGATCAATCGGCGCATGATTTTCATATAGAAATGTTAGCTTGATACACGTTTAATTAGCTTTTTTTGAACTACCCTTCGGCAAGACTATCGGTTATATCCAAGAGAGCGCGACCCTCCTGAATTTTGCTTTGGTCACAAGAGAACGTCTTGATGATGATATGTCCATTTACGAATCCATTTAACCAATCACGATGCCCTTTTGTGTAATTGCCAGAATTATCTTCCGCAAAACGCGCCGCCAAAGTCGGACCAACTTGAAGGGTAAGTAAGTACTTTGCATAATTACTGCTTATCTCGTTCTTTATAAATGCAGGCGCATCTTTAGGTCCAAGATGGTGAGCCAAATATATGACTTTCGCCTTATCAGCATCACTCAACTCATCAACTGGAAAACCAGATGCCCGTAAACTAGAAAGATTCTCGATTCCATAGTCAACCGCAGTGTAAATTGCCGATTCAGCATCAAAACGCATATCAAGAACTGACTGAACGTTAGCGTCAGACGACGTGGCTTTACCATGAACGTACTTCAACAGCAATTGAGATTTTGCTGAGATATACGTCCGGTCTGCAAGTTTGAACTTGGTGATACCTCCGTCCATCGATACCAAGCCTTTTCCCACCAATTTTTGATAGAGAAACGTTCCCGGTTTAACGGCTAGGCCAATCCATGTGCCATCTAAAAATTGGGTCATCCCTCGTGCAGAAGAGCTCGTAGCCGCAGACTTGCCATCCCACTCGCCAGTGCTTATTCGGATAGTTTTCATCTTCGGCGTCCCGTCCGAATTTAGTACCGCTTTACCCTTCGAAAACACCGGTTTAGTCTGCGGCGTGGTTAGCTTTTTAGCCTCTGCGTTCATAATTGACGCAACGCATTGCGGCGTTATACCTGCGCGTTTTGCTGCGCCGATTACATAATCACGATACTTGTAATTAGAGCCAAGCCGTAGGTTGTCAGCGTTCGGGCACTCGACCCCTACGTTAATAACCGGATGTCCGTCAAGGTCTCGATTATGCTGAACTTCGCCTAGCTCCAACTTGACAGGCTTGCTCGGCTCATGATCCGGCAACCCATCATGCTTGCGCAGTGGAACGTTAATCTTGTGCTTTGGGCTTCTCAAGGTGTGTTGGTGCACTCCGGGGTGAGGCTTGAGTGTCGCAACTTTCTTTTCTCCGCCGCCCATCTTTGAGACGAAGATTTGCGGGCTATCATCCTTTTCCTGCGTCTGGACAAGCGGAATTAAGCCCATATCGTCCGTGGTGAAATGGTATTCACCGCTCGTGGTCACAACCCGCGTAGCGAGGTCGACGATGGGCTTGCCTACCGCGTCGACAAACCTGATCCACAGTTCGCTATAAAAGTCATCGCCATCCTCTTGAGGTGCGGGCTGTTTCGGAATCTTGAGTTTTTGCCCAGGATAAATGTAATTCGGTTCACGTATGCCATTAAGGGTCGCCAACTGGTCTACATCAGTGCCGTGCGCTTGAGCGATCCTGCTGAGCGTATCGCCCGGCGCTACTACATAGGTGCCGTATTCCATTACGCCTGCTCCGATTTGTCATTTGCATCATCGTTTTCCGTGTAGCCGGTCGGCTGCGGGTCATGGTCAATGTCGGAATCCGTGACGACTCCCCATTCGCCCTGTCCAAGAAGTGCCTCTGCCGTGTCGCCGCTATCCGGATTGGTTGTACGCCTTGACCCGCCTGTTGTGCTGTCACCCTGGCTGGCGAGAACGAATGACGCGACATCTTCGTCTCGAGTAAACAGCTTGTAGGACACGTGGGACATGCGCGAGCCGTCAGTCAAATCGCGGAATGCGAGCTTCTGGCTGAACGGTCCAAAACCGCCATGCGGGAGATCTGGCACAGGAATATGCATCGACTCCTTGCCCTTCTTTTGAACGGTGATCGTCTTGAGAAACAAGTCAAACGGACCGCCAAGCGTGATGCTGCCGTCCTTGAGCCGGATGAATGCGCCACCGCATTCCAGAATCAGTTCCTTCTTCGCCACGATACGCACCGTGCCGTTGACGCTGGCGAAACTGATGTCCTTGTCCGCGATAAGGGATATCGGACCGCTCTGCGCCTGCACATCAACAGGACCTTTGCCTGCGAAAATTTTGATGCCGCTCCGCGCGAACATCGATATCTTTTCACCCGTCGCAACCGTGAAGCGCTTGAGCACGCTCCAGTCGGCGTTCTTTCCGGCGACGGCCGACATGTCGCCCTGCGCCGAGAACTGCATGCCCTGGCCCGCCACGAGCGCCGCCGACGCGGGCGTGCTCATCAGCAGTCCCGGCGTCCTCAGACCGTCCAGATTGTCTTTGATCTGCTGCTGCGCGTCGGTGTCCGCAGGTTCGGCCTTGGCACTTTGTGCCGACGCGGCAAGCGCCTTTGCGAGTTCCAATGCGCTCTCAAGCTGCGCGATGGTTTCCTGCATATCGAGCTGGTGCCCGGTTGCGCCGGGGCGCTCATAGGTCGTGACCATCACGCCCCTGCCCGCACGGAGCGCACCCCAGCCCGACGTCCTCTGCTCGTAGCCTTCACCCCGGTACTCCAGCTTGCTGTTCACCAGGTAGCCGAGATTAAGTTGTGACTTGCCCGAATGCTCCGTGCTGAGCTTGATGCCTTCCTGGCCTGCCCAGTCCTCCATGCGCAGTTTGTTGTTCTTCTGCGTGCGGATCACGTTACGCGAGAGCCAGCGCCGGTCATTCGTCACGAGGTCCCGCGCCTGTGAATGGTGATGAAAGCCGCTGATTTCGGGCTTGTCGGGATCGCCATCACGGAAGGAGATTTTTGCTTCATCGTTATCCAGCGCCACGAAGTGCATGCCGGTCTGCAGCTTGCCCGCGAACGGTTTAGCCAGGCGCAGCGGCACGCTCTCCCCCCCTTCGGCCAGTCGTCAAAATCCGCATCGAGCCGCACACCGTAATATCCTGCAGCGTTCAGGTAGCCATAGGGATATTTGTCCGGGCTGCAAACACGTGCGCTGAGCGTGCCGCCGATCTTTGCCCACTTCGCAGGTTCGAGCTGCAGGCGAAAGCGCCGCTTGGCAGGGATCGCCTTGTACTTGTTGGAATAGGGCTGGTCGCGCGCGCCGCTATGCGTAATCTCAGTCATCACCTGCCCCTGGGGGGCATCGGGCAGCATGATGTCGGTTTCGAGCACGCGTGCGCATTGCAGCGCGACGACATTACTCTCGCCTTCATAGATCACCTGGCGGGCCATCGCCGCCTCATGACGCAATTGCGCTTCCCACTTCGCCCCCGCCTGGTCCAGATGCCCGGTGCCATAGATGTACGGCTGGCCGTAGCTTGTGGGATCCTGGGGGGCCACGTTGGCCTCGTCCCTGAATCGCTCCCAGGCGGCCTCGGGGTTGTAGTCCGCGACCACAAATGACTGCGGCACGATCTCCGTGTGCGTCTTCAGTGCCATGACCGCTTCCACGCCAGCCGCCTCAAGGCCAGCCGCCTCACCGTACGGCACAATGAGCCGCGGGTCGTAGATATAGTGATCGATGTCGTCGCCGAAGACGATCTGGTCTCCGTGCTCGGTCTCGACAATGTAGCAATAGATGCCGGCCTTCTCCATGAGCATGTGCACATAGTCGAAGTCCGTCATCTGGTATTGGAAGCGCCACCGCACCTTGGAATAGTTGCTGCGCAACCGGAACAAGATCAGGTGATCGGGAATGCCGTGAGCGCGCAGGATCTTCTGGAGAATCTGCGGGATCGTGAGGTGCTGGAAAACCTGGGTGTTGGTGCCCGCCTGCAGGCGCCCGAAGTGTGACTTGAGTACCACCTGGTACTTCGTGTAGTCCTTCGTAGTCTGCACGGTCGAAAAGCACTCTATGTAGCCAGAGAATGCTCTCGACATCCCGTCGTCGGACACGATCCTGAAAATCGCATCGTGATTAAGATAGTCGGCGCGTGCGAGCTGCTGCGGGTGGGTTAACTCGACGGTGGCGACGTTGGGCTCACCCATCTTTTCGGTTGCCGTAAACGACACGACCGAGAGCGACGCCGCACTGCCCGTGCCAGGCACATCCAGAAAATACGCCTGGCGTCCCGTGACGCCCTGTCGTAATGGATCAAACTCTGCCATTCTCTGCCCTCTGAAAAAGAACCAGCGGCACAACGTCAGTTGCCAAACCCGTTAATTGATCACTTAGAAACCATCAGGTCAATGGAATTAATATGAGATATACATGCCTTGCCTGACAGCGCCAAATTCGGCACTTTTTCAAGCAGGGCATGAAACGTGGCATTTCCTGTACGAACTGGAGATTTGATTCGGAGAGTTCAGCGAAAGTGGTGGAGATTTCTTTCTCGTTCACGGCATCCTGTTCCTTTCCCTGAGGAAAAGACTCGCCACCGCAAAAGTTACTCACAGATTGTGTTGGCAAATCCGTCCGCGAACAGCAAACATTGCACCGGTATTCGGTATTGAGTATTCAGTATTGCCGCCTTGCCAGAATGGCCAAGCCTGTCACGCGCACGAATATCACGGCTTCAAACGCTGGGTCACGGGCCGCGCCAGGGCAGCACGCACGCGGGCTTCATCCAGCCGGTAGTGGCACAGTTCCACACCGTCACAAACCAGCACGGGAACCCGTTCGTCGTAGCGCTGCACGAGCGCCGGGTCGAGATCCACATCCACAACCTCAAGCCGGGCACCCGATTCAGCCAGCAAGGGTGCCAGCGCCGCGCGCATGTCATCGCACAGGTGGCACCACGCACGCCCGTAAAGCATCAGCCGTTGCGACATCCCGTTCGTATCTTCTATCTGGACGCCTCGGCCGGACGCGGAAGTAACGGAATAAACTGGGTGGTTTCGCCACGACGAACCAGCAATGCCACCCGTTTTTGCGGATCGAGATGAGCCGTTGCCGCCTCGAACTGCCGTGCATTAGCAATATCGGTATCGCCCACACGCAAGATCAAATCACCCTTTTGCAAGCCGGCCCGCGCCGCCGGGCCATCGACTCGCTCGATCTGGACACCGCCTTGCAGCTTCAGCACCTTTAACTGATCCGCTGGAATATCGCTGACTGCAATACCGAGCACGTTGGTTGCACGCGGCTTGGGGGCCTTTGATTTTTGCTGCTCGACGGCAGTAGCCACGTCGGCTTGCATCTCCTCAACCATCACCGGCACCTCACGTGTTTGCCCCTTGCGCCAGATGCTCAGCAAGGCCCGGGTTCCCGGCTTCGTGCCGCCCACCATGCGTGGCAAATCCGCCGCTATCTCAACGGGATGGCCATTAAACTTCAGAATAATGTCGCCTGGCTGCACACCGGCCTTGTCGGCCGGGCCACCCGGCTCGACGCTACTGACCAGCGCCCCTTGCGTTTTCGGCAAACCTAGCGAGTCAGCCACATCTTTTGTCACTTCGCCAATGGCTACCGCAATCCGGCCACGCACAACCCGGCCAGACGCCTTGAGCTGCTCAACGACCCGCATCGCTTCGTCAATCGGAATCGCAAACGAAATGCCCATGAAGCCGCCCGTACGGCTATAAATTTGCGAATTGATACCGATCACTTCGCCTTGCATGTTGATCAGCGGCCCCCCTGAATTACCAGGATTCAGCGCGACATCGGTCTGGATAAACGGCAGATAATCGCCGGTATCGCGGCCCTTGGCGCTGACGATGCCCGAGGTCACGGTATTTTCAAGGCCAAACGGGGAACCGATTGCCAGTACCCACTCGCCTACACGCACCTTGTCCGAATCGCCCACCGTGACGACAGGTAAATTAGCCGCGCTAATCTTGACCACCGCAACATCGGTGCGCTCATCGACACCAATCAGTTTGGCCTTGAATTCGCGCTTGTCCGTGAGCGTCACATAAATCGTGTCAGCGCCGTCAATGACATGCGCGTTGGTCATCACATAACCATCGGCGGACAAAATGAAGCCCGAACCCACGCCACTATTTCGTTCCGACCCACCCTTGTCAGGCATGTCCTGACGGCGATCATTCCGGCTACGCGGCACGCCGGGCTGTTTGGGCGCCTGCGGCATGGGAATGCCGAAAAAACGCCGGAAAAAATCCGACATATCGCCATCATCGAACGCAGGCGGCAAACCTTGTGGGTTGTCTCCGGCATCACGCGCAGTCGTGCGGATATTGACGACGGCCGGCCCTACTTTATCAACGAGATCGGCGAAATCGGGAAGATTGATGGTAGGAGCCGCGCAGGCCGCCGGAGAAACGAATGGCAAACACGCTACTACTGCGGCCGCAAGAAATGTGCGCACGCGGAAAATCATCATGGTGTAACCCGCCGAAGAATTGATTACCTGGGAGGCTTGTATTCTATGGCAGATGCAAACTGTTGCAACGCGGCTTGCGGAACTTCCCCGAGCAGCGTGATCCAGAAATCACCCTGACGCTTGACCAGCACGTGGGTCGCGCCACTATTGCCCGCGCCTTCCTTGCGCGTATTTTTTTCTACCGGTTCGATAAAGATCGAAACAGCCGCCAGCCCATCGGAATAAACCATCTGATCGACTGGAATAGGCGGATCTCCGGCATCGCGGGCCGCCATGGGCCGCCGCAACTCACGAATCAGGCGAAACCCCGGCACCACGGGACTGACCTGCCAGCCAAGCGCTTTCATATCAACCGGCTGCACCGGTGTACGCACGACCGTCCAGCCTGCCGTGTTGCGCATGCCGTTGACAATGGCGGCCTTGTCGGTCGGCACACCAATGCGAATCTGGGAAAACGACAGTTGCTCAAGCACCTGTCCGTTGGCATCGAGCGTCTGGGTCCGCAGTAAAAGCCCTGTTTTGACATCTACCCACAACCGGTAGGCGTAACGGTAGGCGTCTTTTGGCGTCAGTTCGATGATCTGGCTTTCCGTGCCCGCGACCCGATCCCGGCCAAGCAGCTTCGGCTCGTAGGTTGCCAGCACCGGCTCACCGCCCGCCATGAGCAAAGCGGGAAAAACATCCTTGTTTTGTCGCTTTTCGACGACGCACAAACGCCGCTCAGGAACGAAGGTATAGAGATCGTCGTTATGGCGAAGCATTTTGCGCGGCTTGCCGTCGAGGCTCTCGATCTGCTCGAATTCACCCTCGGTGCGCGTGGCGTAGTGCGCGATCCGCGATGACTGGACGCTCGTCCCACGCTGGTACAGAAACACGCCTTCGTAATTTTGTTGTTGTGCCGCCAGATGAACGCGGTTGAGCCAGTCGGCCGCAAGACGCGCCGCTGGCTGCTCATTCGATGCGGAAGTGGAGAGGAGCGTCTGAGCCTGGGAAGGCGTGGCCGGCAACAACACAGCCACGCATAGCAGAAATTCAGGTAGCCGCTCCCAAAGCGTTGTCTTGTTCAACCGCAAGGTCTGCATCAGATTATTGACCTTGCGTCGTCATGGCTGCTGTCCGGATAAGGGGCATCGAACCCGCCATCACGGGTTGCTGGGCAAACTGCTGGTGCGCTTCGAGATATTGATCGAGCTGCACATCGCGGATGATATTGCTGGAATCGTCACCGGCCACGGCTGGGGTGATTCGCGCCGCGGAAGCCAGCGCCACGTGCTGCATCGATGCAGACGTCACGTTAGCGGGCATGACGGAAGCATAGGAGGTGTTGGCCTGCGATCCACCCGTGCCTCCCCTCTGTCCCTGCAATTGCGGCACGACAATCCATGTCAGCGTAGCCGCAGCGGCTGCAACGGCAAAGGCCGGCACCATGCGACGACGCAATGCGCCCAGATTAAGCGCGCGGTGCCGTGCGACGGGGGCAACAACATGCGGTTCGTGCTCAAAACGAGCCGCGAAACCGCTAAAAAATGCGCTGCTGGCAGCCGGACTGACGGCTAGCTCATCCGAGCGCAGTACATCCCCGATCAAATGGTAACGGGACCAGGCCTCACGATCAGCGTGATCCAGGTCAGAAAAAAACGTATTGAGATGCGCGTCGCCAAACAGCTCGCCATCAACAAAAGCAGATAGACGCTCGCCGCGCGAGCCCGCCTGTAACTGTGCTTGTGACTGCATCGAGACCGACCCCATGATGCTCTCCATCTTACAAACAACCCTGGTGACACCACCTAACCCAGATATCGCACCGCAGTCCCTTCCAGCAGGCTGGCATTACCAGCGCTTGCCCTCAGGGGTGTCAAGCAACGGACGCAATTTTGCCGCAATGGCTTCACGAGCACGGAAAATTCTTGATCTGACGGTGCCGATCGGACATCCCATCATTTCAGCGATTTCTTCGTAGCTCAGACCTTCAATTTCACGGAGAGTAATGGCGGTGCGCAGTTCGTCCGGCAAAACCGCCATTGCAGCATTGACCGTTTCGGCGATCTGCTTGCTCATCAACATCGACTCGGGCGTGTTGATATCCCTTAGTTGGTCCGCATCGGAGAAAGTTTCCGCTTCTTCTGCATTGGCTTCGGTAGAAGTGGGCGCCCGCCGCCCCTGGGTCGCAAGATAATTCTTCGCCGTATTAACGGCAATCCGGTACAACCACGTATAGAAAGCGGATTCGCCACGAAACTGGGATAGCGCCCGATACGCCTTGATAAAAGCGTCCTGCGCCACGTCCTCGACCTCGGCTGGATCGCGCACGAGACGCGAAATCAGCCGGAGAATCTTGCGATGATATTTACTGACCAGAAGCTCGAACGCCGCCTTGTCGCCCTTCTGGACACGCTCGACCAAAACCTGGTCTATTTCTTTTTCGCTCACCTGATAAATCCGTTTTAACTATGGGGCGCACATCGCGGGGCACCATTGTAGCGTTACCGCCGCAACGTCACGTCGCAGCAATAACAGCCGTTACAGTCTTTACAGTCAAGCGTGTGAGCGACGCCGTGCAAGCACGGCAAGCTCACGGAAAGCGTTAGGCGCGAGCGCATCGGCTGCGACCAGCAGCACCCAGGCGCGACCTGTTTCATTTATCAGCACGATCACAAGCAGGCAGCCCGCCCATTGCGTACACCCTGCAATCTGGCCCTGTGCGAGCGTCATTCCTCTGCGGTCTTGCGCCAGCAGGCTATCAGGCCTGATCTTGAGTAACACGGGCAGACGGCGCCGGTAACGCAGCGCACTCGCCAGCAGCAAGACCAGCGTAACCAACCCCGCCAGCCCAGCCGCTACCCAGCCAAAATGACGCCCTATGGCCTGGCAAACCGCGGCCAGGGCAACCATGGCAAAAAGCGTCGCGGTGCCTTCGAGCATGAAAGAAGGCCGCAACGACAGGCTGCGCGAATCTTCTTGCAGCGCCACCGCTGCGGCGGGATCAAACGCCATTCAGGCGCGCTTGAAAACCAGCGTGCCGTTCGTGCCGCCAAAGCCAAATGAATTTTTCAGGGCGACATCAATTTTCATCTCGCGGGCCGTATTGGCACAGTAGTCGAGATCGCACGCAGGATCCTGGTTGAAAATGTTGATCGTCGGCGGCGATATCTGGTGATGCAGCGCCAGCACCGTGAAGACCGACTCCAGCCCCCCTGCGCCACCCAGCAAATGCCCTGTCATGGATTTGGTCGAGTTTACAACCACGTGCTTCGCATGATCGCCAAGCGCGCGTTTGATACCCGTGGTTTCAGCCAGATCGCCCAGCGGCGTGGATGTGCCGTGCGCGTTCAGGTAATTAACCTGATCGACGTTGACCCCGGCGTTCTTCAGCGCGGCCAGCATGCAGCGGCGCGCACCATCGCCATCCTCTAGCGGCGCGGTCATGTGATAAGCGTCGCCGCTCATCCCATAGCCACCGACCTCGGCGTAAATCTTCGCGCCGCGTGCTTTTGCGTGCTCGTATTCTTCGAGCACCATCACGCCCGCGCCCTCACCCAGCACAAAGCCATCGCGGTCGATATCCCAAGGACGGCTGGCCGTTGCAGGATCATCATTACGCTGCGATAACGCCCGCGCCGCGCCAAACCCGCCGACACCGAGCGGCGATATCGTGGACTCTGCCCCGCCCGCAATCATCACATCGGCATCACCGTATTCGATCAGGCGCGAAGCTTCGCCAATACAGTGCAAACCCGTCGTACAGGCAGTGACGATCGCCAGATTAGGGCCCTTGAAACCAAACTTGATAGACAGATGGCCGGAAATCATGTTGATGATCGACGCGGGCACAAAGAACGGTGAAATCCGGCGTGGCCCACGGTTCAGCAGCTCGGTCTGAGTGACTTCGATCATTGGCAAACCACCAATGCCGGACCCCACCACGACCCCTACGCGCTCAGCGTTTGCCTCGGTAATTTCGAGCCCGCTGTCTTGCATTGCCTGAATACCCGCCGCAACGCCGTAATGGATAAAGGTATCCATATGGCGCGCTTCCTTGCCCGCGATGTAATCCTCAATATTGAAACCCTTCACCTCGCCAGCAAAACGGGTCGAGAAATTCGACGCATCGAACCTGGTGATGTCAGCAATACCGGACTTGCCGGCAACCAGATTGGCCCAGCCATCGGCAACATTATTGCCAACAGGCGAAATCAGCCCCAGGCCTGTAACAACAACACGACGGCGGCTCACGGTAACCCCTTTTTCATAGGATGACAAAAGCGAAAGCCACATCGGTGACAGAAACGGTGTCCTGCCTGCCGTGTGGCTAGTTAACCCGATCGACAAACAAGTCGACTAAAGCGCTAACGCCTGCATCGGCCAGCACGTTATTTCTGCAACCATCGCAAACGACGATCGTGGGGCAGCGCGCAGGAACAATGCACAAACGTAAGCGTAAATGACTAATGATTTAAGCCTTGACGTTCGCGCGAGCGTAATCGATAGCTTGTTGCACCGTTGTGATTTTCTCGGCTTCTTCGTCAGGAATTTCCATGCCGAACTCATCCTCGAGGGCCATAACGAGTTCAACGGTATCGAGCGAATCAGCACCCAGATCATTCACGAACGAAGCCTCGTTCTTGATCTCGGCTTCCGCAACGCCCAGTTGTTCTGCAACGATTTTCTTGACGCGCTGTTCGATGTTGTCCATTACCCCTCCAAGGGAAAAAGTTCAAAAATACAAGTGCGCGCATTTTATCAGGTTTGCCCCCGCAAAAATGCACGGCACACTTCCTGTCCAGCCACCCGTCTGGCACGCATGCAAACATGCCCGACAGGATGGTAGCTGGATCGAATTACGACATGTACATACCGCCGTTGACATGCAACGTCGCACCGGTGATATAGCCGGCATGTGGCGATGCAAGAAATGCTACCGCATGGGCAATGTCTTCGGGACTCCCCAAACGGCCTAGTGGAATCTGGTTTTTTAGTGCGGCCTGCTGTTCGTCAGCTAGCCCTTTGGTCATATCGGTATCGATAAAGCCAGGCGCGACGCAGTTCACGGTAATGTCGCGGCTGCCAATTTCACGCGCTAGCGAACGTGTCATGCCAGCCACGCCCGCCTTGGCCGCCGCGTAATTGACCTGGCCTGGATTACCCGAAACGCCAACCACCGAAGTGATATTGATGATGCGTCCGCTACGAGCCTTCATCATCGGCCGCAACACCGCACGCGACAGGCGAAACACCGACTTCAGATTGGTATCGATGACCACGTCCCAATCTTCGTCTTTCATGCGCAACGCGAGTTGATCCTGGGTAATGCCTGCGTTATTCACGAGCACGTAAAGCGCACCAAACTCCTTGACAATACTGTCGACTAACGCATCAACCGCTGCCGCCTCGTTGACATTCAGCACAGCCCCACGGCCATTCAAACCGGCCTCGGCAAATCCGTTACTAATGGCCTGGGACCCTCTCTCGCTCGTAGCCGTACCTATCACCGTTGCGCCCTGGCGCGCCAGCTCAAGAGCAATCGCGCGACCAATGCCACGTGATGCGCCGGTTACTAGTGCGATTTTTTTATCGAGAATTTTTTCTGTCATAACTATCCAGATTATCTGTTCGTCAATGGCTGAAGACTTGCTGCTCCTTCAGCGCTCAAACGGCAACCAGCCGGAGCGCATCGTCAAGCGATGCTGGATCAACAATCGACAACCCTGCCAGATTGCCATCAATGCGTTTCGTCAAGCCTGACAGAACCTTGCCTGGGCCTGACTCAATCACATGGGTTACGCCTTGCCGGGCCATGACCTGAATGCTTTCGACCCAGCGCACCGGGCCTGCAGCCTGGCGCACCAGCGCGTCCCTGATTGCAGCCGGATCGCTCACCATGGCGACATCGATGTTGTTCACCAGCGCAATAGCCGGAGAACGCACCTCGATCTGTGCCAGATAGTCACGAAGTTTGTCCGATGCAGGCTTCAGCAAGGTTGAATGAAACGGCGCCGATACCGGAAGCGGCAGCGCACGTTTGGCGCCCTTCGCCCTGGCCAGCTCACAAGCCCGCTCAACGGCAGCCGTATGGCCCGCGATCACGACCTGGGCGGGCGCATTGAAATTAACCGCCTCCACGATACCGGCGTCTTTGGCGCTCGATACCTCGAGGCACACGGCCCGCACGACATCATCATCGAGGCCAAGGATCGCGGCCATACCGCCCGCGCCTGGCGCCACCGCCGATTGCATGGCATCGGCACGAAACCGCACCAGCGGTATGGCATCACGAAATGCCAATGCGCCAGCGGCAACCAGCGCCGTGTATTCACCCAGACTATGCCCGGCAACCAGCGCCGGAGCCGGACCACCCGCTGCCTGCCATGCACGGTAAAGGGCATAAGCCGCAGCCAGCATGACCGGCTGGGTATTGGTGGTGAGATTCAGATCCTCGGCCGGGCCCTCGGCAATCAGCCGGCCCAGATCCTGGTTGAGTACATCCGACGCCTCTTGCAGCGTTTCACGCACCACCGCGTGGCCAGCAAAGGCATTGAGCATGCCTACCGACTGAGAACCTTGCCCAGGAAAAACAAACGCAAATTTCATGTCACCCCCAATTCGATATATAGATGCAGCTAACAGGCGGCCGCATTCACGTCCACAAGGACTGCAAATGCGCCAAAGCGCAATCTTCTTTAATAGCGAATAACCGAAGCACCCCAGGTAAAACCACCGCCGACGCCTTCGAGCAGCACGTTCTGGCCGCGCTGAATGCGTCCGTCGCGGACAGCGACATCGAGCGCGAGTGGGATGGAGGCCGCCGAGGTATTGCCATGCTCGCTCACCGTAACGACCATCCGTTCCTGCGGCAAGCCCAGCTTGCGGCAAGTGCTTTGCATGATGCGGATATTGGCCTGATGAGGGATCAGCCAGTCAATCTGATCAGGGGTGAGACTGGCTTTGGCCAGCGCTTCAAGGGCAACCTTTTCGAGCACATTGACAGCAAGCTTGAATACCGCCGGCCCGTCCATGTGCAAAAACGCGCTGCCTGCAATGACGCCACGGTTGACATTGCCTGGCGTGCAGAGAATATGCGCATGACTGCCATCTGCATGCAGCGCGCTAGCCAGCACACCGGGTTCAGCAGAAGCCGAGAGGATAACCGCACCCGCGCCGTCGCCAAACAACACGCAAGTCGTGCGGTCGTTGAAATCGAGAATGCGGGAAAAGGTTTCCGCGCCGATCACCAGCGCGGTGCGATGCTGGCCACTGCGAATAAAGCTGTCAGCCGTGGCCAGCGCATAGGCAAAACCGGAACATACAGCCTGAACATCGAACGCCGCGCCGCCATTACGAATGCCCAGCTTGTTTTGCAGCAAGCAAGCCGTACTGGGGAATACAAAATCCGGTGTGGAAGTTGCAACGATAATCAGATCGATGGATTGCGGATCGATATCAGCAGCTTCAATGGCGCGCTGCGCGGCAATGAATGCCAGATCGCTCGTCGTGGTGTCGCTTTCAGCAAAATAGCGGGCGCGAATGCCGGTGCGTGCAACGATCCACTCATCGCTGGTTTCGACGCCCTGCTGCAAGAGACGCGCAGCAAGTTCCTGGTTAGTCACACGCCCAGGCGGCAGATAGCTGCCGGTGCCAAGCACGCGGGAATAGATTGTCGATTGAGCCATTATGTCTTCAAGAATAGTGGCGCAGCATCAGAGGCCGCAGGAGCAATGGCAAGGGTTACCGAATCTTCATCGCCTGCATGATGCAAGTGTTGAAGAGAACTCGCATTTTCTTCCATCGCCCGCGCAAGGTGTTCAAGCACGCCATTTTTGGCGGCATCATACCCTCGTTTGATCGCCCATTCAAACGCATATGCGTCGGCTGAACCGTGGCTCTTGATGACCAGGCCTCTCAACCCAAGTAGCGCGGCGCCGTTATATTGCCGCGGATCCACCCTCTTTTTAAAACGCAGCAACACAGGCAATGCCAGCACCGCCATGATCCGCGACAGCCACGAACGGCTAAATTCTTCCTTGATGATGTCGGAGAGCATCTGCGCCAAACCTTCCGATGTCTTCAGCGCGACATTGCCGACAAAGCCGTCGCACACAATCACATCGGTCGTGCCCTTGTAGATATCGTCACCCTCGACATTGCCGCGAAAATTCAGCGCGCTGGCGCGCAGCAACTCACCTGCACGCTTGATGGTTTCGTTGCCCTTGATGACTTCCTCGCCGATATTCAGCAAACCGATGGTCGGACGAGCCCGGCCTTCCAGCGCGGACACCAGCGCGTGCCCCATCTCGGCGAACTGCAGCAAGTGCTGTGGCTCGCAATCGACGTTGGCCCCCAAATCGAGCATCATCGTATAGCCCGTGCGGGTGGGCAAGGCAAAGGCGATAGCCGGGCGCTCGATGCCCGGCAGTGTCTTGAGCACGTAGCGGGAAACCGCCATCAGCGCCCCGGTATTCCCGGCTGAAATACAGGCTTGCGCCTCATTTTGCTTGACGCGAGTGAGCGCCACCCGCATTGAGGAATCTTTCTTCTTGCGCAGCGCCACCTCAACCGGGTCATCCATTGCGACGACTTCGGAGGCGGCAACAACCGTGAGCGCGGGATGATCCAGCGCTTTCGCTTTTTTTAACTGGGCGAGAATCGCACTTTCAATGCCGACCAGCACCAGGTGTGCATCAGGATGCGAGCGGACGAAGCTGAGCGCGGCGGGAACGGTCACGGATGGGCCGTGGTCGCCTCCCATGCAATCTATCGTGAGCTTTACAGTCATGGAATGCGACGAATTTCGGGCACAAAAAAGCGGCAATTGAATGCCGCTTTTTTGCTGAGCCGGGAAATGTCAAGCGAGCCGATCACTCAGCAAAACGCTAACGGCATGTGCGTTAAAACAGATAACGACAGGTAACAATTAATCAGCGATTAATCGTTTTTGGTCTTGATGACTTTCCTGCCGCGATAATAGCCATTGGGGCTAACGTGGTGGCGCAGATGAACTTCACCTGTTGTGGGCTCGGTAGCCAAAGGTGCAACGCTGAGAGAATCATGCGAACGATGCATACCGCGCTTTGACGGCGACTTCTTGTTTTGCTGGACTGCCATGACAACTCCTAAAAATTTTTCAGATTCTAACACAGCCAGGCGAAGCCGCTGCCATTACCCAATGGCCAACAAACCGTGCCGCACGCTGGCTCCACTACCTTGCTCAAGCAACTTAAATTAATACTTTCTTCATCCGGGCCGCCGCGTCTTCAGCGCTTCCAGCACCGCAAACGGGTTAGGCCGTTCGGGCTCGATTTCAGGCGCATTCTGCACCCCATCGAGCCCATCAGATGCATCGCCCATGGCATCCGCACCTGAAACACCCGAAACAAGACTTTCGTGCACCACTGGACATACCGCATGTTTCGGTACCAGCGGCAACGCCAGTAATAATTCTTCTTCGATTAACGCCGACAGGTCGAACTGACGTGAACCCACGATAACCTCAACCGTATCCTCATCCAGCGGAAAGGCATCGGCCTCTTCTTCGGAGCTGACAATCCGGTACGTCGCATCGACATCGAACGCCTGTTCATAGGGCGCCAGGCACCGCTGGCATTCAAGCCAGGCCGCACCATGAACCGCAAGCCGCAAGTAGGGCTGCGGCCCCTCGGCGCCGTCATCCTGCAATTCAGGTTGAGTCGCGCCCTCGGCTTGCCAGGTGAACAAGGTGTCGCGGTCTGGCGCCTCGGAGGGAACTTCGTTTAACATGCGCGGCAATTGCGAAACCCGCATCGCACCAGCCGCCTGGCAGCCACTGCGGGCAAATTCGAACAGATCAAGCTCGCGCGGGTCAACCGGTACAGCCGAATGTTGAATCATGCGTATTCCTTCATCAGCAGGGGTTTCGCCACATGATCGCGCCTGACAACGCATCCATCAGTTGCATCCATCAGCTTCTTGAGCAGCTCGCTAACCGGGGCACACTCCAGGACACACCTAGCCGGACGGCACATCGCGTCACATCCTTCGCGTCCTTCGTGTCTGTCCTTCGTGCCATTTCGCATTATTCTTTCGCGTCCAAGTTTCGCCCGAAGCCTAGCCTGGTTGCGTTCGCGCAATGCTGAAAAGCCCAAGATCATAGCCGCTTTGTCTTTTTGAGTCAAACACTTAAGCCCCGTGCGGCCGACCTGGTCGCGCTGCACAGTTCCTGTCTTCTTTTCGCCGCCTAAACACCGCCATGCCGGACTCCGTGATTCGCCCTCCCCGCCTGATTCTCGCGTCAAGTTCACGCTATCGTCGTGAATTGCTTGAACGCCTGCAGCTTCCTTTTGATGTCATCGTTCCGGATCTCGACGAAACCCCACTCAGCCATGAAACACCCGCCGCCACGGCATTGCGGCTAGCCGAAGCGAAGGCGCGTGCTGTCGCGGCCAGCCTCACGGGCAACGACGCGGTACTGGTCATCGGCTCCGACCAGGTGGCCACGCTCGACCAGCGCCAAATCGGCAAACCCGGTAACCACGCCACAGCGCTCTCCCAGCTTCAGGCCATGCGGGGCCGGGAGGTGCTGTTTCACAGCGCGCTCTGCCTGTTCGAGCGCCGTACTGGCGTGGCCCAAATTCAGGATGTCATAACCCGGGTGCGCTTTCGTGACCTGCCCGACACGGCGCTCGAAGCCTATCTGCATGCGGAAAAACCTTACGACGTCGCGGGCAGCGCCAAATCGGAGGGGCTAGGCATCGCGCTGCTCGAAGCGATTCATGCCGACGATCCTACCGCGCTCATCGGCTTGCCCCTGATTGCGCTCACCCAAATGCTGGTCACAGCAGGTTATCCCGTGCTGGAGGCTTCATGAGCGGCATTCTTTACCTGATCCCCAATACGCTGGGAGACGGCGACGCCAGCGCGCTTGACACCGTCTTGCCGGCCTCCGTGCAGGCGCGAGCCGCCGGCCTGGGCTACTACATTGGCGAAAATGCCAAAACCACGCGCGTGTTTCTAAAGAAGATCGGCACTCAACGGCCCATTCAGGAAATCGAGATCCAGGAGCTAAACGTCAATACGCCTGCAGGAGAAATCGACCGCCTGCTCGCGCCCCTGCTGGCCGGTACCGATGCAGGGCTGGTGTCGGAGGCTGGCTGCCCGGCGGTCGCCGACCCCGGCGCGCTGCTGGTGCGGCGCGCACATGAACGCGGGGTCAAAGTGGTGCCCTGCGTTGGACCAAGCTCGATCCTGCTCGCCCTGATGGCATCCGGGCTGAATGGCCAGAGTTTTGCGTTTCACGGTTATCTGCCCATGGATGTCAGCGAACGGGCTAAACGTCTGCGCGATCTGGAACAACTCTCACGCAAAGCACAGCAAACACAGATTTTCATCGAAACGCCTTATCGCAACCGAGCGTTATTCGATACCTTGCTGGCAACCTGCGCCCCATCGACGCGGGTGTGCATCGCGGTCGACCTGACGCTGGAAAGTGAAACGATCATGAGCCGCAGCACCGCCGACTGGAAAAAAAGCGCAGCGCCCGATCTGCACAAGCGTCCTGCGATTTTTCTGCTGCTCGCAACCTGAAACAAAAAAGCCGCGGCGCCCGTTTCCGGGCCGCGGCCTTTTTTCATCTTCTCATCTTCTCATCCACGCTGGCGGCTCATCCGGGCCGCCAGCGGCGCTCAACGCAAGCTCATCTGGCCACCCAGCGCCAGCGCATGCACCGCCGCGCTGCCGGCTGCTGCGCCAAACTTGCGCGCAACCCGGTCCGACAAGCTTTCTTTCACCGTGAAATCAACCAGATCAGGGGCCTTGATGATTTCGCGCGCGACGTAATCGGTATCGCCAAAAGCATCAGCCAGACCCAGCTCAACGCTTGTCGCGCCAGTCCAGAAGAGCCCCGAGAAAATGTCCGGAGTTTCGTGCAGGCGCTTGCCCCGCCCTTCTCGCACGGCCTCAATGAATTGCGTGTGAATCTGGTCAAGCATGGCTTGCGCATGTTCGTCCATTTTCGGCGTATCCGGTGAAAACGGATCGAAGAACGCCTTGTTCTCGCCCGAGGTGCGCATCCGGCGCTGAATGCCCAGCTTGTCCATCAGGCCGGTAAAGCCAAAGCCATCCATCAGCACGCCAATCGAACCGACGATGCTGGCTTTGTCAACGTAGATCTTGTCAGCCGCCGCCGCGATGTAATAGCCCCCCGACGCACACGTGTCGCCCACTACGACATACAGCGGAATCGACGGATGCTTGTGGCGCAGCCTGCGGATCTCGCTATAGACGATGCCCGCCTGCACCGGGCTACCGCCCGGGCTGTTGATACGCAAGATAACGCCCGCGGTGCCCGCATCGCTAAACGCGTCACGCAGCGAGGCGTTGAGATCGCGGGCGTTCGCGGAGGAATCGGCGGCAATTTCGCCATCAAGTGTCACCAGCGCGGTATGACGGCCAGTCGACGCCGCTTTATCGCCCGACACGTCGGAGATACGCCAGATCGCGCCCAGCACGATGAAGAGAAAAACGAAACGGAAAAAAATCTTCCAGCGGCGCGCCGCTTTTTGTTCATGGATTGCAGCCAGCGCAATGCGCTCAAGCGCGGCCCGCTCCCAGCCCGGCTCAGCGGCGGATTGGCGTTTGGGCGGTACGGCAGCGGACTCGAATGGATCAGGGGTGTGATTGTCAGCCATGCTTGCGAATGAAGGTCAGGAAAGTTCAGGAAAGATCGGAGGGACGGGTGGGAAGCGGATACAGCTCAGCATCCGGCAGCCAGAATACCGTACGGCCATCCGCAGTATCGTGCTCCTCAACCCGAACAGGACGCAACCGGCCACCACGGCATGGGCCGCCGACGCATTTTCCGGTGTCGGGCGCATAAATGGCGCCGTGCGTCGCGCACATCAGATACAAGCCGGAAGATTCGAAAAACTGGCCTTCTACCCAGTCAAGCTCCATCGGCACATGCGCGCAGCGGTTCAGATAGCCATGCACCTGGCCGCCATAGCGCACAAAAAACACCACAGCCTCATTTCCGGCAAAAGACGCGGCGCGGCGCACGCCGAGACCGCCATCAATCAGGTCGGCAGCCGTGCAGATCAGTACCGGCGCCAGCGCGGGAGGTTCGGGTTTTGCTTCGCTCATGCGTGCTCGCGCAGCCAGGCCGACAGTTCAGCAACGTTTTGTGCGACAAATTCAGGCTGGAGCGCCTCCAGTGAACTGGCGGCATGCGCGCCGTACGTGACGCCAATCGCGGCAGTGCCTGCGTTCCGCGCCATTTGCAGATCGTGCGTGGTATCGCCAATCATCACCGTGCGGGCAAGGCCCTGTCCCAGTTCGCGGGTGAGTTCGTGCAGCATCGCCGGGTGCGGCTTGGAAAAGGTTTCGTCAGCGCAGCGCGTGCCGTCGAAAAGACTGGTCAGACTGGTCTGATCGAGCGCCCGGTTCAGGCCCACCCGGCTTTTCCCGGTGGCGACCGCCAGCAGATAGCCGTCATCGCGCAACGCCTGCAGCATCTCACGCACCCCGGCAAAAAGCTCAGTGGCCTGATCTTTCAAAAAATAGTGAAACCGGTAGCGTTCAATCAGACGGGGGTAATCAGCCGGGTCCAGGGTCGGTGCGGCCATTTGCAGCGCTTCGCGCAAGCCGAGCCCAATGACATAGCTTGCCGCCTGATCGGCGGGCACCGGCAAGCCGAGATCCTGGCATGCGGCCTGAATGCTGCGCGTAATGTGCGCCGTCGAATCCATCAGCGTCCCGTCCCAGTCGAAGACGATCAGGTCAAATTGCTCACGAGCCATGCGTTGGCCTCTCCGGATGTGCTTCGTTATCGCCTTGCTGCAACAAGGTAAGCTGTTCGAGAAAGCGGCGGCATTCGGCAGGCAGCGGCGCGTCGAACTGCAACGGCGCGCCTGTC
Source organism: Paraburkholderia hayleyella (assembly GCF_009455685.1). Taxonomy (NCBI): domain Bacteria; kingdom Pseudomonadati; phylum Pseudomonadota; class Betaproteobacteria; order Burkholderiales; family Burkholderiaceae; genus Paraburkholderia; species Paraburkholderia hayleyella. The sequence continues at coordinate 1,246,930 of NZ_QPES01000001.1, read as the reverse complement.
ACCGGATGGGTCAGTTTCAGGCGGTGCGCATGCAAAAACATTCTCTTCAGGCTGGGGCGGGCATGGGCCCGAACCAGCGCCTTGTTCAGCGCGAAATCGCCATATTTGACATCCCCTGCGATCGGCAGCCCCAAATGCGCCAGATGAACGCGAATTTGATGTGTGCGGCCTGTTTTCAGTTCGGCTTCGAGCAGCGCATATCCGGATTCAGGCCAGCGCTCCACCAGGTTGAATACGGTATGCGAGGGCTGACCGTCCGGCTGCACGCGCACACGCCGCTCGCCGTCTGCGGCGAGGTACTTGTGCAATGGCTCGCGCACGGCACGGCGGTGGCCCCAGCCAGGCTCCCACACGCCATGCACACAGGCAAAATAACGTTTATCCATCTGGTTGGCGCGAATCTGCTCATGCAGATTAACCAGCGCCGCACGTTTTTTTGCCAGCATCAGGATGCCGGAGGTCTCCCGGTCGAGGCGATGCACCAGTTCAAGAAACTTGGCCTGCGGCCGCGCGGCGCGCATCTGCTCGATGACGCCAAATGCCACACCGCTGCCGCCATGCACGGCAACGCCGGCCGGTTTATCAAGCACCAGCAGGCAATCGTCTTCATACAGGGTTGTGAACTGGGCCGCAGGCGCATACGGCACGGCGGGCTCGGCGCTGCTAGCCACCCGGATAGGCGGCACGCGCACCCGGTCGCCCAGCACCAGACGATATTGCGCATCGATCCGGCCCTTGTTCACTCGCACCTCGCCGCTGCGCAAGATACGGTAGATGTGACTTTTCGGCACGCCTTTACAGATGCGCAAAAGAAAATTATCAATGCGCTGGCCCGCCGCATTGTCGTCGATCTCGATGATCGAGACCTGGTCGCTCGCAACCGGTTTATGGGATATTTTGCCTAGCTCTTTCATTCTGAATATAATTTGCCCCAGCAGTCTGCGACGGTCGACGCATTGTCCGGGAGTCTGGCGGATTGCGCAGGCGCAAGCAACAAGGTATTAATTTTACTTGCATACTTGCGTCCGGGCCTGGTTGCTCACCCGAAAAATGAGATGCAACACGCTGTACGCAACGGAAATCCAGTACCCGGCAGGGACGGCGCCCACAGGCGCGTTCGGTCAGGTCGGCTCCGCGGTAACGGAATCCTGGTTAGAAAGAATTTCACTGACAAGCCTCGGCATCGGGCGGTTTGCCCCCTGGCAGGAAGCTTGGCAGTTGGCGAAGATACGGCGTGCGCTCAGTGCGTCCTGCAGAAAGTGCAGGACTGGCGACATCAGAATGAAGCAGGGCACCGCCGGGCGGGACGCCACGAGTTTGTGGCAACCCCTCCCCAACCTGACAATGGCTTTTGCTCCTCCCTCACGCGTCATGGTCACAGTGACGCCCGGCGAGAGCGGTGAAGCGCACGAATGTCAGGTTGCCAGAAACTGCGGCGTGTCCCGCGATGATTTTTTGAAGCCGTGTTCGCCTGTGCCCTGCGGCCCCAGTCCTTCTGACCGGACAAGGCCCTCTCAGGCAGTTCTCCCGCCATGTTTCCCGCTCCAGCGTACTTGTCAACACATCAAAGCGCGGCGCACCACCGTCACGACCCAACGGCTGACAACCGTCCGGGCTCGACGCCAAGCGCGCCGCTCTGGAGCCGTTCATGAAACGCATGCTTTTTAATGCGACGCAGCAAGAAGAACTACGCGTCGCAATTGTCGATGGCCAAAAGCTGATCGACATTGATATCGAAACCGCCGGGCGCGAACAGCGCAAAGGCAATATTTACAAGGGTATCGTGACGCGCATCGAGCCTTCGCTCGAAGCCTGTTTCGTCAACTACGGCGAAGACCGCCACGGTTTTCTCCCGTTCAAGGAAGTCGCCCGCCAATATTTCCGCGATGGTGCTGAAGTCCGTTCAGCGCGCATTCAGGACGCCTTGCGCGAGGGCCAGGAGCTCATCGTCCAGGTCGAGAAGGAAGAGCGCGGCAACAAGGGCGCGGCCCTCACCACGTTTATCTCGCTCGCAGGCCGCTATCTGGTTCTGATGCCCAACAATCCGCGTGGCGGCGGCGTTTCGCGCCGCATCGAGGGCGATGACCGGCAGGAACTGCGCGAAACCATGGGCCAGTTGCAATTGCCCGAAGGCATGAGCATCATCGCGCGCACCGCAGGCATCGGCCGTAGCGCGGAAGAACTGCAGTGGGACCTGAACTATCTGATGCAGTTGTGGCGTGCCATCGAATCCGCCTCGCAAAGCGGCCTGGGCGGCCAGCCAATGCTGATCTACCTCGAGTCGAGCCTCGTCATCCGCGCGATTCGTGACTACTTCCAGCCCGATATCGGCGAAATCCTGATCGACACCACCGAAATCCACGACCAGGCCCGCGCCTTCATGGATATCGTGATGCCGGACAACGTCGGCAAAGTGAAGCGCTATCACGACGATGTCCCGCTCTTCTCCCGCTTCCAGATCGAACACCAGATCGAAACCGCGTACTCGCGCACGGTACCGTTGCCCTCGGGCGGCGCCATCGTGATCGATCACACCGAGGCGCTGGTCGCGGTCGACGTGAACTCGGCCCGCGCCACCAAAGGCGCGGATATCGAAGAAACCGCCGCGCGCACCAATCTCGAAGCCGCCGACGAAGTCGCCCGCCAGTTACGCCTGCGCGATCTGGGCGGCCTGATCGTGATCGATTTTATCGACATGGATTCGCCCAAAAGCCAGCGCGAAGTCGAGCAACGGCTGAAAGACGCACTGCGGCATGACCGCGCACGCGTGCAAATGGGCAAGATTTCGCGCTTCGGGCTGATGGAGCTGTCGCGCCAGCGCCTGCGTCCGGCGCTGTCCGAAGGCAGCCACGTGACTTGCCCGCGCTGCAATGGCACGGGGCACATCCGCGACACCGAATCCTCCGCCTTGCAAGTGCTGCGGATCATTCAGGAAGAAGCGATGAAGGAACACACCGCGGCTATTCATTGCCAGGTGCCGGTTGAAGTCACGGCCTTCCTGCTCAATGAAAAACGCGCGGAAATCAACAAAATTGAAGCGCGCTTCAAGGTCAATGTCGTCCTGATTCCGAACAAGCATCTCGATACGCCGCATTACAAGCTTGAGCGCCTGCGTCATGACGATGCACGCCTGGACGACCCTCGCGCCTCCTGGAAAATGGCGGAAGAAGCCGCACGCGAACTCGAATCCGACACCGGCTACACGAAACGCGCCGAAGACGTCAAACCGAAGCAGGAAGCCGCGGTCAAGGGCATCACCCCCGAAAAGCCCGCGCCCGGCGCGGCGGTTCGCCCCGCGCCTGCAGCGCGCCCGGCAACCCCGGCTGGTGGCGGCTTTATCGGCTGGCTCAAGCAGCTTTTCGGCATCACAACCACTGAACCCGCACCGGCCACCCCGGCAGCACAAAGCAAGTCCGGCCGGCCGGCGCGCGAGCGCGGCGGTGAACGTTCAGGCGAGCGCAACCGTAATCGCCGGAATTCGGCAAGTGGTAACCGTGATACCGCGGGGCGGAGCGAGAATGCCGCGCCGGGCGGACGCCAGGGCCAGACGGCTACGCCACGTCGTGAAGAACGGGAAACACGTGAAGGCCGCGAGGGGCGTGAAAACCGCGAGCCACGTGAAGCACGTGAAACACGTGAGGGCCGCGAGCCACGCGAGGGTCGTGAAGCGCGCGAGGGCCGTGAGCCACGCGAAGGACGCGAGCGTGAAGCACGCGCAGGACGTGAAACACGTGAGCCGCGTGAAGGCCGCGAGCCGCGCGAGCGTGACAACCGCGCGGAACGCGGTGAGGCAACAGAAACAGCCGCGCGCGGCGAGCGTCGGGAACGTGGAGAACGTGGAGAGCGTGGAGAACGCCGGCGCCAGCCAGACTCTGCCGAAGTAGCAGCGAGCAGCCAGACTGGGCAAACCCCAGCGGAAATGGCAGAAAGCGCGTTACTGGCCGATCAGGAAACCGTGGCGCGAGAAGGTGAAGAGCGCCGCCGCCGTCGTCGCGGCCGTCGTGGTGGACGCCGCGAGCGTGACGAAGAGGGCGTCGATCAAACTACGTCATTCAACGACATGGAAGACGATGCCCCTCATGCGCAGGAGATCCAGCCGCAACATGAGCGTGAAGCGACATCCGCTGAGCCAGACTCGGCGGCCGTTATCACCACATCCACAGCAACGCCTGGCACGGTGAGCGTCCTCAGCGCCGAAGCTCCAGCCCAGCCGCAACCGGTGCGGCAACAGCCAGAGCCCCTGACGCGCCAGGTCAGCGCACCACCGCCGCAAGCAGCACCTGTCGTCATGCAGCAAGTCACGACAATGTCTGCCGCCGTTGTGTTCGAAGAAGTCAAAACAGTAACGGCGCAACCTGCCGTGACTAAAGTGACTGAAACCATGGTGACCGAAACCGTGGCAACCGAAACCGCGGTGACTGAAACCGTGGCAGCACCTGCCACCCTGGTGCCCGCCCCAGTGCCCGCACCGGTGGCCGTAGCCGCACCGGTTCAGCCGGAGGCCGCTAGCGCAGTCGCCGCTACACCTGTTACGGCTTTCGCTCCCGTTGCTCCGGTTGCAATTGCTCCTCCACCAGCAGCCGCACCTGTCGTCACGGCACCGCTCGCATCGGCTCCAGCTCCGGCTCCCGCGCCAGCCCCCGTTGCACCAGCAGCAGCGGTGGTTGATACGGCGGCCCTGCAACCGGTACTCGAAAGTGCGGGCCTCGTGTGGGTCAATACCGACGTGAACAAGCTACGTGCCGCCGCAGAAGCCTCCGCGCAAATCGTCCGGCCCAGCCGCGTGCCACGCGAGCGCAAACGCCAGGATGCGGTCGATAGCACGCCCATGCAGCAAATCGAAACCGGCGGGCATTCGCAGTAAGTCCACTGCGCCCGCGCTATCCGGTAGCTCAAAGCCCGTCTTCATTGGCGGGCTTTGGCCGCCGACTCACCCCACGTTTTTCGGAACGTGGGGTTTTTTGTTTTTCAGACGAGGCCCATGGCACAACGCGGCGCGTCCGTGCCAAACAAGGTGCCAAACCGCCTTCCGTTAGAATAGGGGAATAATTTTTCAATAAAATCATCATGTCCCGACGCATCATTCCAGTTGCCGACATCAGCGCTATTCCGGTAATTCCGGCGAACCCGGGGCCACCGTCCCCGGACGGCACGCTGCATGACGCTTTCGCCCGGCCATTACGCGATCTGCGTATCTCGGTAACGGACCGCTGCAATTTCCGCTGCGTCTATTGCATGCCTCGTGCTGTATTCGACAAAAACTATCGCTTCCTCCCCCATAGCGCGCTGCTCAGCTTCGAAGAAATCGAGCGCCTCGCACGGATTTTCGTCGCCCATGGCGTCGAAAAAATCCGTCTCACCGGTGGCGAGCCTTTGTTGCGCAAAAACCTGGAATATCTGATCGAACGCCTTGCCCGGCTGACCACGCCAGGCGGCCAGCCACTTGATCTCACGCTAACCACGAACGGCGCGCTGCTGGCACGCAAGGCACACAGCCTGAAAAACGCGGGCCTGACACGCGTCACGGTCAGCCTCGATGCACTCGATGACCCGCTCTTTCGTCAGATGAACGATGCTGACTTCGCACTCGACGAGGTGCTCACGGGTATCAGTACCGCGCATTCGGCTGGCCTCGCGCCACTCAAGGTCAATATGGTCGTCAAGCGCGGCACCAACGATTCGCAGATCCTGCCGATGGCAAACTATTTCCGCCATTCAGGCATCGTGTTGCGCTTTATCGAATACATGGATGTCGGCACCTCCAATGGCTGGAACATGACCGAGGTGCTGCCATCAGCCGAGGTCATCGCGCAGATCGCGGCGCACTACCCGCTCGTGCCACTCGAAGCGCATAGCGAGGCCGAAACAGCCCAGCGCTGGGGCTATGCCGACGGCGCCGGGGAAATCGGCGTGATTTCTAGCGTGACGCGGGCCTTTTGCGCCACGTGTACTCGCGCCCGGCTTTCGACCGAAGGCAAGCTGTATCTGTGCCTGTTCGCCTCAGCCGGGCACGACTTGCGAGCGCTCGTGCGCCAGGGAACCCGCGATGCCGACCTGGCTGCAGCCATCGCCCATATCTGGCACAACCGCAACGACCGCTATTCGCAACTGCGCGGCAGTGCCCACGGACCCACCCTGCCTGGCGAGCGGCGCGTCGAAATGTCGTACATCGGCGGCTAGCGCCGCCCCACAGGCCCCACTGCCCACTGTTTACCCGGCGTTTCCGTCATGTCCTCCTCCCGCCCCCCTCTCCCCCTCACGGGCCTGCTGCTCGCAGGCGGGCGCGGCACCCGCATGGGAGGCGTCGACAAAGGCTTGCAACTGCTGCACGGCGAGCCGCTCGCGCAACATGTGCTCACACGGCTCGCGCCTCAAACCGGTCCACTGCTAATCAACGCCAATCGCCATCTGGCTGATTACACGGCCCTTGGCGCACCGTTCGCGGCAACGGTGGTCAGCGATACGCTCGCCGGTTTTCCCGGGCCGCTCGCCGGTTTTCCCGGGCCGCTCGCCGGTCTGCTGGCGGGGATGCGCGCGGCCACCACGGAGCTGATGCTGTGCGTGCCGTGCGATACGCCCTTTCTGCCTACCGATCTGGCCCTGCGTCTGATGGAAGCGCTTGAGGCAAGCGAAGCCGATATCGCCACCGCCCTCACCTGTAACCGCGACGGACAGCATGCGCTCCATCCGGTGGTGGCCCTGGTGCGTACGGCGCTGGCTGACGATCTCGCGGCGAGCCTCGCCAGCGGCGAGCGGCGCGTCCGCGCGTGGTACGCGCGCCACACGCTGGCCACAGCGCACTTTCCTGATGAACGTGCGTTCTACAATGCCAACTCTTTGCAGGACCTCGCGCTGCTTGAGCGTTCCTAGGCAAATGGCGCTACCACATTGTTCGCACGAGCTGCACTGCCTGCACCGTGTCTCCCGCTATCCAGCCAGCACCGGCTCCCGCCCGGTCACATCTGCCTGCTTCGATGACACTGTCCAACAATCTTCCTGGTTGTCCAGCCCAGCACGACACTGACGCTTTACCTGTAAACATCGCTCAGGCGCTCGTGCGGCAATGGATTTCACCGCTTGTGGCCACCGAACGGGTACCGCTACGCGAGGCGCTGGGACGCGTCCTCGCCAGCCCTATTGATTCGCCCCTTGCCGTTCCGGCCCACGACAACTCGGCGATGGACGGTTTTGCTTTCTCCAGCGCCGCGCTACAGGCAGCCTCGGCAGCCTCGACATCGTCCGTGCCCGAACTTGAATTAGCCGTGGTCGGCCGGGCGCTCGCGGGCCATCCCTGGCGCGGCGACGTCGGCTCCATGCAGTGCGTGCGCATCACCACGGGCGCGTGGCTCCCCGATGCCTGCGACACCGTGATCCCTCATGAACAGGTTGAACAAACGCCACACGCCATCCGCTTTTCCGCCGCCGCCGTGCGCGGCGGCGCAAACTGCCGCCGCGCTGGCGAGGATCTGCAAGCGGGCCAGATAGCGCTGACGGCAGGCCGGATCGTGCGCGCGGCCGATCTGGGGCTGCTAGCCTCGTTGGGGATCAGCACAGTGAACGTGCGCCGCCGTTTACGCGTGGCTTTTTTCTCGACCGGCGATGAGCTGCGCTCACCTGGCGAGCCACTCGATCCGGGCTGCGTGTACGACAGCAATCGCCACACCCTGTTTGCACTGCTCCAGCGCATGAATTGCGACACGCTCGATCTGGGCATCGTGCGCGACGAGCCCGCCGCGCTCGATGCCGCGTTGCGCACCGCTGTGGCTCACGCCGATGTGGTGCTGACCTCCGGCGGGGTCTCGGCAGGCGAAGCGGATTTCACCCAGACCCTGCTTCAGACGAGAGGCGAGATCGCCTTTCGCGGGCTCGCGCTGCGCCCGGGACGACCGCTCACCTTCGGCCGGATTCATCCAGACAAACCCGCGGAGAGTCCAGCAGACGGGCAACTTGATACAACCCGCGCCACGCTGTTCTTCGGCTTGCCGGGCAATCCGGTCGCAGTAATGGTGACGTTTGCCCTGATCGTGCGCGACGCCTTGCTGGCGCTCGCGGGCGCGCAACCGCAGCCGGTTACACTGCTGGGCGCACGCAGCCGCGTCCTGTTGCGCAAACGGGCCGGGCGCACCGAATACCCACGTGGCATTGCTTCACGCGGCAGCGATGGCCAATGGCAAGTCGCGCCCACCGGCTCGCAAAGCTCTGGCGCACTCAACACGATGAGCGAAGCCAACTGCTTTATCGTGCTGAGCCACGAGCAAACCGACGTGAGTCCAGGCGAGATGGTCGATATCATGCTGTTCGACGGCCTCTTTTGAATTTTTCTGCGACCGCTTTTTTAACGGCAAGCAGGCTTGCGCCAAGCTTTACTTCAACCAACGGGTTTGACCGATATGAAGAAACAAATCACGTTCATCGCACCAGGACAAACAGCCAAAATACTGATTGTGTTTTATATGACGTTCAGCATTCCGCTGCTATTGATCGCAGCCACAGTGATCTTTATCGAATATGGTTCCGTGCCCTTCAGCAAGCTCATCAGCGCGCTGCTGCTGAACGCAATCGTGGCCTTCGTGCTGCTGTGGATCGCCTGCCATATCTACAACTGGGTCGCGGCACGCGTGGGAGGCATCGAGATCCAGCTGTCTGACGTGCCTGAAGAAATCTGATGGCCATCACGATCCGTGCCGCTGTCCCGGCGGATGTCCGCACGATCCTTGCATTGATGGCGGAACTGGCCAGCTTCGAAAAATTGACGCATCTGTTCGTGGCAACTGAGCCCGACTTGCATGAAGCGCTCTTTGGCGTCCAGCCTGCAGCCGAGGTACGGGTTGCCGTGACAGAGGGGCGCATCGTGGGCTACGCGCTCTTTTTTCACAATTACTCGACGTTTATCGGACGGCGCGGGCTGTATCTGGAAGACCTCTACGTGCAACCCGCGCACCGTGGCAACGGCTTGGGCGCTCAGTTGCTGCGCCATCTGGCAGCGCTGGCCATCGAACGGCAATGCGCACGCTTCGAATGGACCGTGCTCGACTGGAACACCTCCGCGATCCGCTTCTACGAAGCCATGGGCGCCAGCGTGCTACCCGACTGGCGCGTCGTGCGCGTCAGTGGCACCGCGCTCGAGCAACTGGCCGCTGCCGCGTCGCAGGCCTGAGGCTACCGCCTCAAGCCTCCCCGTCCAGGGCCGAAACCGGCGCATCGTCCAGCAAGCCGCGGGCCTGCTCCCCCGGCAAGGCTTCGACGTCCCGCAATTTACGGTTCATCGCGCGGGTCCGCACCTCGGCCTGCTCAATCGAACGTGTCACGGTTTCAAGCTGCGAACGGGTTTTCGCCAGCACGTCGCCAAACTTGCCGAACTCCGTCTTCACGGCCCCCAGCACCTGCCAGACCTCGCTTGAACGCTGCTCGATCGCCAGCGTGCGAAACCCCATCTGCAAGCTGTTCAGCAATGCCGTGAGCGTGGTCGGCCCCGCAATCGTCACGCGATACTCGCGCTGCAACAGGTCGGTCAGCCCCGGACGGCGCAGGATCTCGGCGTACAGCCCTTCGGTCGGCAAGAACAGCAGCGCGAAATCCGTCGTATGGGGCGGCGCAATGTATTTTTCGGCAATCGCGCGCGCTTCGGCGCGAATCCGCCCTTCCAGCGCACGCGAAGCTTCCTCCACCGCCACCGCGTCGGCGCGTTCTTGCGCGTCAATCAGACGTTCGTAGTCCTCGCGCGGAAATTTCGCATCGACCGGTAACCACACGGGTACGTTCGCGCCATCCTTGCCCTGCCGGCCCGGCAGCCGGATCGCAAACTCGACGCGCTCGTGACTATGCGGTACGGTCGCCACGTTTTTGGCGTACTGATCGGTCGTCAAAAGCTGCTCCAGCAAGGCTTCAAGCTGCACTTCGCCCCATGTGCCACGGGTTTTGACATTGCTCAGTACTTTTTTCAGATCCCCCACGCCTGCCGCCAGGGTCTGCATTTCGCCCAGCCCGCGATGCACCTGCTCCAGCCGCTCCGAAACCTGCCTGAATGACGCACCCAAGCGCTGTTCAAGCGTGGCGTGCAGTTTTTCATCGACCGTGCGGCGCATCTCTTCAAGCTTCGATGCATTGTTCGCCTCGATGTCTTTCAGGCGCTGCTCGATGGTGGTGCGCACTTCGGCAAAACGACGGTCGTTCGCTTCGCTTAATTGCGTGAACTGAAGCGTCAACGTGTCGCCGAAGCGCTGCAGCGTCACGCCCTGCTCGTCTCGCGCCTGCTGTGACTGCTGCTGCAGGCTGTGGCGCACCGCTTCGAGCTGCTGCGCGTTGGATTCGGTGAGCCGCGCCAGTTGCTGGCCAAAACTGTCGATCTTCCCAGCCTGCACGCTCGTCATGCTGCCGAACTGGGCCGCCAGCGTCTGCTGCAACTGCGCGAAGCCGCCGCCCAGTTCGGTACGCGAGATACGGGCGGTCTCGCTGATCTCGCGGCGCAATTCGCGCTCCAGCCGCTCGCTGGTGCGTGCCTGAGCTTCAGCGGTGGCTTCGAGATGCTCATCGAGTGCTTCGATGCGCGCCACCGTGGACCCACCGCCGGCGCGGCGCAACACCAGCAGCAAGATCAGCACGGCCAGTAGCAAGGCCAGCGCCAGCACCGCGACCGCGGTCAACAACAGCGTGTTCATCGGCGCGGCCGTCCGCTGACCTGCGGATTGACCGGATTCGGCGGATGCCCGGCATTCGGGCCTACGCCCAGCGCCGCGATCAGGTTATCGGCAGCGAGATTGGCCATCGCGCGGCGCGTTGCTTCGGTCGCGCTGGCGATATGCGGTGTCAGCACCACATTGGCCTGCGCCAGCAGCGCCGGATTGAGTTGCGGCTCGCCTTCGAACACATCGAGCCCCGCCGCCGCAATGCGTTTGTGCTGCAACGCATCGGCCAGCGCCGCATCGTCCACGATGCCGCCACGGGCGATATTCGTCAGCGTGGCGCTGGGTTTCATCAACGCCAGTTCGGTCGCGCCGATCGCATGATGATTCTCCTGGGTGTAAGGCAACACCAGCACCACGTGGTCAGCGCGCCGCAGCAGTTCTTCTTTGGCGACGTACTGCGCGTCCAGCGCAGCCTCGATTTCGGGCGCGACACGCGAGCGGTTGTGATAGAGCACCTGCATGTTGAAGCCACGCGCGCGCCGCGCCAGCGCCTGGCCGATCCGGCCCATGCCGATCACCCCCAGTGTCGAGCCGTGGATGTCCGCACCCAGAAAACCGTCATACGACCATTTCTGCCACTGCCCCGCGCGGAGCCAATGCTCCGCTTCCGTCACACGCCGGGCCGCCGCCATCATCAGCGCCCAGCCGAAATCCGCCGTTGATTCGTTGAGCACATCCGGCGTATTGGTGGCCAGCACGTTGGCCGCATTGAACGCGTCCATGTCGAAGTTGTTGTAGCCCACCGCCATGTTCGCCACCACGCGCAAACGGGGTGCTGCCGCGAGCATCGCCGCGCTGACGGTGTCGCCTGCTGTCAGCGCACCGTCCTTGTCCGCCAGGCGCTGGGTAAGCGCCTCAGCGCCAAGCACATCGCCGGTATTCCAGTCGACTTCGAAATACTGCTTTAACCGCTCGACCACCTCCGCGAACATCGGCCGCGCGACCAGGATTTTTTGCATCGTCCTTCTCCCAAAATGTTCTTTAAACACCCTTAAGCCTCCTTAAACACCACTGGGCACATCACGTGCCCAGTGCGCTCAGCGAGAACAGGTGTCACAAGTGCCACAGGTGCCGACTTTAAAAGAACAGCCAGGTCGTCGCCAGAAACAACGGCATCAGCACGACGCCCGACCATGCCAGATAGGCAAAAAAGCTCGGCATGCGAATGCCGCGAGATTCGGCAATCGCTTTCACCATGAAATTAGGTGCGTTGCCGATATAACTGTTCGCCCCCATAAACACCGCGCCCGCCGAAATCGCCATCAGTGTGGTCGCTCCGGTGGTCATCAGCGTGGGCGCATCGCCGCCCGCCAGGTTGAAAAACACCAGATAGGTCGGCGCGTTATCGAGAAAAGACGAAAGCAGGCCTGTCGCCCAGAAATAGGCGGCGTGATTGGGCTGTCCGGAGGCGTCATTGACCAGGCCAACAATGCCGGCCAGCGCGCCGGATGGGCCCGCGCGCAAGATCATGATGACGGGCGCGATCGTGACGAAAATACCGGCGAACAGCTTGGCGACTTCTTCGATCGGCCCCCAGGTAAAGGCATTGCCCGCTCGTGCCGTGCGCGGCGTCACGGCCAGCGACAGCAGCAGCACGCCTAGCAACGCCACATCGCGCACGGCATTTTGCAGCGCGACGTGCGTGCCCAAAACATCGAACGTGATACCGGGCTTCCATAGCCCGCTCATCAACACCAGTGCGATCACCAGCGCCAGCAGCACGAAATTGATCTTGCCGTCGATGCCCAGTGCCGGCGAATCGGGCGTCGGGTCAAGAAAGCGCGAAGACGTTTCTTCGCGGCGGTGGAAGTAATACGAATCGAGCGCATAGAACAGCACCAGCAGCACACCGCAGACGAACAGCATCGGCCGCGCCAGATGCACTGTCGTCCAGAAAAAACTGACGCCGTTCAGAAAGCCCAGAAAGAGCGGCGGATCGCCAATGGGTGACAGCGAACCGCCTGCGTTCGCCACGAGAAAAATGAAAAACACCACCACGTGCACGACATGCTTGCGGTTGTCGTTGGCGCGCAGCAAGGGGCGAATCAGCAGCATCGCCGCACCGGTCGTGCCCATGATGCTGGCAAGCACCGTACCCAGCGCAAGAAATGCGGTATTCAGGCGCGGCGTGCCATGCAGGTTGCCTCGCACGCAAATGCCCCCCGCCACCGTATACAAGGCCGCGAGCAGCACGATGAAGGGGATGTATTCCTCGAGCAGCGCATGCGTCAGGGTTCCGAGCGCAACCTCCATGCCCTGCGTGAGCGCGAAGGGCACGAGAAACACCATGCCCCAGGCCGCGGCGATCTTGCCGAAATGGTGATGCCAGAACGCCGGGGTGATCAACGGGAAAAGCGCGATCGACAGCAAAATGCCTGCAAACGGCATGCACCACCAGGCCGACAGTGCCGCGCCATCGAGCGTGGCCGCACCCGCCAGTTGCGGTCCGCAGGCCAATGCGACGGCGAGCGCCAGGCCCATCCTCGACGCCCTCGATTCAGGTCGTTTCATTTTTCACATCCTGTTAGGTGCGGCGGGAACCCGCCAGAAACCAGAGACTCGATGCCAGACAGCCGGGCAGGGTGGGATATGGCGCCTTGGCCTTTATGCGTCGTGCACGATGATCACGTGAACCCGATACGGCCCATGTGCGCCCAGCACGATGGTCTGTTCGATGTCGCCCGTGCGCGACGGACCCGAAATGAAATTGACCGCGCGCGGCAAGTCTCCCTGCTCGGCGCGAATCAGGCTGAAGGCTTCTTCGTGAGCCGCCACGATCCGCGAAGCAGGCACCAGCGCCAGATGTGTCTCCGGCAACAGCGCCGCGGACGCCCAGGTGTCCGGCCCCGAGAGCAGCACCAGCGAGCCGGTTTCCGCGGTCGCACAGAAGCAACCGGTGATGCCCACCAGATCGCCTGCTACAGGAGGACGGAACGCCACATTGAGACCGGCTTGCGCCCAGGGCAAAGCGGAAAGCGTTTGCCAGGCCACCGCGTCAGTGGGCAAGCCGTTTTGTACCAGATAACGCTGAACCGCCGCCGGCGCGTCATGCAAGGTGGCGACAGTATCGAGCGTCGTGGACATCTTTTGCGCTTCGTCGCAAAACCGTGTGTAGAGCGTGCCGGGATCATCGGGCAGCGCAGGACGTGGCCCCGCTGGATGACGCGTCAGATAATCGGTGACCAGATCGCGCTCGGCGTCGGAAGGTTGTGCTGGGCGTCCCTGGGCCGCGCGAATACGCGCCAGGATATTGCGCCGCGCAATGGATGTATTCATGGGCCAAAACCTCGTGCGTTAAGCCTTACGGTGTGCCGAGAATTATACCGGCGGCCCGGTTTCAACTGGGGCTACCCGAGTGAGCCCCAACCTCGCGCCAACCTCGAACCGGGCGGACGTGCCTCGTTTTTTGCCTGAATTTTTGCGCGAACTCAGGTAGCCCGCTCAACTGGCCGTTTGCGCGGGGGTGGCGATGCCAAAAACCTGACGCAGATAAGCGAGATACGCCGGGTCATCGCACATGTTCTTGCCCGGCGAATCGGACAGCTTCGCCACGGGCTGGCCGTTACAGCGCACCATCTTGATCACGATCTGCAACGGCCGATAGCCCAGATCATTGGTCAGGTTCGTGCCAACGCCGAACGCGAGCTTGCAGCGCCCGCGAAACCGTTCGTAAAGCTGGATCACCTTCGGGATATCCAGCGCATCGGAAAACACCAGCACCTTGGTCCGGGGATCGCAGCGGTTGGCTTCGTAGTGGTTCAAAAGCCGCTCGCCCCAGTCGAACGGATCGCCAGAGTCATGCCGCGCGCCATCGAAGAGTTTGCAGAAATACATGTCGAAATCGCGTAAAAACGCCTGCATGCCGTAGACGTCCGACAATGCAATGCCGAGATCACCGCGATATTCCCGCGCCCAGACTTCGAAGCCGAAGATCTGCGAATCGCGCAAGCGCGGCCCGAGCGCCTGGCACGCCTGGAGATACTCATGCGCCATCGTGCCCAGCGGCGTCAGGCCATGCTTCATGGCATAAAAAACGTTGCTGGTGCCCGCGAGCTGTGCGCCAAGGCCGGACTTCAGCGTGGCGATCACTTCCTCGTGCCAGCGTTTCGAAAAACGTCGGCGCGTGCCGTAATCGGCGATGTTGCATTCAGCGAATTCGGGCCGCCCGCCTAGCAAACCAATCTTCTCCGCCAAGCGCTCGCGCCCTTCGCTATAGTCCGGCTGCTGCTGCGTATGGCGGAAATACACCTCATTGACGATCGCCAGCAATGGAATCTCAAAGAGGATGGTGTGCAGCCAGGGCCCGTTGATCTCGATATCGATTTCGCCATTACCCTTGGCGGAAGGCGTGATCGACACCAGTTTTTCATTGAGATGAAACAGCGCCAGAAAGTCGATGAAATCGCCCTTGATAAAGCGCATGCCCCGCAAATACTCGAGCTCGTCCGCCGTAAAGCGCAACTGGCACAGCTTGCGCACTTCGTCTCGAATCTCGCCGATATATGGCACCAGATCAATATCGGGCGTACGGCAACGAAAACGATATTCGACACTGGCCGCAGGAAAGTGATGCAAAACCACTTGCATCATCGTGAACTTGTACAAGTCGGTATCGAGCAGCGAAGTAATGATCATGGTCTTGCCAGGCGGCAGCGAGGAAGTGACTGAAACGAGGTCGGGGAAATAGCAGGCACAAAGCAGGCACAATTGAGCTGTGGCGCATGTTACCCGAATGCCCGGCGCTCGCCGCCACAGACCCGCCACAAGCGCAAACGCGTGGCGCAACGCCTGGCGCAACTCTTGACGCAGGCCTCATAAACAAATCACGAAACGATCTAGATGCTCATGGGCAGCAAGCTGCCGCGCCCTAAACGTTACGCTACAATAGTGCCTCTCTGGCGTTTCGCCTCTCCCCCCGATACCGCATGCAGGAGCTGCCTGAATGACTCACGTTGTGACCGAAAGCTGCATCCAGTGCCGCTATACCGACTGCGTTGATGTATGCCCGGTGGACTGCTTCCGTGAAGGTCCGAACTTCCTTGCGATCGACCCCGACGAATGCATCGACTGTGCAGTCTGCGTCGCCGAATGTCCGGTCAATGCGATCTACGCAGAAGAAGACGTCCCTGGCGACCAGCAGAAGTTCATCGCCCTGAATGCCGAACTCGCTCAAGGCTGGCCCAGCATCACAAAAACCAAAGCCCCCTTGCCGCAAGCCGACGAGTTCAAGGACGTTAGCGCCAAGCTCGCCCTGCTCGAACGCTAAAACATCCGCGGGCTCGTTCGGCCCGTTCCAGGGTCCAGAGTGTTGACTGTTGACGCCTTGGCGGCATGCTTCTATAATCGCGCTTCTCTGCTGTTTTGTTCCCCGATAGCTCAGTTGGTAGAGCGCCGGACTGTTAATCCGTAGGTCCCTGGTTCGAGCCCAGGTCGGGGAGCCAGAAACCAGCCAGAACAAGTTTTATCTGTTTTTTTGCATGACTGCTGTTCCCCGATAGCTCAGTTGGTAGAGCGCCGGACTGTTAATCCGTAGGTCCCTGGTTCGAGCCCAGGTCGGGGAGCCAAAATATTCGAAGGTTCGCATTAATGCGGGCCTCAAACTGCTGACAACGCTGAAAAAGCCCCGGTTTCGACCGGGGCTTTTTCGTTTAACGGGCGCCATGCTCAGAAACGCTCCGCGCTGGAGCACGCATTTCACAAGCTCAAGTTTTCGTTTCGGCTGTGTTGGCTGTGTTGGCTGGGTTAAGTGATAAAGCAAACTGTTTTTTTTGCTTCCGTCAAAGACAACGCCGAAGCCCTTCAGATTTTTTTAAATCCTGTAAAGCGCTACGCCATCCGGCACACATGTCAAACAACGTCATCGCTGGTATACGATGACGCTTTTCCTTCCGACATCCCGATGAAAGCCCCCCTGTTCCGCCTGTCGCTTGCCGTAGCCGCCACAGCCTTTACGCTTTCCTTCGCCCACAGCGAAGAACTCGCCAGCGTCAACACGCATTTCCGCGTCATGGGTTCCGACCGCGTCGTGGTCGAAGCCTACGATGATCCGCTCGTCACAGGCGTCACCTGCTATGTCTCACGGGCGCGCACGGGTGGCGTCAAGGGCACGCTCGGCATCGCAGAAGATCCGACCGAGGCATCGCTGGCCTGCCGCCAGGTCGGGCCCCTGAGCTTCGCCGGGCCACTTCGGCAACAGTCGGTGGTGTTCTCCGAACGCATGTCGCTGATCTTCAAGACACTGCATGTCGTGCGGGTGGTGGATACCAAACGGAATACCCTGGTTTATCTGACCTATAGCGACCGTGTGATCAGCGGCAGCGCAAAAAATAGCGTCAGCGCCGTGCCTGTTCCGGCGGCCACGCCCATTCCATTGAAGTAACCCGGCACAAGCACCACGGGTCGTGCCGGCCCCCTCTTTTTGCCCACTTTTTGCTCAGGAACACATCCCTTGGCCTCCCCCTCACCCAGCCGCTGGCATGAATTCACTGCAGGTGCGCGCGATACGATTCCGATGATCGTCGGCGCGGCGCCATTCGGCATGATCTTCGGCACGCTCGTCGCCTCCGGGCCGCTGCATCTCTGGCAAGGACAGTTGATGTCGCTTGCGGTGTTCGCCGGGTCCGCCCAGTTCATCGCGCTCGGCCTGATTGCCAGTCATGCCAGCTTCGCCGTGATTCTCGCCACCACCCTGGTCATCAATCTGCGTCACGTGCTCTACAGCGCAACCCTGTCGCCGTATGTCTCGCATCTGCCGCTGCGCTGGCGCTGGGTACTCGGCGGGCTGCTGACCGATGAGGTTTTCGCCGTGGCGTGGGCTCATTACCGGCGACATCCACCCGGCCCTGTCAGCCCGTACTATTTTCTCGGCTCCGGCGTTTCGATGTATGTGAACTGGCAAATCTGGACGCTGGCGGGCCTTCTGTTTGGTGCCGCATTTCCGGGGCTGCAATCGCTCGGGCTCGACTTTGCCATGGTGGCCACCTTTATCGCCATCGTCGTGCCACAGCTCGTCGCGCTGCGCTATCTGGCGGCTGCCGCGACGGCGGGCGTGCTGGCATTTTGCTGGCAGGGCTGGCCTTACAAGCTCGGCTTGCTCGGCGCGGTGCTAGCAGGTGTGATCGTTGGGGTGGTGCTGTCCTGGCGGCACCCCGCCCAAGCTCCAGCAACGGAGTCTGCACCATGAACTATGTGTTGTTGATTCTCGGCATGGCGCTGATCACCTGGCTGGTTCGCGCGGCGGTATTCGTGCTAGGTGAGCGCCTGGTATTTCCTCCACTGCTGCGCACCGCGCTCAGTTTCGTGCCCGTCACCGTGCTGACGGCAATCATCGTCCCGATGACGGTTGCCCCGCATGGCGCAGAAGCGGAACTCACCTGGCGCAATCCGCAGCTTGTCGGTGCGCTGGCGGCGGTGCTGGTCAGCGCATTGACACGCCGCCCGCTGCTGACCATCGCGCTGGGGCTGGCGGTGTTTTTCGCGTGGCAAGGCCTGGTTCTGCGCTAATCGACCAGCAACGAAGCGATGCGGAGGGCCAGACCGCGCAACAAGAGGCTGACAAGAGACCGACAAGAGACCGACAAGAGGCTGGCCCCACATGCCGCGTTCAAGTTTCACGGCCTCCCGCCGATATATCGTTGAAGGCTGTCCTCTGGGCCGGGCCTGACGCAGGAACCATAGGCACGCGCAGGCCCAGGCCGCAAGCCACGACCACCGGGAACCAAGTTCATGGGCCAGATCACCCTTTCACTTAAAGACGAGATCATCAAGTCGCTGCGCCGGGACTTCGAGGCTTTTGTCCGGGTATCGCTCAAGCTCGATCCGCAATTCGCCACCCCTTCCTTCGAAGATTTTCTACGCGCCAAACTGCTCGACAACATGGTGCCGCTGACCGAGCACGCCGTGCAACACATGCTCCAGAACGGCCACTATGCCTGGGCCAAGCGCACGCTCGAAAAAGAGTTTCCGGACGTCGTCACCATCCTGATGCGCCAGGCGGGTGAATTTGGCTTTGGTTTCGCCGCTCGTCCGGAGTGGACGCCGGAGATGCTGGCTCAACAGTGCCACGCATGGGCCGCGGCGATCGTCAACGAAGCGCAGGCCGATGGCACGCTTGTCGAGCCGCTTGCCGCCCAGATCCGGCAATCGGTGCAAGACATTCAGGTACTGGAAGAAAACATGCAAACGCCGGCATGGCGTCTCACGGAAGCGCTGCGGCAACGGGTATACGAAGCGAAGGTCGCATGCGAAACCAGTGTGGGCAGCACCGCCCGCGAAAAACTGGGCGAACTGCGCGGGCTACTGCGGCTTGGCGTATCGCATGGTTTGTTTCAGAAGCAGGAAGCGCAGCAAGTCATGGAATATCTGCGGCTACTGAAACCCGAAATTTTTATCGAAGAGCCCTACGACGTGTTCACCAGGCTCGCGGCGTGGCTGCGCCAGCTTTTCACCGCACCGGCGCCCGCGAAGACGCCTGGCACTTGATTCTTCGTCCTGCGCCCTGCGTCATTGACCCGGCGCCACCCAAAACAGTGGCCCGGGCCAACACGGCACCGGGCCAACCCACTACGTTTGTTGCCTATTGACTGCAGCAGCGCGTTCCAGCCAGCGCGGCTTATTGCACGCCAGGCGCGGTTTGCGCCGGTACCTGGTCAGGTACCGCTTGCATCTGTTCCTTCATTTCGCTGGTTGCCGCTTTTTTCTCGATTTTGCGGTGTTGCTGGGCCTTGTGTACCTGCTGCTTGTAATGATCTTTCGAGATTTTTTTCGAGGCCTTGTATTCAGCGTTGGCCTGCGCATCCGCATCGCGCTTTTGCACCAGCGGATCGGTTGATCCCGGCGCGACCACCGACTGCGGCGCGGGCGTCACGCCAGGCTGAGCCGGGGCGGCCGTCTGAGCGAAAACAGCCGTGGTAGCGAACACGGTCAGGGCAGTGCCAATCAGCAGCGAGCGAATCTGAGTCATGGGAATCCTCTCTATGTTGTAGGGCGCAGGCAGCCAATCTGGCGCAAATGCATGAATCGATGAAAACGTTTGCGCCAGATTGGCCGCCTGGCCTAAGGCCAAGCCTGCGGCGGGATGCAGCAGGCCCCCTAGAGACTAACCGTTCGCCGGCGAAGTTCATAGAAAACCTGACACTGTTACCCAACGTTGCATTTGCTGACAGGTATGAAAACCATGCGCCTTGCATGTGAAAAGCAGGCCCAACTGGCGGTTTCAGCGCCCGCTGGCTTATGATGCAGGCCCACTTTCGTTTTTTCTTGCGTGCTGCGCACCATGCCCAACCTTCATTTCACGCTGACCGGCGATTACGTCGAATTGCATAATCTGCTCAAGCTGACCGGTCTGGCGGACAGTGGTGGTTCAGCCAAGTTGCTGGTGGCGTCGGGAGAGGTCAAGGTCGATGGCCAGACCGAACGGCGCAAGACCTGCAAGGTGCGTGCCGGCCAGGTCGTACTGTTCGGCGACACCCGCATCGCCGTACAGGAAAGCTGAATCTGAGTGTCCGGTTTCCTGTTTCAGCGCCAGCGCTGACTGATCGACAGCGCGGCGCAGAGGCAATAAGCTTTGCCTTCTGTTTGCCCCGCGTTTTCTGTAGCGCGGCAGCGCTCGCGCCCCGGCAACACGCCCGCCTAAGGCAAGCGCCCTGTTCTCGCCCCTCTGTTCCTCGTCCTTTTCATCGCGCAATCCGGCATGCCCAATACCGTCGCCACCCGTCCTCCCACTTACTCGCGCCACGCGATCGATACCGCACGCCTCGCCGCGCCTCTAGCCATCGCCCAGCTCTCGCAGATGGCCATGGGGGTCACCGACACGATCCTGCTCGGCTCGCTCGGCCCGGATGCGCTTGCCGCCGGCGGCCTGAGCGCCAATCTCTTTTTCGTGGTGGTGACGCTGCTGCAAGGCGTACTGACTTCAGTCAGCGTCACGGTCTCACATGCACGCGGCGCACAAGCCGAAGACCGTGTGCCACATATTTACTGGACGGGGTTCGTGCTATCGGTACTGCTCTCCATTCCTGCTTTCATTTTGCTGTCGTTCACCACACCCATTTTGCTGGCGTTCGGCGAGCCTCCCCTGCTGGCGCACAACGTCGGTGAATACGCGGCCGTGCTGCGCTGGGGCACGCTCGGCAGCCTCATCGGAATCGGCCTGATGCGTTCGTTTTTGCCCGCGATTGGCGCGGCCAAACGGCTGCTATGGGTGTCGATCGGAGGCGTGGGGGTCAATGCCTTTCTCAACTACGGCCTGATTCACGGCGCGTTTGGCTTGCCGCACATGGGCTTTCTCGGCTCCGCGATGGCCACCATGATTACTGTCTGGCTCAGCGCCATCGTACTCATGACATTGCTACATCTGCGGCCGCGCTACCGCCATTTCGTCGTGGCGCGGCGGCCAAACCTGCCGCTAATGAGCGAGCTATTTGGTCTCGGCTGGCCGGTAGCGATCACCTACGGCGTCGAAGCCATGCTCTTTCTCGCTACCGGCCTGATGGTCGGGCTGCTCGGCGAAGCGCCGCTGGCGGCGCACCAGATCGCGCTGAATATCGCCTCGGTGGCCTTTATGGTGCCGCTCGCCATCGGCCAGGCCGCCAATGTCCGGGTAGGCTACTGGGCAGGCGCGGGGCAACCGCTAGCCGCACGGCATGCGGGGTTTGTCGCCATTGCGCTGGGCGTGGCGTTCATGGGGCTTTCGGGCCTCGTCATGGTCATCGCACCGCATACGATCGTCGGGCTGTATCTGAACCTCGACAAACCATCGAATGCCACGACCATCGCCCTCGCCAATTCGTTGCTGGCTGTGGCTGCGGTCTTTCAGATCGTCGACGGGATGCAGACCGTGTGTTCAGGCTGCCTGCGCGGCCTGAAAGACACGCGTATCCCCATGCTCGCGGCAGCCTTTGGCTACTGGGGCATTGGCTTTCCCACCGGCTACGTGCTGGCGTTTCATTTCGGCCTCGGACCACGCGGGCTGTGGTGGGGGCTAGCGGCGGGGCTGGCCAGTGTCGCGCTGTTGATGACGCTGCGCTTTCACCGTTTGAGCTTGCGGCTCGTGCCCGCCGTGCCCCAGTTGCCGCAATAAGCCGCCGGGCCCCCGCTTTTTGTCCGTCCAGGGCCCCTCCTCTCATCGTTTGCCGAAGGATCCTGCCTCATGCTTGCCTGGGTTACCCGTCTTTTCCCGTTGTGGGCTGTCCTCGTTTCGCTGGGCGCGTATTTTTCGCCGGGCTCCGTCACGGGCCTCACCCCGTACGTCACCACCTTGCTGATCGTCATCATGCTGGCGATGGGCGTCACGCTTTCGTTCGCCGATTTCCAGCGCGTCTTTACCCGGCCCGCGCCAGTCGTGGCAGGCATCGTGCTGCATTACCTCGTCATGCCGCTCGCCGCCTGGCTCATCGCCAAGGCGCTGCGCATGCCGCCCGATCTCACCGCGGGCATGGTGCTGGTGGGCAGCGTCGCCAGCGGCACGGCCTCCAATGTGATGATCTATCTCGCACGTGGCGACGTCGCGCTGTCCGTGACGATCAGCGCGCTATCGACGCTCGTCGGAGTCTTCGCCACGCCGCTGCTGACACGGCTGTATGTGGATGCGTCGATAGCCGTCAATGTGCATGGCATGCTGCTGAGCATTCTGCAAATCGTCGCGCTGCCGGTCATCGCGGGCCTCATCATCAACCGTCTGTTTAGCCGCTTCGTGCGCAAGATCGAGCCGGTACTGCCGCTGGTCTCGATGGTGGCAATCCTGCTGATCATTTCGGCGATCGTGGGCGGCACGCAGCAAAGCATCGCTTCGGTCGGCCTCATCGTCGCGCTGGGCGTGGTGCTGCATAACACGATCGGGCTCTTGAGCGGCTATTGGGGCGGCCGTCTGCTGGGATTCGACGAGGCGGTCTGCCGCACGCTCGCTATTGAAGTCGGCATGCAGAACTCCGGCCTCGCTGCAACGCTCGGCAAGCTGTATTTCACACCCGTCGCCGCCCTGCCTGGCGCGCTGTTCTCGGTGTGGCACAACCTTTCCGGATCGTGGCTCGCCAGCCGCTGGGCCAGCCGTCCGGCCAAAGGCTCCACGTGGCCCGATGAGACCGCGCGCTAACGCGGCCTCATCAAACGGCCTCATCAAACAACGCCATGACGCAGCGTGCTGCAAGCCCTCCGGCCCGCCCCGTCACACACCTTGCCCAAGTGGCGCGGCGGTTCCTGCCGCGCCCATTCCCCCTTAGAATGACGCGCAGGCTTGGGACTCACCGGAACGGCATGCAACACTCCGCCCCGCCACACCCGCCTGAAACTCGCCCACCCGCCCGCCCAACGGATTAACGCGTCTCTCAAGCCTCGCCAAGCCACTTCACCCTGGCTCCACTCAAGGAGAGCTCTTCGCATGCCGGTGTTTTGCCGATTCCCCACTCGCGCCACCGCACGCCGGCGTGACTGGCACAGTGTGCAAATGCGCATGGTCTGGCTCAGTGCGATGGTCTTGCTGCTTGGCGCCTGTGTCAGCCGCCCCCCTCTCAGTATCGACGAGCGTCCCGTCACGCATGCCCTCTCCACGGCCAGCGCCGCCGCAACGCCGCTCGGACGCGTACTCACCGCGCAGGAGCAAGCTCATCCAGGCCAATCGGGCTTTCGCCTGCTCATCAACGGCGCCGAAGCACTGCAAATGCGCATTGCGCTCGCCCGCGCCGCCACACGCACGCTCGATCTGCAGTACTACATCGCCGATGAAGACACCACCGGCAAACTGCTGCTCGGCTCGGCGCTCTACGCCGCCGATCACGGCGTGCGCGTGCGCATGCTGGTGGATGACCTGAACTTCAAGGATGTCGACCGCGTGATGGCGGCGCTCAATTCGCACGACAACATCGAGATCCGCGTCTTCAATCCGTTTGGCAGCACGCCGCACAGCATGCTGGAGCGAACCACCAACCTCTTCACCCGAATCGACGCGTTCACGCGCCGCATGCACAACAAGGCGATGATCGCGGACAACCAGTTGTCGATTGTCGGAGGACGCAATCTGGGGGATCAGTATTTCAGCGCGAGCGAAACCCTCCAGTTCCGCGATCTCGACGTGCTCGCGGCAGGGCCGGTCACGGCCCTGGTCTCGGCCAGTTTCGACGATTACTGGAATAGCAGCGGAGCCTGGCCGCTACGCGCCCTCAGGCGCCGCACCTTCAGCGCCAGCGAAATCAGCGCAATGCGCGAAGACCTGCGGCAGCACTGGCGCACCAACGCTGAACCCTATAACGCCAAGCCATTGAACGCCACACCGCTCGCCACGCAGATCCGCCAGGATGAGCTCGGCCTCACCTGGGCACCAGCCGAACTCAAAGTCGATTCCCCCGACAAGATCAACCGTCCCAGCAAGCAGTACGTCAGCCCGCCGATGCAGCGTCTGGCTGAACTCATGCAAACGGCGCAGCGCGAGTTTCTGATTACCTCGCCGTATTTCGTGCCGCACCAGGCGGGCGTCGAGCAACTCGGTGCACTCACGGCTCGCGGCGTGCGCGTGGCGGTGCTGACCAACTCGCTGGCCGCCACCGATGCCGTCGCTGTCCAGGCGGGCTACAGCCCTTACCGGGTGCCGCTACTTGAGCGCGGTGTCGAGCTCTACGAATTCAAGCCTTTGCAACAACGCGAACGCGCTCGCGTGGCAGGCTCGAACTCGCGCTCCAGCCTGCATGCCAAAACGTATGTCATCGACCGGAAAATTCTGGTGATTGGTTCGATGAATCTCGATCCGCGCTCGGCGTATCTGAATACCGAACTCGCGCTGGTGATTCATAGCCCGGCGCTGGCCACCGAAGTCGCACGTCTCTTCGAAACGGTGACCACGCCTGAAGTCAGCTACCGCGTCACCCTCGCCAGCCCTGCAGAGCGAGTGCGCCAGCTTCAGGGTGCAACGCGCTCAGCGCTCATCTGGACTGACGAGGAAAATGGCCAGGTGCGCACTTACAGCCTCGACCCCCACGCCGGTTTTTACCGCAACGTGCTAACGGGGCTCTTTTTACTGCTGCCGCTCGATTCGCAGCTTTAGCCGGCACGCCAGCCACGCGCGCGATACCGATACCGATACCGTCGCGCGGCCACGCCAGCCCTGCCCTCGATCCACTGTTCACTGATGGAGCCTAAAGATGACCAGCAACACTCGTATGGAACGCGACACCTTCGGCGAGATCGCCGTCCCCAACGACCGCTTGTGGGGCGCGCAGACCCAGCGCTCGTTGCAAAACTTCCGCATTTCGAGCGAGAAGCAATCACCTGAACTCATCACCGCCCTGGCGCTCATCAAGCGCGCGGCCGCGGAGGTCAATCAAAGCCTCGGCGTGCTCGATGCGAACAAGGCCCGCGCCATCATCCAGGCCGCCGACGAAATCATCGCCGGACAACATGCGAACGAATTCCCGCTGGCGGTGTGGCAAACGGGCTCGGGCACGCAGACCAACATGAACCTGAATGAAGTGATCGCCAACCGGGCCAGCGAGCTGTTAGGCGGCGAGCGTGGCGAAGCCCGCCTCGTGCATCCCAACGACGAGGTGAACCGTGGCCAGTCTTCCAATGATGTGTTTCCGACCGCCATGCATCTGGCCACCGCGCGAGGGCTGGTCGAGCATCTGCTGCCCGCGTTGGGCGCCCTGCGCGACACGCTCGCACAAAAAGCAAAGGCCTTTGCCGGCATCGTGAAAATCGGCCGCACGCACTTGCAGGACGCCACACCGCTCACGCTGGGGCAGGAGTTTTCAGGCTATGTCGCGCAACTCGACCATGGCATGCGCCACATCGAAGTCAGCTTGCCTCATCTGTATGAACTCGCGCAGGGCGGCACCGCTGTCGGCACCGGACTCAACGCGCATCCGCAGTTCGCCACCCAGGTCGCGGCGGTGCTCAGCCGCCTGAGTGGGCTGCCGTTTGTCTCTGCGCCCAACAAGTTCGAAGTGATGGCTGCCGCCGATGCGCTCGTGTTCGCGCACGGCGCGCTCAAAACCGTTGCGGCGAGCCTGATGAAAATCGCCAACGATATCCGCTGGCTAGCCAGTGGACCGCGTTGCGGGCTAGGCGAACTGACGATTCCGGAAAACGAGCCAGGCAGCTCGATCATGCCCGGCAAGGTCAACCCCACCCAGTCCGAAGCCCTGACGATGCTGTGTTGCCAGGTGTTTGGCAACGATGTTGCGGTGAATGTAGGCGGAGCCAGCGGCAATTTCGAACTGAATGTATTCCGCCCGATGATTGCGCATAACGTGTTGCAATCGGTGCGTCTGCTGGCCGATGGCGCACGCAGTTTCAACGAGCATTGCGCAGTGGGCATCGAGCCGAACCGGGCACGCATTGACACACTGCTCAATGAATCCCTGATGCTGGTCACCGCGCTGAATCCGCATATCGGTTACGACAAGGCGGCGCAAATCGCCAAGCACGCGCACAAGCATGGCAGCACGCTGAAGCAGGCCGCGCTGACGCTGGGGTTCGTCACGGAAGCCGAGTTCGATGCCTGGGTGCAGCCGCATGAGATGGTGGGATAGGCCCGTCCATCTCCGTGCTTCACGCTCAGGATCGGTAATACGTTCAAAGGTGGGAAAGCGCCGAAAGCGAATAAGGCCTGGATGAGGTAACCAGGCCTTATTCGCGGAGACTTGAAAGCCGTTGCGAGATGCCATGAAAGTACTGGCCAGGCACTAGCAGGGAAGCTTCGGACGACAGGCGCCCCATGCACTAGTGGTTATCTAGCGGCAGCCCCCGCCCGCGGCTCACGTACTTCTTGCGGCATCGAGCAAACGCCGCAGCGTCACCAGACGCGCGCCCACCAGATCATTGCGCGTGTCGCTATCCACCACGTGTCCGGTCGCGTCGCGGTACCGCTTCCAGGCCTGTTCGGCCCGAGCCAGCGGCGCGCGGGCCGTGGCCGGGAGCTTCATGCGCAAGCGCCGGTAAGTCCGGTTGACGTCCGCGCTGACGCGCTGGCAACGCACATCCGCAGAACACGTCCGATAGCGCGGCCAGCCCGCCTTGCTGGCCACAGCGCGGCGCATGAGCAGCGCCCGCTCGCGCACGGCCTGAAGCTTCATATCAGCGGCCACCAGCGTATACACCGTACCCTGCTTCATGGCGAACACCGCACCCAGCAGCGGCGCTTCGGCCTTGCGCCACGCTAGCCAGCGCTGCTGGCTTTCTTCCCACGCGCGCTGCCGCGCAGCCGGCAGCTTCGAGCGCAACTGCCGGCTAGCCTGATCCAGCACGCTCTGCCAGCCGTTGCGCGCAGCCTCCATGCACTGCACCTGGCCTAGCGTCGATGAACGGTCGGCGCGCGCCAGACACGTGCGCATCGCGGCATCAATCGGCTCAGCCGCCGCAACCTCGGCGCTCGCCATACCGGGGCGCACCAGCATGACGAGCGTCAACGCGGCAGCCAGAAACGCCGTCCGCAGCGCTGCTGCGTCAAATCCAGCAACGGCTCGCCTCATGATCAGTCACGCACGCAGTCAACGAAATATTCGACCCGGCCATCCACTTTCTCACCCACCAGCCCGTGGATATCCGTATGAAATCCTGGGAAGCGTTCGTTGAATTCGCGGGCGAAACGCAGGTAGTTGACGATGGTCCGGTTAAAACGCTCGCCCGGAATCAGAAGCGGAATGCCCGGCGGATAAGGCGTCAGCAAAATCGATGTGACCCGGCCTTCCAGCGCGTCGATGGGCACCCGGTCAATCTCGCGGTGCGCCAGTTTGGCGAAGGCATCCGACGGTTTCATCGCGGGCTCCATGCTGGAGAGGTACATCTCTGTCGTCAGCCGGGCAATGTCATTGGCGCGATAAACGCTGTGAATCTGCCCGCACAGGTCGCGCAAGCCAACGCGCTCGTAGGCGGGATACTGCGCGACGAACTCGGGCAGAACACGCCACAGCGGCTGGTTGTTGTCGTAATCGTCCTTGAACTGCTGCAGCTCGGTGACCATCGAGTTCCAGCGGCCCTTCGTGATGCCAATCGTGAACATGATGAAAAACGAGTACAGCCCGGTTTTCTCGACGATGATGCCGTGCTCCGCCAGGTACTTCGTCACGATTGCAGCCGGAATACCGCTCTCGCCAAAACCACCCCCCATATCCAGGCCCGGCGTCACGATCGTCGCCTTGATCGGGTCGAGCATGTTGAAGCCTTCGGCCAGCGCGCCAAACCCGTGCCAGTGATCGTCTGGACGCAGCATCCAGTCATCGCGCGAGCCAATGCCCTCTTCGGCTAGTTCGTCCGGACCCCAAACCTTGAAGAACCAGTCATCGCCATACTCGGCGTCAACCTTGCGCATGGCGCGGCGGAAATCGAGCGCCTCGGCAATCGATTCTTCCACCAGCGCAGTGCCGCCAGGCGGCTCCATCATCGCTGCGGCGACATCGCACGAGGCGATGATCGCGTACTGCGGGCTGGTCGAGGTATGCATCAGATACGCTTCGTTGAAGCGATGGCGGTCGAACACCCGGTTCTCGGAATCTTGCACGACGATTTGCGAGGCCTGCGAAATCCCCGCCAGCAGCTTGTGCGTGGAGTGCGTGGCAAACACCAGCGCCCCAGTGCGCGGACGGCCCGCGCCAATCGCGTGCATGTCCTGGTAAAACGGATGGAATTCCGCGTGCGGCAGCCAGGCTTCGTCGAAATGCAGCGTGTCGAGCAGATCGCCCAGCAAGTCCTTGATCATCTCGACGTTGTAGACCACGCCGTCATACGTGCTTTGCGTGATGGTCAGAATGCGCGGCCGCAGGTTGGGATTTTTTGCCAGAGCTTCGCGCGCAAACGGATTCGCTTCGATTTTCTTGCGAATGTTTTCCGGCTTGAATTCATCGCGTGGAATCGGCCCGATAATGCCGAAGTTATTACGCGTAGGCGTGAGGAACACGGGAATCGAGCCGGTCATCGTGATCGCGTGCAGGATCGACTTGTGACAGTTGCGGTCCACCAGCACGATATCGCCGGGCGCAACGGTGGCGTGCCAGACGATCTTGTTCGACGTCGACGTACCGTTGGTCACGAAGAACAAATGATCGGCATTGAAAATGCGCGCCGCATTGCGCTCAGACGCCGCCACGGGCCCGGTATGGTCGAGCAACTGGCCCAGTTCATCGACTGCGTTGCACACGTCCGCGCGCAGCATGTTTTCGCCGAAGAACTGGTGGAACATCTGGCCCAGCGGGCTCTTCAAAAACGCCACGCCGCCTGAATGCCCAGGACAGTGCCACGAGTACGAACCTTCCTCGGCGTACTGCACCAGTTCCTTGAAAAACGGCGGAGCGAGCGAATCAAGGTAGACCTTCGCTTCGCGGATGATGTGGCGCGCGACGAACTCCGGCGTGTCCTCGAACATGTGGATGAAACCATGCAGCTCGCGCAGGATGTCGTTGGGCAAATGGCGCGAGGTGCGTGTCTCGCCGTACAGGAAGATCGGGATATCGGCATTGCGCCGCCGCACTTCGGCGACAAACGCCCGCAGCGCCACGATCGCGGCCGCCAGCTCGGGCGTCTCGCCTTCGGCGACGATGCTGGTGTAAGGCAGCAGTTCATCGTCGTCGAGCGACAGGATGAAACATGAGGCGCGGCTTGACTGCTGCGCAAACGATGTCAGGTCGCCATAGCTCGTCAGCCCGAGCACCTCCACGCCTTCTTTCTCGATAGCCTCGGCCAGTGCGCGAATCCCTGAACCCGAGATGTTCTCGGAACGAAAATCCTCGTCGATGATGACGACAGGAAAACGAAACTTCATCGTACTTCTCCAAAAAAACAACCGCTGCCCTGTACTACCCAGCGGTCATTTAGCCAGCGCCCATTGCCGGGCCTGACGCTCAATCATGTACGCCGTGCGGCGCTCACGCCACTCGCTTGCCCCATTCAGGCCCGTGGCAACGTCACACCATGCTGGCCCTGGTACTTGCCGCCGCGGTCCGCGTAAGACACCTCGCACACCTCATCGCTTTCAAAAAACAGCACCTGCGCCACGCCTTCATTGGCATAGATCCTGGCGGGCAACGGCGTGGTATTCGAGAATTCGAGCGTGACGTAGCCTTCCCATTCGGGCTCGAACGGCGTGACGTTGACGATGATGCCGCAGCGTGCGTAAGTGGATTTGCCCAGACACACCGTCAGCACGCTGCGCGGAATGCGGAAATATTCAACCGTGCGAGCCAGTGCAAACGAGTTGGGAGGAATGATGCAAACATCGCCCTTGAAATCGACAAATGATTTTTCGTCGAAGTTCTTGGGGTCGACGATGGTCGAATTGATATTGGTGAAAATCTTGAATTCGTCAGCGCAGCGGATGTCGTAGCCGTAACTGGATGTGCCATAGCTGACGATCTTGCGACCGTCCTCCGCCACCCGGACCTGAGCGGGCGCGAACGGCTCGATCATCTGATGCTCGGCGGCCATGCGCCGGATCCACTTGTCGGATTTGATAGTCATGTTTGAGTGCGTGGCGCGAAAAGCGCGGAAAGAAGAACTGGCCGGCGTGCGGCACGTGACAAGACCCAGTGCTGGCGAGGCCTGGCATGCGCCACCGGGCGATAAGGCGACTATTTTACGTGATGACCTGCAAGACGTTGCTCAAGACGAAAGGCTAAATAGCGCACTCAAAACAGGATCTCAAAACCCACTGTTCAAGATCCACGCCACCCTCACCCTCGTGGCGGGCTTTACTGGCGGATCACGCCGCAGGCCAGCGCCGGACCCACGCCATGGGGCGGCCAGGCATAGGGATCGGTGGCATCGTGATGAATCAGCACCGAGCGTTGCAGCACCGAGCGCACGCCATCCAGCGATACATCCGGCGCGACGATGAAACCCGTTGCCACGCCATTCGCGTCCGCGTGAATATTGCCGAGATCACCCTCGACGCGCGCCCCTGCCCGCAAACGCTCCGCCGCCGGCGAAAACACCGCACCCGCGCTGGAGCCATCGACGGCATTGCAATCGCCCCGCTCATGCACCTGCAAGGCGTGGTCGCTATTCGGCGGCAAACCCGCCACGTTGTAGGTCACTTGCACTCCGTCCGAGCGCTCGATGAAGGTCACCGTGCCCCGCGCGCTATTGCCCATCGTCGAAAACAGCTGGGCATCGGCCCGTTTTTCCTGAGGCGTCAGAAAAGTCGTGCAACCCTCCAGCAACAACGTACAGGCAACCAGAACGAAGAGCCCGGACATCGCCCAGGCATCGAAATCTTTTCTCATGCAATCCTCTTGCCAGCTAGAGGCCGCCCCTGCGGCCACCCTACCCGGCCTGATAGAAGCCGCCATGATACAGCGGACCCAGGCGGGCTCATCGCATTAGGCCTGACTTAGGCCTGACTTAGGCCTGGCATTAGGCCCGGCATCGCCCCACATCGCCCCGGCCCCTCCACGCGCCTCAGGTGTTCTGCACCACGATGTTCGGAAACTTCGATGTCATATCGCGCGCCCGCCCGGCGATATGCAATGCCACTTTGCGCGCGATCGAAGCGTAGATGCCGGCGATGCGCCCGTCCGGATCCGCCACCACGGTGGGTTGGCCCGCATCAGCCTGCTCGCGGATCGAACTCTCCAGCGGCAGGCTGCCCAGCAGGTCGATGCCGTAATCCTGCGCCATCCGCGCGCCACCACCGGCGCCAAACACGTGCTCTTCATGGCCGCAGTTCGAGCAGATATGCAAACCCATGTTTTCGACAATCCCGAGGATCGGAATGCCCACTTTCTCGAACATCCTGAGCCCCTTGCGGGCATCGAGCAGCGCGATATCCTGCGGCGTCGTGACGATCACCGCACCGGTCACCGGGACGCGCTGCGAGAGCGTCAACTGGATGTCGCCCGTGCCAGGTGGCATGTCGACGACCAGATAATCGAGCTCATGCCAGTTGGTCTGGCGCAATAGCTGTTCCAGCGCCGATGTCGCCATCGGGCCGCGCCACACCATGGGATTATCCTGTTCGACAAGAAAACCGATTGAATTAGCCTGCAGACCGTAGCGGCTCAGCGGATTCATCGACTTGCCATCAGGCGATTCAGGCCGCCCTTCGATGCCTAGCATCAGCGGCAATGACGGGCCGTAGATATCGGCATCCAGCATGCCGACCGACGCCCCCTCGCGCACGAGCGCCAGCGCCAGGTTCACGGCGGTGGTGCTTTTGCCCACCCCCCCCTTGCCCGAGGCCACCGCGATGATGTTCTTCACGTTCGGCAGCAACTGGACGCCACGTTGCACCGCATGCGCGGCGATCTGCTGCGACACCTGAACCTGCACGCGCGTCACGCCTGGCACGGCGTGCAATGCGTTGCTCACGCGCGTGCCCAGCGCTTCGAACTGGGTTTTGGCCGGATAGCCGAGGACCAGATCCACGCTGATGGAACCGTCGTCGCCCAGCACGAGATTGCGGAAACTTTTTGTGGCAGCAGACGCAGCAAACGGCAAGCCCGTATTCGGATCAATAACGGTCTCGAGGACCCCGTCCACTAAAACCCGATCAATGCTCATTGAAACTCCATGGGGAAAACACTAATAGCGTGGCAGAAGCGTGGCAGAATCGAACTTCCGTGCCAGCCAAACTGGAAAAAATTGTTGCACGGCATTGCATTAAATGTGCTGGGCGGGCAGTCTTCGCCCGCAGCCAAAACTAAAAGCAGGTAGCAGGGGGTAGAGCAGACGGGCCGGGCCCCCCGCCTGTCTTGCGGCATACTTCAGCCGCTATTGTAGTAGCTGGCGCTGGGCCCTGCCGGTCCTCCTGCTCGACCATCACACCGGTTATAGCAGGGGCGAGGGCGGGAACGTCATCAATAAAGTCGTCAATACTTTTAATTAGAGAGAGGAATCAAAATGAATACAAAAATTGCAACCCGTCTGTCGATATTCGTTGTTGCAGGTACGCTGCTGGCCGGTTGCGCCAGCCAGCAAGGCAACGATGCCGCAGTGGGTACGGGGTTGGGCGCAGGGATTGGCGCAGGCATCGGTGCGCTGATCGGTGGCGGCAAAGGCGCAGCCATTGGCGCAGGCGTCGGCGCGGCAGCCGGTGGCATCACGGGCTACAACTGGCAGGCCATTCGCAACAAGCTGTCGGGCGCAACCGCGGGCACCGGCACGCAGATCACCGAACAGCCGGATGGCTCGCTCAAGCTGAACATCCCCAGCTCGGTGACCTTCGCCACCAACAGCTATGCAATCAAGCCATCGTTTGCGCCAGTGCTCGACCAGGTCGCACAAACACTCGCGCAAAACCCGGAGATCACAGCCCAGGTGGTGGGTTACACCGACAGCACGGGCCGGCCCGCCTACAACCAGACGCTCTCGGTGAACCGTGCGCAAAGCGTGACGAACTATCTCGCACAACGTGGCATCGCAGCACAGCGCCTGTCAGCTGAAGGCCGTGGCGAGACCCAGCCAGTGGGCGACAACAACACCGAAGCAGGACGCGCGCAAAACCGTCGCGTTGAAGTGTTCCTGCGCGCAGTCTCACAACCTGGGCAAACCGTCCAGTAAAAGCCGTACCGGCTTTCAGCGCCCAAACCGGGGGCCGGTTTGGGCGCTGAAAGCAAAAAACCAGGCATGAATTGAATTGGCCAGACTCGGCCAAACGACAAGCAACAGGATTGCAACAAAAAGACTCAAAAGTTTTTCGAACTCCACGGAAAACCCACTGTCTTTCATTACGGTACGTAGCTGGCAGAGCGGCTGCGGCACCATTCTCCTCTTGTCGTTGTTGCTC
The DNA here is from genome assembly GCF_009455685.1 of Paraburkholderia hayleyella. NCBI lineage: Bacteria > Pseudomonadati > Pseudomonadota > Betaproteobacteria > Burkholderiales > Burkholderiaceae > Paraburkholderia > Paraburkholderia hayleyella. Next base: position 1,213,543 of record NZ_QPES01000001.1, on the reverse strand, counting down.
CGGGGCTCGATAGCGCCCCGGTTTTTTTTGCCACGACGCCGGCCTTCCGCCAAGCCCCCAACGTCTACCGCGAGCTTGCCCCGCGGCCTGCTAGAATCAACGCTTCGTCCGTGGCTCAAGGTCCAGCGCCGCCTGGCCCCGCTCTCCCCCTCTTCAGATTCAGAAAACCTCTATGTCAGCACCCGCCACCGATCCGTCCCGAGGCGTGCCGTCCGGCCGCCGCCAGATTCTCGTCACATCGGCCTTGCCTTATGCCAACGGGCAAATTCACCTGGGTCACCTGGTCGAATACATTCAGACCGATATCTGGGCCCGCACCTTGCGCATGCACGGACACGAGGTCTATTACGTCGGGGCGGACGACACGCACGGCACGCCCGTCATGCTGCGCGCCGAAAAAGAAGGGATCACGCCCAAAGCGCTGATCGAGCGCGTCTGGCAAGAGCACAAGCGCGATTTCGATCATTTCGGCATCTCCTTCGATAACTACTACACCACCGATTCCGACGAAAACCGCGTACTGGCCGAATCGGTCTATGGCGCGCTGAAAGACGCGGGGCTCATCGACGCACGCGAGATCGAACAAGCCTATGACCCTGTACGCGAGATGTTTTTGCCCGACCGTTTCGTCAAGGGTGAATGCCCAAAGTGCGGCGCGAAAGATCAATACGGCGACAGTTGCGAAGTGTGCGGTGCAGCCTATCAGCCTATCGATCTGGTCAACCCGTATTCGGTGGTATCAGGTGCTACGCCAGTCCGCAAAGCCTCCACGCATTACTTTTTCCGCCTGTCCGATCCGCGTTGCGAGCGCTTTCTGCGCGAATGGGTCGGAGGGCTAGCCCAGCCCGAAGCCGCCAACAAGATGCGCGAATGGCTCGGCGACGACGGCGATGCCAAACTGGCCGACTGGGATATTTCGCGCGACGCGCCTTATTTCGGCTTCGAAATTCCCGGCGCACCTGGCAAATACTTTTATGTGTGGCTCGATGCGCCGGTGGGTTACTACGCCAGCTTCAAGCATCTGGCAGCGCAACGCGGCATTGATTTCGATGCGTGGGTGCGCAAGGGTTCGAGCGCGGAGCAATACCACTTCATCGGCAAGGACATCCTTTATTTCCACACGCTGTTCTGGCCCGCGATGCTTGAGTTTTCCGGCTACCGCACGCCGACCAACGTCTTTGCCCACGGCTTTCTGACCGTCGATGGCGCGAAAATGTCGAAGTCACGTGGCACGTTCATCACCGCGCAAAGCATGATCGAAACCGGGCTCAACCCCGAGTGGCTGCGCTACTACTTCGCGGCCCGGCTCAATAGCACGATGGAAGACCTCGATCTGAACTTCGACGATTTCCAGGCGCGCGTGAACAGCGACCTGATCGGCAAGTACATCAATATCGCCAGCCGCACGGCGGGCTTTCTGTTCAAACGCTTCGATGGGCGCGTGCAGGACAGCGCGATGAACCATCCACTGCTTGTCAGCCTGCGCGCGGGCATTCCGCAAATCGCCGCGTTTTATGAAGCACGCGAATACAACCGCGCGTTGCGTCTGACGATGGAATTGGCGGATCTGGTCAATGTCTATATCGATCACGCCAAACCCTGGGATCAGGCCAAGGACGCCGCCAACGCCGTGGCGCTGCATGAAACCTGCAGCGTCAGCCTCGAAGCGTTCCGTCTGCTCACGCTCGCGCTCAAGCCCGTGTTGCCCGCGCTCGCCAAAGCGGTAGAAGGTTTTCTCGGCATTGCACCGCTGCAATGGGCCGATGTCAGCGTGCCGCTCAACTCGGCCCAGCCGGTCAATGCTTACAAGCATCTGATGACACGCGTCGAGCAAAAGCAGATCGACGCCTTGCTGGCCGCCAACCGCGAATCGCTGCAAAGCACCGCTGCGCCTGCTGCCGGCGCGGCGCCAGCCAAACCCGCATCCGCAGCGCCAGGCGCGCCGGCTACGCCAGACACGATCTCGATCGACGATTTCGCCAAGGTCGATTTGCGCATTGCGAAAATCGTCGCTTGCCGTGCGGTGGAAGGCTCTGACAAGCTACTGCAACTCACGCTCGATGTCGGCGAGGAAAAAACCCGCAATGTGTTTTCCGGCATCAAGTCGGCGTATCAGCCGGAGCAACTGGTCGGCAAGCTGACCGTGATGGTGGCCAATCTGGCGCCGCGCAAGATGAAGTTCGGGCTTTCGGAAGGGATGGTGCTAGCCGCCTCAGCCGCCGATGAAAAAACCGAACCTGGCCTCTATGTGCTGGAGCCCGATAGCGGCGCGACCCCCGGCATGCGGGTGAAATAACGCGGGAGTTGCCGCCTGCCTGCCCAACCGGTGCGCAGGCGGCGAAGGCCGCTGGTGGCTGATGTGGCTGATGTAGCTGATGTGGCTGATGCCAAACCTTTAGCGTCTAACCTTTAACGCCGCCACCACCAACGGTCAAAACGGCGCGTATAAAGCAGATCAACCCCTTGAAAGGTTCCGCCATAAGCGGCGACCGACCAGTAACGCGTCAGGTTAAGCGTTGCCTTGACCGCGTTGCTGGCGGACTGCAAGCCTTGTTCGAAGCCGATCACCAGCCGTTCGTTGATCGCCTTCGACACCATCACCACTTGTGAATCGGTCAGGCCCACTTCGCTACGGCCAATCGAAAACTCATCCAGCCCGAATGTCTGCGCGATGCGCTTGCCGCTTTTGGCACCGAGCAGCGCCAGCGCGGCCGTCATCGCACTCTGTTGCCCGAGGTTATTGCCCTGATCCGTGCCATGGTCGAACAACAGCCACGACAGCTTCTCGTTATCGGGCACGTTCGGCTGGGACACGAGCTTGACGTTCGGCGCCTGGAGCGTGCCCGTTACCTGAACCCCTGATTCGACCTGCTGGTTACGGCGCATCGCCAGAATATTGATGCCGGGGTTCGCCACCGGCCCGTTAAACGTGAAGAAGCCATTTTCGATGCCGAGCTTGCGGCCAAACGCGGTATAGGTCGAACCCTGCGCCACGTGGACATTGCCCACCGCACGCAAGGGCTGATTCGGCGCGCTCGTCGCAGTGATGGTGCCGAGCAGCCCTAAATCCGCGCCCTGGCCACGAAAGTGAAAGTTATCGCCCAGGCTGAGTTCAATCTCCGCGCGCGGCGCGAAAGGCCCCACGGGCCGCTCGGAAGTCGTCAGTTTCGGAGGTTTCTCGCCGCGCACAGTACCGTCGGCGCGCACGATCACAACGTCATCGCCGAGCTTCGGCGCGGCTTCCTCTGGCATGTCGAAAAGCGCGCGATCAACCTTGAACTTGCCCTTGATCGCCATGCCGCCCTCCGGGCCCGCACTCGCCACGCTGGCGCTGCCCGAAAGCGACAACTGCCGGTCTGGCGCGGCAAAGAGTTCGAGCTTGTCCGCGACGATGCTCGCATTCAGGTCTGGAGCCGTGCCATCGAAGCGCACCTGCCCTTTGGCACGCAGCGTGCCGCTGCCACCATGAAACTCGACCTGCTGAAAATCGACCTTGTTTTCGGAGAGGCCAATGCGCACGACACCCTCCTTGAGTTGCGCACCCTGGTCGACCAAGGTCGCCGCAAGACCATCGCCCACCAGCGCACCGGAAAGCCGTGGCCGTGCCATCGTGCCCGCCAGCGCGAGCTTGAGCGACAGATGACCATCCAGCAGATAGCTTGGCCCAAGCAGCCCGCCCGTGGTTTTGAGCGAAGGCAGATCGGCATCCAGCTTGCCGCTCAATGGCGCTTCTTCATTGAAGGAGAGCAGGCCGTCACGCAGCGCGAGTGTAGTGTGCGCGTCAGCATCGAGCGCGCCGAGGCGGCTCGCCCGCGCTTGCAAGGTCGCGTTCAGCCGGTTGCCGCCACTGAACTCCGCACGCGCCGCCAGCGCGGTCAGACCCAGCGAAGCAATGCCGTGGCCCACTTCCACCGTGGCATCCCCCTCACGCCGCTGCACCTGGATATGACCGCTGGCCGTATTGCCGAGCGTGAAATCCCAATCGCCATCGAACACCAGATCGGTTTTCACGGGCGGCGGCGTGCCACGGGCCCGCGCTTGCAGCGCTAACAGCCGGGCCAGCGCAACACCGCTCAGCGTCCCTGCCGAGCGGATACGTCCATGATCGAACACCAGCGATTTGAGATCGAGCCGCGCTCCTTCGAACGTTAGCCGGGTGGCACCGAGCGTCACGTGCTGGGGTTCGGCGCTCAGTGCGAGCGGCGTCTCGAGATTGAACGCGGGCAGACCGCGGTTTTGCAGACGCGTGACGCTGCCATTCCAGCGCATGCCACCGCGGCTTTCGCCCAAATGGCCATTGGCGGCTAACGCCAGGTCCAGCGTGCGGCCATAAACCGTGCCGCGTGCCGCCGCCTCCAGCGTATGGTTGGCGCGAGTGCCGCGCAGATGGGCCGTCAGACTCGGCACATCAACGCCGTCGGCGCTCAGTTGGGACGCATCGGTGGTAAAAACCAGCGCCCCGTTCGCGCCATCGCGCAACTCGGCATGGCCTTGTGCCTGGCCGATCCGGTTCGCGCCAAAAGCGACGTTGCTCACCCGGTAATTCAGCATGAAATCGGGATGCGCCAGGTTGCCTGTGATATCGCCATCGGCTTGCACCTTGCCCGCCAGACCGAAACCCAGACGCTCAAGTTCAGGCGCCTCGACACGAAAGCGCAAACGCTCACCCCGTCCGCCGAAACTGCCTTGCAGGCTCACCTGATTGCCCGCCACCGAGAGCGCGGCCTGGCTCGGCAGCAAACGGGTGTCCGCCAGTTGCACCGTACCGCTGCCGGTGAGAGGCAGGCCATCGTAGACACTCTCGCCCAGACGAAACTCCGCGCGCGTCGTCAGTACCGGCGCCAGCGCGCCCGAAGCGTTGAGCGTGCCATTGACACGGGCTTCGATCTTGCGCTTGGGGGAGGCCGCGCGTTCAGCGCCCTTTTTTGCTGGAGCAGGCGTTTGCGCCACCAGCACCAGAGGATTGAAATTCGCCAGCACCGCCTTGAGTGCGTAAGACGAATGCGCATCGTGGTTCAGCACCCCGGAGAGATCGACATGCCCGGCCCCCGCGCTCAGTTTCACCGTATCGAAACTGATCCGTGCCGGAGTGAACGTCGCTTTGGCTTGAGCGCGCAACGCCGCCCTGGCATCGGCGAGATCGAGCGTGAGATGCTGCTCTTCGCCCTTGATCCGGATGCCGATGGGGCCGGCAAGCTGCGTCGGGCTCAGGCTGGCTTCGAGTGCGTTCAGGTCGAGCCCCGCGACGTTCAGGTCAAACTGGCCCTGCTTGCCCGTGAGCGCGCCAGCGCCAGTCAGCGTCGCGTGTTTGACAAGCCGTACAGTCAGGTTCGAGAGCCGTTGGGTCTGGGCGTCGAGATACACCCCGGTACGCGCGTCGATGAGCGGCAGCAAGTTCTGGTCGAGTGCGCCAGGCCGGGCGTTCACGATCGAAACCGTGCCCTTCACCGCGAAGCTGTTGGAGGCGGAAGCGGAAGCGGATGAGGCCGATGACGGAGGCGGCGCCAGTTCAGCGCGCAACGCCAGATCGGCTTGCGGCGCACCTGCGGCAAACGCCTGTGGGTTCACGTGATCGAAAGCCAGCGTTGCGCGCTGCAGCGGCACCGCGGCGAAGGGTGCCGCCTCGATATGCGCGCGGCCCGCGAGTTTCATCCCGCTGGCGTCCAGCTCGGCGCTCAGTTGTTCAAGCGTGCCACTGACCCGCCCTTGCACCTGCACCGCCTCCTCGCTCAGCTTGCCCGCATAGCCCAGCGTGCCATTCAGGGCGAAAGGCCGCACGCCGTCGAGGGTCGCCGTCGCATTCACCGCGCCAAAAGGCGTGCTGAGGCGCTCAACCGACGCTTCGTGATGGCGCCCATCGCTGCGTCCGTGAAAGATCAAGTGCGAGAACGTGGTGGTGCTGGTGCCTTCATGCAAACGAAATGTCTCCACCCGCAAGTCGCGCACGGCCAGTTGCAACGGCAGCCGCAAATCACGCGGCAGCGTCAGCGGGCCACTGCTCGCGGGCGAGGGGGCCAGCCGCAGGTCCAGCGTGCCGAGATGCAGATAATCAAGCGCAAAGCGCCATGGCGCGCGGCTCAGCATCCAGCGCCCCGTCACCCGGTCAAGCGTGAGCGCCATGCCGCTGCCATCCAGGCTGCGCCATTGCAACTGGCGCAACTGCACGCCCGTCGCCAGCGTCCCGCTTTCGAGCGTGCCCGAAAGCCGCCCACCCAGCAGCTTCACCGCGGTTTGCCACGCGTAGCGCGTACCGCGCTCGGTGGTCAGCGCGCCATACAGCAGGCTCGCCAGCAGCACGCTCAGCAGTACGAGCCCGCCCAGCGTCCACACCAGCGTGCGCCATAAGCGACGCCGCCGTCCCGGCGGCGGGGGAAGCGGCGGCGGTGACGACGGAGGCTGATCCGGCGCACTCGGGCTAGCAGAAGTCGCAAAAGCGTCAGTTGTCATGCTCGATCAGTTACGGTGACGGTGCAAAAGTGCCAGACGCGCCTAGAAAGCGATGCCCAGCGTCAGATAAGGACGCACGCTACGGTTGCGGATGCCATAGGCGAGATCAATGTTGACTGGCCCCACCGGGCTACGCCAGCGAGCGCCCAGGCCTGCGCCGGAATAAAAAGTCTTTTCGCTCCAGCTATCGGTGGCCGTCCCGATATCGAAGAACACCGCCGCGCCCCAATCATGGGTAAGCCAGTGCTGATACTCAACCGTTCCGGTCAGCAGATACTTGGTGGGCAGCACCGAGCCGCCCACGTTATTGCCGATGCTCTGGAAGCTGTAGCCCCGCACGGAGTTCGACCCCCCCGCGCGAAACAGCAGCGAAGCCGGAATCCCGCTTGAACCACCGCCACTAAAAACACCGCCCAGCTCGGCGCGCAGCAGTACAAGATCACGCGTGCCCACCGGCAGATATTGCTGGCCACGCACATAGGCGCGCACAAAGCTTTGATCGGCCAGTACGCCCTTCACCGCGAAGCCCGCTTCCGCGTGAATCAGATTGCCGGAATGCGGGAACAGCGGATCGTCGGTATTGCGCCGGGTCCACGACCAGGCAGGCACAAGCGCGTGGCTCGTAGTCGGCGCCCGGGTGTTCTGGTCGAGCCGGTCCTGGTAGTACAGCAGCGAATAAGCGTAATCAATGAACTGCGATGTGCGCGTGCGCTGGATTCCGCCACGCGCACTGTAGATCCGTGTATTGGACACATTCGTGCTGGTGTAGGACGCCAGCACGCTGTTGGTCCACGCGCGCGGGCCAGGCGGCATCGAAAGCTGCACCTGGCCATATTGCTGGATCTGGTCGAGCCGCCCCTGAAGCGAAAACGGCCAGGCCTGACCAAAGGTATCGAGATACGAATAAGAGCCCTGGATATGCGGCCCGTTGTCGGTCGAATACCCCACGCCGCCGCGCACGCTATGGAAAGGATATTCGCTGACCTTGACGTGCATGGGGGTTTCGAGCGGCTTTTGCGGATCGTTATCGACGTCGATCGCCACGCTCGCGTAATAAGGCGTGTTTTGCAACTGACGCTGAAGCTCATTGATGCGCTCCACGTCATAAATCGCACCCACCGTCACGGGGTTCACGTTGGTAACAATCCGCTCGGGATAGCGTTGCGTGCCGCTGACATCAAGCCGGCCCATGGTGAAGGTCGGGCCGCTATCGAACGTCACGCTCAAGCGGGCTTCGTGCTGGCGCGGATTGATGCGGGCTTCGGCCGCGGCGATTTTGGCTCCGATGTAACGGCGCGACTGCAATGCCCTGAGCGCCGCGCTCTTCGCGCTTTCCCAGCTCTCCTGGGAAAACGGATCCCCCTTATGCAGCGCGAATGCCTGGCGAGCGGCCTGTTCCTGGGACGGGTCTTCGCTTTGCACTGGGCCATCGAACGCCAGCGCCACTGCGGCAATCGTCGTGCGCGGCCCGGGATCAACCTTTACCGTCACATGCTGCTTGCCTTCCAGCATGCGGACATCCGTGCGCACCACCGGCGAAAAATAACCTTCGGTCGCCGCCAGATCGCGCACTTGCTGTGGAGTCGCGGTAATCAGGAAATCGAACTGCTCGGCGCTGATGTCGGCGCGTTTGGCAAAGCGCGCGATGTCGAGATGCGCGGCCAGTAGCTTGCGCACCGGACGCGGCTCGACTTCGAGATCCAGCTTGTAGGCCGCCTGCACCGCGCAAGTTTGCAACAGCAGGCCAAGCGCAAGCCCGACGCGCAGCATGCGCAGCAGCCGCGGGAAGCAGGATGCAATGCGGCAGAATGCAATGCGGCAAGATGAAATACGCGACGGGACAGCCGCTGTGGGCGGCCGCAGGCATGTGCCGCACAGGGTTGCATGAATCGCCGCAGACACTGCGCCGGAAGTTTCGCGCCGCGCCTGCGGCGATTTAATCGCACATCCCACCAGACCAAACCTCCAGCCATTGAAAAAAAATGTTGTGCCAACCAGGCTGAAGATGGCGACAGGGGCGACAGCAAAATCAAAACGCGCTATTTGACCACATCGGCATGGTGCCTGGCATCTCTGCCGGCACCCCTGAGCCCCTGGCCTGGACGTTGCCCAAGCCAGGGGCTGGCGCCCCCGTGCGGCTTTTCGGCATATCCTGCTTTGCGGTAAAATCGGCATTCTGGCGGCGGCATTCGGCCCGCCGTCTTTTCTTTTTGCGGACACGCGCCATGTATCAATCGGATATCACCCAGTTCCTGAACCAGCTCAAGGAACAAAAACCCAGCCTCGAAGCCGAACAGCGGCAGGGCCGCTTGCTGCTGTGGGACAAGGCGCCGGTCGATCTCGACGAACGCGAGCGGCAGCAGGCTTCGCGCGTTGAACAGACGCCTTACGTCTACTACCAGAATTTCTAGAGATGGCCCGCGCCGAACGCGCCCGCGCCATGGCGGCCGAGCCCGATGCGGCGCTTGCCGCCCCCGCGACTGATTCGACGCCTAACACCATCGACGGCATAGCATTCGCCCGCCTGTATGGCGAGCCGCTCTTCAAGCTGCCGCATGACCTGTACATCCCGCCTGACGCCCTCGAAGTGTTTCTCGAAACCTTCGAAGGCCCGCTGGACCTGCTGCTCTATCTGATCCGCAAGCAAAACTTCAATGTGCTCGACATTCCGATGGCGGATGTCACGGTGCAATACCTGGGCTACGTCGATCAATTGCGCGAAACCAACCTCGAGCTCGCGGCCGAATACCTGCTGATGGCCGCCATGCTGATCGAGATCAAGTCGCGCATGCTGCTGCCGCTCAAGAAAGCCGATGCCAGCGACGAAGCCGAAGACCCACGTGCCGAACTCGTGCGCCGTTTGCTCGAATACGAACAAATGAAGCTCGCGGCACAACGTCTCGACCAGTTACCGCAACTGGGACGCGATTTTCTGCGTGCCGATGTCTATATCGAGCAGAGCATCACCCCGCGTTTTCCTGATGTGAACGGCGATGATTTGCGCGCCGCGTGGGCCGACGTCATCAAGCGGGCCAAGCTGGTGCAGCACCACCACATCTCACGCGAAGAACTCTCGGTACGCGAGCACATGAGCGTGATCCTGCGCAAGCTGCAACATGCCCGCTTCATGGAGTTCTGCGACTTGTTCGATGTCACGCGTGGCGTACCCGTGGTCATCGTCAACTTTATTGCCATGCTGGAGCTCTCGCGCGAATCGCTGCTGGAAATCACCCAGGCCGAGCCCTTCGCGCCAATCTACGTGCGTCTGGCTTATTTGCCTGTCTGACATCTTGCCCCGAGTGCCTTAAGCGCCAGGCGGCGAACCCCATCCTTGCTCAATCGCTGAGCGGCCTCACACCAACCGGCCCATCATCCTGCCCGAACATGAAAGTCATCAGCTCGATTCACGAATTGCGCGACCAGTTGCGCGGACAAAACCGCACTGCCTTTGTTCCGACCATGGGCAACCTGCACGAGGGCCATCTGTCGCTGATGCGACTCGCGCGCCAGCACGGGGACCCGGTCGTCGCCAGTATCTTCGTCAACCGTTTGCAGTTTGGCCCGAACGAAGATTTCAGCCAATACCCGCGCACGCTCGAAGCCGATATCGAGAAGTTGCAGAAAGAAAACGTGTATGTGCTGTTTGCTCCCACCGAACAGGATTTGTATCCGGAGCCGCAGGCTTATCGCGTGCATCCGCCGCAAGACCTCGGCGATATTCTCGAAGGCGAATTCAGGCCTGGTTTTTTTCAGGGCGTCTGCACGGTCGTGATGAAACTAATGTCGTGTGTGCAGCCGCGCGTTGCCGTGTTCGGTAAAAAGGATTACCAGCAATTGATGATCGTGCGCCAGATGTGTCATCAGTTCGCGCTGCCCACCGACATCATCGCCGCCGAGACCGTGCGTGACGCCGACGGCCTCGCCCTCAGCTCGCGCAACCGCTACCTGCAAGCGGCCGAGCGAACCGAGGCACCGCAACTTGCCACCGCGTTGCATCGCGTGCGCGATGCGGTACTAGGCGGGCGGCGCGATTTCACCACGCTCGAACACGAAGCCATGACGGCGCTCGCGGCACGCGGCTGGCAGCCTGACTACATCGCGGTGCGCCGCCGCTCGGACCTGCTGCCACCCACGGCAAACGACCTGCAAGCGCCCCTCGTGGTGCTCGCGGCAGCCAAAATGGGAGCCACGCGGCTGATCGACAACCTCGAGATCTGACATGGCCTGAGTGCTTTTAACGCCCTGGTTGCACCCCACCTCATCCGCTGGAAAGGAAGCCTCATCATGCAACGCCACATGCTGAAATCGAAGATTCACCGCGCCGCGGTCACTCATTGCGAGCTGCATTACGAAGGTTCATGCGCGATCGACGAAGACCTGCTCGACGCCGCGAACATCATCGAAAACGAGCGGATCGACATCTGGAATATCAACAATGGCGAGCGCTTTTCCACTTACGCGATCAAGGGCGAGCGCGGCAGCGGCATGATTTCGCTGAATGGCTCAGCCGCGCGGCGCGCCCAGCTGGGCGATCTGGTCATCATCGCCGCGTTCGCCATGGTGGATGAAAGCGATCTCAAGGCCGGCTGGAAACCGGATCTGGTATTCATCGCGGAAGGCAACCGCATCAAGGGCCACCGCGATCACGTGCCGGCACAAAGTTGGACCTGAGCGTTGGCCATTGCCTGATTCGCCCGCCCGCTCATTCGTTTTCAAACGCTCATGCCAACTGCCAACCTCACCTTCATCCTGGGCGGTGCGCGTTCCGGCAAAAGCGCGCATGCGGAACAGCTCGCCACCACTCATGCAGCGCACACCGTCACTTACATCGCCACGGCGCGCGGCACCGCTGGCGACCATGAGTTCGCCACGCGCATCGCGCATCACCAGACACGCCGCCCCACGCACTGGCATCTGCTCGAAGCGCCGTGGGATCTGGCTGCGGCCATCGTTCAGGCCGATGGTCATGGTCATTGCATCCTGATCGACTGCCTGACCCTGTGGCTCGCCAATTTTCTCTGTCCATTTGATGAAGCGGATGCCCACGGCATCAGCAAGGACAGCAAGGACAGCGAGGGCGGCAAGCACTACGCGACACAACTCGCAGCCCTCGAAACCGCGCTCACCTCGGCAACCGGCCAGATCATTGTGGTCAGCAATGAGATCGGCCTGGGCGTCGTGCCACTGGGTTCGCTGACGCGTCAGTATGTCGATGAACTCGGGCGGCTCAACCAGCGCATCGCAACGCTCAGCACCCGGGTAACGCTGATGGTGGCAGGCGTGCCTCTCGCCGTGAAAACCGTCGCTCATGCCTAGCCTCAGGACAACGCAGCATGTTTCGAGCTCGCGGTTACGGCAACGTGGCACGCGTCATGGCACGTTGCTTGTACACGCGCTCCGCCACGGCTGCGCCTGCCTCATGCTTTACGCCGGCCTCGCTAGTACACCGGGGCTCATGGCGCACGCGGCCAGCCCTCCCAAGGTCAGCGACGACACCGGCGCAACGGTCTCGCTAGCCGCGCCTGCCAAACGGGTCATCAGCCTGGCACCGCATGCCACCGAGCTGCTTTACGCGGCGGGCGGCGGCGCGCAACTAGTCGGCGCGGCCGCCTATAGCGACTACCCACCCGACGCCCAACGCCTGCCGCGCGTCGGCGACAACAACACGCTCGATCTTGAACGCATCATCGCGCTCAAACCGGATTTGCTAGTGGTCTGGCCGCACGGCGCCACCGAGCGCCAGATCGGGCGCCTGCGTGCCTTGCATATCCCGATGTTCGTGAGCGAGCCACAGCAGCTCGATGATGTTGCACGCACACTCGACAAATTCGGCCAGTTGCTAGGCACCGAATCCCGCGCCCAGGCCGCCGCCCAGGCATACCGGGCTGACATCGCGCAATTGCGGGCGCGTTATGCTGCCCGTTCTCCAGTCCGTGTTTTTTATCAGGTGTGGGATCAGCCGCTGATGACGCTCAACCGGCAAAACATGATCAACGATGTGATAACACTATGCGGCGGACGCAATATCTTCGCGCAACTGCCCCAGCCCGTACCGACGGTGTCGATAGAAGCCGTGCTTGCCGCCAATCCGGAAGCTATCGTGACAACCACGCCCGGCGCGAGCATGCCGGGCCCGCTGCCGCAATCGCTCGAACGCTGGCAGGCATGGCCGAGGCTGACCGCCGTCGCGCGCCATAACCTGTTCGCCCTCAACGGCGACTTGCTCAGCCGCCCCGCGCCCCGCATCGCGCAAGGCGCGCGCAAGGTATGCGAGGCGCTCGACACAACGCGAACGCGGCGTGAAAAAAACGGACGTCCATAAAAAACGCCATTGCCACGGGCCTTGTTGAAGCGCTGCATGAAGCGCTGCACAAGTGCCCATGAAAAAACCCGGGCCCCATGTCATCCATGGGGCCCGGGTTCAGGTCAATGTCAATGTCAATGATTTGAACCTTAGCCACCCAGCCTTGCTTTTTATTTTCGCTAACCGGGTGTCGATGAAAGCCTGATGGTTCAGCGCAACTGACTCGTCATCAGCGTCATGATTTGCCGGGCCGGTTCTGAATCGTCAATCACGCCCTTGTCATCCACCACGGCAATGCGGGTCTGGTTCGGCGTCAGTGCCTTGACGTTGACCAGATACTGCTTCACGACCTTTTCTTTCTTGCCATGGAACATCTGGTTCCAGAAGCCCTGCTCAGCCGTCCCCATGTCTCTCGGATCAGCGTAACGCACGAAGTAAAGGCCGCGCGTGTGGTCACGGTCATCGACGGTGAAATTGCTGCGATCCAGCGCCTGACCCACGTGCAACCAGGCACGCTCATAAGGCTCGTTGATCGTCAGTTCAGACGTGGTGTAAGACGCATCCGTACCGCTTGATGCGGGTGGTTGCGCAGCCAGCGCGACATTCTCCGCAGCGATTTTTGCGGCCTTCGTCTTCGCCGCTTTCGCTTGCGCTGTCGTGCCGCCCGCGAGCGCTGGTGCGGTTTTGGCTCCCGCCGAAGGCATGGCCGCCCCTGGCGTGCCCGTATCCGTGTCAGCGACCGGCCCACGCGTGCTGGCCAGAGCCAGCGAAGCCATCAGCCGCTTCAGATATTCGGTTTCGAGAACGGGATCATTGGGCTTGGCGACCCAGGTCGTGGTGTCATTATGCGGGCCACTCAGCGCTTCGCGCATGCCCTTCTGGCTCACGAACACATAAGTGCCGCCATTGGGTGCCGCTTCCAGCCGGGTGCGGAACTTGTTGCGCTCCGCTGTCACGTATGAATTGCCCGTGGCTATCGCCAGCGTATTGCGAATGATGCCGTCGTTGATTTTGGGGTGCGTTTCGTTCCAGTCGGTTTCCATCACGCCGTTTTCGCGCTGCTCCACCACCAGCAGAAAACCCTGCTCCTGCCAGAAACGCCGGATCTGCGGCCAGGCTTCGGCGGGCGTCTTGTGATCGATGACCAGCCAGCTTTCGGTGCCATCGCGCTGAATATGCATGCCTGCAACTGGCGGCACGACTTCGAGCGCCGAACTCGGCGCGGTATTCTGGATCTGCTTGAGCGTAGAGAGCGACGTCTCGCCGCCCTGCGGCGGCAATGAACGCTGATCGGCCGTCACTTCGATCATGTCCGGCGGTGCTGCCAACGCGGCGGCTTTCGATCTGGAATCGCTCTTATAGTCAATCTGGGTTGGTGCGGGAGAACTGCAACCAGCAGCCAAACCGCCCGCTATCAGCCATGCGGTCAAGCACCGGGTAAGTCGAAGATCATTCATGTTCAGGGAATCCTTCCGCTACGCCACGGGGAGTTTCCGTGGATCAGCCTGCGATTTTACCGTTCCCGGCACAAAGCGGTGGAAAAAGCGCTATTTGCCGGCGTCAGGCTAGCGCGTTGCGTAAAGCCTGGCCCATCGAACAGGTACGCATACCCCCCATTTAAATTCTGCCAGGTGACTCACCAGGCAATACCCTCACTCAATCCCAAAATAATCAATACGCGTACCGGATTTATTTTTTTGGCATCGAAATTTAACACTTATCAACATTTATCCTAGGTTCTTAATTACCCTCTTTTTTAACCCATAACCTATTGTTTAAAAACATTTTTTTATCAAACAAATACACCTGAAAAACATTTTATATTTATCATCATCTGAAAAAACAACATTACGCCAAGAAAACAGAATGCTATCTTGAATTGTAAATCTCAAAATCAGCACCTAATCTACGAGGAGATGTCAATGGCACAAATCCTAAGATATCAAGTGCTCGCGCGATCACTCGCCGCTGCAGCACTTGCGTTTGCTGCCCATGCGCATGCCGAACTTGGCGGAATGATGAGCTCTACACAAAGCGCGTCTGGCGTAGTGCAGCACGTACTGTTAAACGGTGCCGTGCGTGAGCGCTCCAGCGTCGACGCGGGTGGCACCACGATTCGTGAGTACGCCGCAAGCGACGGCCGGATCTTCGCCTATACGTGGCAAGGCCCCACCATGCCCGACCTGCACGCGCTACTCGGCAAATACACCGCTTCGTATCGCACTGGCGCAACGGCCAACCGTGCGATCTCAAACGAACTGCATGCCTCCCGTGTCGAGCGTCCCGATGTGGTCGTGGAGTCGGGTGGCCAGATGCGCAGCTACCTCGGCCGCGCCTGGCTACCCCAGGCCCTGCCTCCGGGCATCTCTCCCAATGACCTGAATTAAAGGAGCGCTACCATGTCTGCCAAACGCGCTTTGCTTCTATTTGTCTGTGCCACGCTCGCCGCTTGCGGTGGGGGTGGAGGGGGTGGCGATGGTGGCTCTGGCAACAACGTTCCACCCGTGACCCAGCAGCCCAACCCACCCACACCGCCTTCATCAAACCTGACGAGTAACGAGGATCCCGCAACGACCAGTCCGCTTCCCGTGACGCAATCGAACATACCGAATGTGCAACCCATCTCGGTAACCACAATGCCAGGCCTGGTGCGCAACATGCTAACGACCAGCGTCACGCTCTGTGTCCCCGGCACCAGCGAATGCGCCACCATCGACAACATCCAGGTCGATACGGGTTCGCAAGGACTGCGGATTCTTAACTCAGCCCTGCCCGCCAGTCTCCAGGCCCTTCCCAGCATTGCCTCCGGCTCAGGAACCAGCGGCCAGTGCGCGGTGTTTGGCTCCGGTTATACCTGGGGCGCGGTGAGAAGCGCCGACATCCGCCTGGCCGGACATATCGCCCCTGGCGCCTCGATCCAGATCATCGCAGACCCCACCGTTCCAACCGTTCCCACCGATTGCGCGAATGCTGGCTTGTCGATGCAAACCGCTTCCAACTTGCGGGCCAATGGCATTTTAGGTGTGGGCCTGTTCACTGCCGATTGCGGTATCAATTGCACTGTTTCGCCGATGCCGCGCTGGTATTACTCATGCAACGCAGCGGGCAACTGCACGCCGAGCACGCAGCCGCTGGCGCAGCAGGTGACCAATCCGGTCAGCCTGTTCAGCGCGGACAACAATGGTGTGGTGATTGATTTGCCTGCGATTACCGATGGAGGCACGCCATCGGTGTCGGGCTCGATGATCTTCGGGATCGGGACGCAAGCCAATAACGGATTGGGCAACGCGAAGGTATTCAAGGCGAACCAGCAATCGGGCTATATCCGAACTGCCATGGACGGCAACGTCTATAACAGCTTTCTGGACAGCGGCTCCAACGGTCTGTTTTTCCCGAATCCCGCCTTGCCGCGCTGTGGTTTATGGTATTGCCCACCCGACACCTCGGACCTTTCCGCCACGATCAGCGGCAGTGACGGCACGAACAGCAGCTTGACGTTTTCAGTCAGCAACGCGCAAACACTCTTCAGCACCTCAAACTACGCGTTTAGCGACCTTGCGGGGCCTTCGGCGAACTCTGTCAACTGGGGGCTCCCGTTCTTCTACGGACGCCGGATTTTTACCGCGATTGAAACCGCTAGCACGCCGGCAGGCGCCGGACCGTACTTCGCGTTCTAGTCTGGAGTAGCCCGGATTCAGA
The DNA here is from genome assembly GCF_009455685.1 of Paraburkholderia hayleyella. Classification (NCBI taxonomy): domain Bacteria; kingdom Pseudomonadati; phylum Pseudomonadota; class Betaproteobacteria; order Burkholderiales; family Burkholderiaceae; genus Paraburkholderia; species Paraburkholderia hayleyella. Next base: position 1,197,093 of record NZ_QPES01000001.1, on the reverse strand, counting down.
GTCAGCAATAGCTTGAGCAGGGAGAGGAAGGACCCGTGACGAGTGCGCAGGCAATTGTCACGGGCTTTTTTTGCAGGATGCGCAGAACACGTCAGGACAGTAACGGAGACGCGAGGAAAACTAGTCGGAAGCCTCGTTATCTGCAGCCTCTTTCGTTCTCACCATTTTCTGCGGCGCAAGCCAGCGAAACGAAACAAGACCCGCCTGGTTGAACGTGCATTCAACGGCGGCAGGCAGGCTCCTCGTGACCGGTTGAGCCAGCCGTCGTGGCGTAGAGGCGGCCAGAGCGGCTGAAGCGGCCTTTGAAACACCCGCAGCCGCTGAAGCAGCCACAGGCGGCGGAAATGCCAGATACTCAATGCCGCCTTCGACGACCACCCGGCTGCCGCCGATACCGGCGCCAGCATGGGAGACCACCAGTTTGTTCGGCGAGGCTTGCGCCAACGAACGCCGCATCAGTTGCTCACAGGTCGCCGCATTTTTATCCGCTGCGGTACACCCTGTCATCAGCGTGGTCGCGGCCACCAGCGCAGTGGCCGTGAACGCAGTGGCCGCGAAAATACGAACCGTCATCGTGCTTCCTTTTTCGAATCGGCGGCAATTGTAGCGCGAGCCGCCATGGGGCTCGCTGGCACCTGGCCCGCCTCGCTATTGCCCCGTTTGAGCCCGGTTTGAGCCCGGCCACGCGCCAGCACGGGCGCCAGTGCCTGTCCGGTGTAACTGGCTGCCACCCGGGCCAGCCCCTCTGGGTCCGTGGCCGCCACCACACCGCCCCCCGCCGCGCCCCCCTCGGGGCCCAAATCGACAATCCAGTCCGCTTCGGCAATCACATCGAGATCGTGTTCGATCACAATCACGCTATGGCCAGCGTCAACCAGACGATGCAGCACATGAATCAGTTTTTCGACGTCCGCCATATGCAGCCCAACCGTCGGCTCGTCCAGCACGTACAAAGTGTGTGCGGCTTTCTGGCCACGCCGGGTCAGGTCATCGCGCACCTTGCTCAGCTCGGTCACCAGCTTGATGCGTTGCGCCTCGCCACCCGACAACGTCGGTGATGGCTGGCCCAGTGTCAAATACCCCAGCCCCACGTCTTTCATGAGTTGCAACGGATGCGCGATGTTCGTCAACGGTGCGAAAAACACCACGGCTTCGTCAATCTCCATCGTCAGAACTTCGCCGATATTCTTGCCACGCCAGGTCACCGCAAGCGTCTCCGGATTAAAACGCTGCCCATGACAAACATCACACAGTACTTTCACATCGGGCAAGAAACTCATGCCAATGGTTCGCACGCCTTGCCCATCGCATGACGGACAACGTCCATCGCCCGTGTTGAAGGAAAAGCGCGAAGCGCTATAACCCCGCGCCCGCGCTTCCAGCGTATCGGCAAACAGGCGCCGAATCGCATCCCACACACCGATGTACGTCGCTGGACACGAGCGCGGCGTTTTACCAATCGGCGTTTGATCCACCTCCAGCACGCGATCAATCGCCTCCCAGCCCGTGATGCCATCGCAGCCGTGCCAGACCTGCTTCACGTCGAGCGCGGGACGTGCTGCGGTACGGGCCAGCACGCTCGAACGCGAGCGGAGCGCGGTATCCGCGGGAAGGGCCTTGCGCGCGCGCCGCGTCGCGGGCGATGACAGCACCGAGCGTCCCACCGCGTCCAGCAGACTGGTCATCAAGACGTCGCGCGCCAGCGTGGATTTGCCCGAGCCGCTAACCCCGGTGATGGCGACCAGCCGTTGCAACGGCAATGCCACCGTCACCTCGCGCAAGTTATGCAGCCACGCGCGCTGCACGGTCAGCCAGCCGTCGCCGCTCGCGGCAAGCGACACCGGCCGCCGTGGCTGCAGCGGATGCACGATCGGCTGTGCCAGAAACCGCCCTGTCAACGAATCGGGCTGTGCCGCCAGATCGGCAACCTGTCCTTGCGCGACCACCCGGCCGCCCCGCTTACCCGCCCCAGGACCAATATCGATCAGATGGTCAGCATGGCGAATCGTGTCTTCGTCATGCTCGACCACGACCAGCGTATTGCCTTTGTCACCCAGCTTGCGTAAAGCGCTCAGCAAGATCTGGTTATCTCTCGGATGCAAGCCGATCGTGGGTTCGTCAAGCACGTAACACACGCCCTGCAAATTGCTGCCCAGTTGCGCGGCCAGCCGAATCCGCTGCGCTTCTCCGCCAGACAAACTCGGCGCGGCACGGTCAAGCCCGAGATACCCCAGCCCCACCTCCTCCAGAAACTGCAACCGGTTACCGATCTCGCTCACCACATCGCGCGCAATCCCGGCATCGCGTCCTTCCAGCTTCAACGCCTGTATCCAATGGCGGGTTTGCGTCACGGTCCATTGCGCGATTTCAACGATGGGATGCGTATCGAATGTCACCGCCCGTGCGACCGGGTTGAGCCGCGTGCCCGCGCAATCGGGACACGGCGTGTCGCCCATACCATCGGGTTCGGGCTCCTGGGCAGGCAAGCTTTGCTCACGGCCCTGGCCATCCGTGGCAAGCCGGGTGTCGTCGTAGGCCGCACGCTGTTCACGGGTCAGCGCCAGCCCAGTCCCCACGCACGTCGGGCACCAGCCATGCTTGCTGTTATAGGAAAACAGTCGTGGATCCAGCTCCGGATAGCTCGTACTGCATACCGGACAGGCACGCTTGACCGATAACACCTTGAGCGTACCCAGCGATGCGGTCGCCGCACCCTCGCGTAGCGCCTCACTCAAGCCATCGAGCGGCGACAGCAAATGCATCACGCCTTTGCCTAACTCAAGCGTCTCATCGAGTGCCTGACGCAGTTGCGCTTCGTGATCTGGCGTAACGACCAGATCCGCCACAGGCAGTTCAATCGTATGTTCACGGAAGCGATCGAGCTTCGGCCATGCATCGACAGGCACGAACTCGCCATCGACGCGCAAATGGGTATTGCCTCGCGCTTTCGCCCATTTCGCCAGATCGGTATAAACGCCCTTGCGATTGACCACCAGCGGCGCCAGCAGGCCAACATGCTGGCCACGATGCTCGCGCAGCAATTGCGCGGCAATCGCTTCGGCGCTTTGCGCCGTGACGGGCGTGCCGTCGTGGATACAGTGCTGAAGCCCGAGCTTTACATAGAGCAGGCGCAGAAAATGCCAGACTTCGGAGATGGTCGCCACGGTGCTCTTGCGGCCACCGCGCGATAACCGCTGCTCAATCGCAACCGTCGGTGGAATGCCGTACACCGCATCGACTTCAGGACGCCCCGCAGGCTGAACGATCGAACGGGCATATGCGTTCAGCGATTCCAGATAGCGGCGCTGCCCTTCATGAAACAGGATGTCGAACGCGAGTGTCGACTTGCCCGAGCCCGATACCCCGGTAATCACATTGAACTTGCCATGCGGAATATCGACATCGAGCGACTTCAGATTGTGCTCACGCGCATTGACGATACGCACGACATCTTCGCCTTCGATCTTCTGGCGTGCGGTAGCATCGCGGGCCGTCTGGGCCGAAGCGGCCGAGACCTTTGCGCTTGCCGCCACACCGGTGGGCAACGCCTGTTCATACTGGATGAGTGCCTGGCCCGTATACGACGCGGGACACGCCTTCACCGCGTCTGGCGTGCCTGCGCATAGCACGCGGCCACCGCCCTCTCCGCCTTCGGGGCCCAGATCAATCAGCCAGTCCGCCGCACGAATGACATCCAGGTTGTGTTCGATCACGAGCAGCGAATCGCCTCGCGCAAGCAATTTGGCAAACGTCTGCATCAATTTGGCGATATCGTCGAAATGCAAGCCCGTGGTGGGTTCGTCGAACATGAAGAACCTGGCGCCCGGCGCCACAGCTGCCGCACGGGAAGCACGTGCCGGTGCGGCTTCTGCAAGAAAAGCGGCCAGCTTGAGCCGCTGCGCCTCGCCCCCCGAGAGCGTTGGCACTGGCTGCCCAAGCTTCACGTATTCGAGCCCCACATCGACAATCGGCTGTAGCACACGCAACACCTCCGCGTCCTGGGCGAAAAACTGCATCGCCTCGCTCACCGTCAATGCCAGTACGTCTGCAATATTGAGAGCCCGGGAAGGGGCTCCCCGCTCAATCCGGACCTCGAGCAGTTCCGCGCGATAGCGCTTGCCGTCGCAATCCGGGCAACGCAAGTACACATCGCTCAAAAACTGCATCTCGACATGTTCGAAACCGGAGCCACCGCACGTTGGGCAACGGCCATCGCCCGAATTAAAGCTGAACATGCCTGGACCATAGCCACGTTGTAACGCCAGCGGGGCGCGCGCGAACAGCTTGCGAATTTCATCGAAGGCGCCGACATAACTAGCCGGATTCGAGCGTGCGGTTTTGCCAATGGGCGACTGGTCCACGAACACGACATCATGCACGGCCTCTGCGCCCGACAAGCGCCGGTACGCGCCAGGGGTGTGCGACACACGGCCCAATTGCCGCGCCAGCGCGGGATACAGCACATCCTGCACCAAAGTCGATTTACCCGAACCCGATACCCCTGTTACGCAAACCAGGCGTTGCAGGGGTATCTCGATCGTGACATCGCACAAGTTATGCTCGCTCGCACCTTCCAGGACCATGCGTGGCGTTTGCGGCGTCACCGGCCGGCGAGTCCAGCCCGCCGCATCCGCCACATGACGACGCCCGCTCAGATAATCCGCTGTCAGCGTACCGGCGCGACACACCTCGGCCGGCAGACCGTCATAAACAATGGCGCCACCGCGCTCACCAGGGCCAGGCCCCATATCAATGAGCCGGTCAGCCGCGAGCATGACCAAGGGATCATGCTCGACGACCACCAGCGTATTCCCGGCATCGCGCAAACGGTGCATGGCTTCGACAATGCGATTAAGGTCTCGTGGATGCAACCCAATGCTGGGTTCATCGAGTACAAAAAGGGTTTTGGTCAATGAGGTGCCCAGCGCTGTCGTCAGATTGATCCGCTGCACCTCACCGCCTGAAAGCGTACGGCTTTGCCGGTCAAGCGTCAGATAACCCAGGCCGACATCACACAGATAGCGCAGGCGGGTCCGCACTTCAGCGAGCAGCAGACCAAGCGCATCATCAAGCCGTGCCGCCGGCAAGTTAACACCATCGAAGAACTGCCGAACACGGCTAAGCGGCAATAGCATTAAATCGTGAACTGTCAGACCGGGCAACGCTTCGAGCTGCGGCCGTGTCCATTCGACGCCATGTGGCATGAAACGCCGCCCGGCCTCAAGTACGCCATCGGCATTCGCCTTCGTGCCTAAACGCCAAAGCAGCGATTCCGTCTTTAAACGCGCACCGCCACACGTATCGCAGGGCGTATAACTCCGGTATTTCGAGAGCAGCACACGGATGTGCATCTTGTACGCTTTCGATTCCAGATAGCCGAAAAAACGTTTAATGCCATACCAGTGCCGCTGCCATTCGCCATCCCAATCTGGCGCGCCGTCAATCACCCATTCACGCTCCGCCTCCGTCAATTCGGACCATGGGGTATCCGGTCTGATGCCTGACTGGCCCGCATAACGCAGCAAATCGTCCTGACACTCCTTCCATGCGGGCGTCTGCAATGTTTTAATCGCTCCGCCGCGTAAGGTTTTTCGCGGATCAGGAATGACGAGTCCCCAATCCACGCCAATCACCCGGCCAAAACCCCGGCAGGTTTCACACGCACCATAGGCTGAATTGAATGAAAAAAGGGCGGGCTGAGGATCGGCGTAATACAGATCACTTTGGGGATTGTGCAGGCCAGTGGAAAAGCGCCATATTTGCGGCCCGGCCGTTTCATCGGCCATCGCATTCTGAACGTAAATATTTATTCGGCCACCTCCGCGCTTAAGACACGCCTCGATGGCTTCGATCGCACGAGCCCTGTCGACTTGCGCCATGCGAAACCGGTCCGCGACGACATCCAGCACTTTCCGAGGCCCCGTCGGCGTCAGCACCTGACGCTCGGCCTGCACACGCGTATGCCCACTAACCGACAACCATTGCTCAATTTCGTCCGGGGTAGCACTTTCGGGCAACTCAACCGGGAATGTCACGATCAGCCGGTAATCGTGTTCTGCACAGCGGGAAAGCAGTTCGGTATAAATGGTCTCCGGCGTATCGTGACGCACCGGCTGGGCATTTTTACGATCAAAGAGTTCAGCTCCTCGCGCATAAAGCAGTTTCAGATGGTCATTAAGTTCGGTCATCGTGCCAACGGTTGAACGCGAACTGCGAACGGGATTCGTTTGATCAATAGCGATGGCAGGCGGCACGCCTTCTACCCGATCGACTTGTGGACGATCCATCCGGTCAAGGAACTGACGTGCATAAGCGCTAAAGGTTTCGACATACCGTCGCTGCCCTTCTGCGTAAAGCGTATCGAACACAAGACTGGATTTTCCTGAGCCGGAAAGCCCGGTCACAACGGTCATCTCGCCGGTATGAAGATCGAGATCAATATTTTTGAGGTTATGCTGGCGCGCTCCGCGAATGCGGATGAGTCGAGTAGACATCAATTTGATCAACCATCTGGATGAGTTAGCCAAACATCATCCTGCCTGGCTGTAGGGAAGTCCAGTTATATGAAATCGGGAGATGTTGATGCAGGGGAATAATGCAATGCAAAACAGCAAGCACGTTCCGGCAAAAAAAGCGGGGTGATGAGAGAGAAGCGGGGAAAGGGCCGCAGAAAGGACAACGCCCCAGATACGGTTTGTATCTGGGGCGTTGTGCAGAAAGGGGAGCCTGACGATTACCTACTTTCACACGGGAATCCGCACTATCATCGGCGTAGAGTCGTTTCACGGTCCTGTTCGGGATGGGAAGGGGTGGTACCGACACGCTATGGTCATCAGGCAAAGGGGGGGCCGCAGCTGCATGCGCAGGAGCGGCAAACCGGGAAGAAGCAGTAAAAAATGGGGGTGTGAGCGTATGGCACACAGCAAATGACCCACGCATGTCAAACTCCGGTACAGGAGAAGACACACTGGTTATAGGATCAAGCCTTACGGGCAATTAGTATCAGTTAGCTTAACGCATTACTGCGCTTCCACACCTGACCTATCGACGTCCTGGTCTCGAACGACCCTTCAAGGGGCTTGAAGCCCCGGGGATATCTCATCTCAGGGCGAGTTTCCCGCTTAGATGCTTTCAGCGGTTATCTCTTCCGAACATAGCTACCCGGCGATGCCACTGGCGTGACAACCGGTACACCAGAGGTTCGTCCACTCCGGTCCTCTCGTACTAGGAGCAGGTCCCTTCAAATATCCAGCGCCCACGGCAGATAGGGACCAAACTGTCTCACGACGTTTTAAACCCAGCTCACGTACCTCTTTAAATGGCGAACAGCCATACCCTTGGGACCGGCTACAGCCCCAGGATGAGATGAGCCGACATCGAGGTGCCAAACACCGCCGTCGATATGAACTCTTGGGCGGTATCAGCCTGTTATCCCCAGAGTACCTTTTATCCGTTGAGCGATGGCCCTTCCATACAGAACCACCGGATCACTATGACCTGCTTTCGCACCTGCTCGACTTGTCGGTCTCGCAGTTAAGCACGCTTATGCCATTGCACTATCAGCACGATTTCCGACCGTACCTAGCGTACCTTCGTACTCCTCCGTTACACTTTGGGAGGAGACCGCCCCAGTCAAACTGCCTACCATGCACTGTTCCCGACCCGGATAACGGGCCAGGGTTAGAACCTCAAACAAGCCAGGGTGGTATTTCAAGGATGGCTCCACGCGAACTGGCGTCCACGCTTCAAAGCCTCCCACCTATCCTACACAGACCGGTTCAAAATCCAATGCAAAGCTACAGTAAAGGTTCATGGGGTCTTTCCGTCTAGCCGCGGGGAGATTGCATCATCACAAACACTTCAACTTCGCTGAGTCTCGGGAGGAGACAGTGTGGCCATCGTTACGCCATTCGTGCAGGTCGGAACTTACCCGACAAGGAATTTCGCTACCTTAGGACCGTTATAGTTACGGCCGCCGTTTACCGGGACTTCAGTCAGGAGCTTGCACCCCATCATTTAATCTTCCGGCACCGGGCAGGCGTCACACTCTATACGTCCACTTTCGTGTTTGCAGAGTGCTGTGTTTTTATTAAACAGTCGCAGCCACCAGTTTATTGCAACCCCTTCACCCTTCTGGCGCAGGCCAGTCAGGCTACCGGGGCGTACCTTATCCCGAAGTTACGGTACCAATTTGCCGAGTTCCTTCTCCCGAGTTCTCTCAAGCGCCTTAGAATACTCATCTCGCCCACCTGTGTCGGTTTGCGGTACGGTCACCATGAAACTGAAGCTTAGAAGCTTTTCCTGGAACCCCTTCCAGTTGCTTCGTCACCGGAGTGACTCGCCTCGCACCCTTGAATCCTGCGCCCGGATTTGCCAAAGCGCCTTCTCCAATGCAAGGACCGGGACTTCCAACACCCGGACAACCTTCCGCGATCCGTCCCTCCATCGCATTTCATGCTGGTGCAGGAATATTAACCTGCTTCCCATCAGCTACGCATTTCTGCCTCGCCTTAGGGGCCGACTCACCCTACGCCGATGAACGTTGCGTAGGAAACCTTGGGCTTACGGCGAGGGGGCTTTTCACCCCCTTTATCGCTACTCATGTCAGCATTCGCACTTCCGATACCTCCAGCGCACTTTACAGTGCACCTTCGCAGGCTTACGGAACGCTCTCCTACCATGCACATTACTGTGCATCCGCAGCTTCGGTATATTGCTTAGCCCCGTTACATCTTCCGCGCAGGACGACTCGATCAGTGAGCTATTACGCTTTCTTTAAAGGATGGCTGCTTCTAAGCCAACCTCCTGACTGTTTTTGCCTTCCCACTTCGTTTCCCACTTAGCAATATTTGGGGACCTTAGCTGGCGGTCTGGGTTGTTTCCCTCTTGACACCGGACGTTAGCACCCGATGTCTGTCTCCCGTGATTGCACTCTTCGGTATTCGGAGTTTGCTATGGCGAAGTAATCCGCAATGGACCCTTCAACCATGACAGTGCTCTACCCCCGAAGGTGATACACGAGGCACTACCTAAATAGTTTTCGGAGAGAACCAGCTATTTCCAGGTTTGTTTAGCCTTTCACCCCTATCCACAGCTCATCCCCTAACTTTTCAACGTTAGTGGGTTCGGACCTCCAGTACGTGTTACCGCACCTTCATCCTGGCCATGGATAGATCACCTGGTTTCGGGTCTACACCCAGCGACTGGACGCCCTGTTCGGACTCGCTTTCGCTACGCCTGCCCTAATCGGTTAAGCTTGCCACTGAATGTAAGTCGCTGACCCATTATACAAAAGGTACGCAGTCACCCCTTGCAGGGCTCCTACTGTTTGTATGCATGCGGTTTCAGGATCTGTTTCACTCCCCTCCCGGGGTTCTTTTCGCCTTTCCCTCACGGTACTGGTTCACTATCGGTCGATCACGAGTATTTAGCCTTGGAGGATGGTCCCCCCATCTTCAGACAGGATTTCACGTGTCCCGCCCTACTTTCTGTACACTCAGTTCCACACGTCCGTTTTCGCCTACAGGGCTATCACCTGCTAGGGCCGCACTTTCCAGAGCGTTCGGCTAACGGTCATGCTAAAGAGTACTGGCTGCTCCCATTTCGCTCGCCACTACTTTGGGAATCTCGGTTGATTTCTTTTCCTGCGGTTACTTAGATGTTTCAGTTCACCGCGTTCGCTTCGCGCAGCCTATGTATTCAGCTGCGGATGACCCATTCGGGCCGGGTTTCCCCATTCGGACATCTCCGGATCTCAGCTCGTTTGCCAGCTCCCCGGAGCTTTTCGCAGGCTACCGCGTCCTTCATCGCCTGTGATCGCCAAGGCATCCACCACATGCACTTGTTCGCTTGACCCTATAACGAGTGTGTCTCGCACCCCCGCTACAGGTTGAGTTTTTGCGTTGTGCCGTATTCCAGGCCCATCTCTCGATGAACTTTTCATACTTTTGATACAATCACAACCCTGACCAGTCTACTCACGCCCATCTCGAGGCGCTTTTAACCGGTCTCTTTACTACTTCTTCCTGATTTTTAAAGAACGGGACAGCCGGCACTTTCATGCCGCCATGACTGGCGCAAACACCAATGCACAAACCCCGGAGACTTTCCGCTTGCGCGGTGCTCCAGATCCTGTGCAATGATGACTGGCGGGTGACTGGTGGAGGATGACGGGATCGAACCGACGACCCCCTGCTTGCAAAGCAGGTGCTCTCCCAGCTGAGCTAATCCCCCTGTACCCTGTATACCCTGTACAACCCCGGGGATTCCTGCACCCGCCACCACCGCAGACAAAGTTGGTGGGTCTGGATGGACTCGAACCATCGACCCCCGCCTTATCAAGACGGTGCTCTAACCAGCTGAGCTACAGACCCCTGAGTCTGTCCTGATTACAGCCGATAAGCGTGGGCACTTCATCTTGGCACGCAAGCTCCTGAAAGGAGGTGATCCAGCCGCACCTTCCGATACGGCTACCTTGTTACGACTTCACCCCAGTCATGAATCCTACCGTGGTGACCGTCCTCCTTGCGGTTAGACTAGCCACTTCTGGTAAAACCCACTCCCATGGTGTGACGGGCGGTGTGTACAAGACCCGGGAACGTATTCACCGCGGCATGCTGATCCGCGATTACTAGCGATTCCAGCTTCACGCAGTCGAGTTGCAGACTGCGATCCGGACTACGACCGGTTTTCTGGGATTGGCTCCCCCTTGCGGGTTGGCTGCCCTCTGTTCCGACCATTGTATGACGTGTGAAGCCCTACCCATAAGGGCCATGAGGACTTGACGTCATCCCCACCTTCCTCCGGTTTGTCACCGGCAGTCTCCCTGGAGTGCTCTTGCGTAGCAACTAGGGACAAGGGTTGCGCTCGTTGCGGGACTTAACCCAACATCTCACGACACGAGCTGACGACAGCCATGCAGCACCTGTGTTACGGCTCCCTTTCGGGCACTTCCACCTCTCGGCAGAATTCCGTACATGTCAAGGGTAGGTAAGGTTTTTCGCGTTGCATCGAATTAATCCACATCATCCACCGCTTGTGCGGGTCCCCGTCAATTCCTTTGAGTTTTAATCTTGCGACCGTACTCCCCAGGCGGTCAACTTCACGCGTTAGCTACGTTACTAAGGAAATAAATCCCCAACAACTAGTTGACATCGTTTAGGGCGTGGACTACCAGGGTATCTAATCCTGTTTGCTCCCCACGCTTTCGTGCATGAGCGTCAGTATTGGCCCAGGGGGCTGCCTTCGCCATCGGTATTCCTCCACATCTCTACGCATTTCACTGCTACACGTGGAATTCTACCCCCCTCTGCCATACTCTAGCCTGCCAGTCACAAATGCAGTTCCCAGGTTGAGCCCGGGGATTTCACATCTGTCTTAGCGAACCGCCTGCGCACGCTTTACGCCCAGTAATTCCGATTAACGCTTGCACCCTACGTATTACCGCGGCTGCTGGCACGTAGTTAGCCGGTGCTTATTCTTCCGGTACCGTCATCCCCCACCGTATTAGGGCAAAGGTTTTCTTTCCGGACAAAAGTGCTTTACAACCCGAAGGCCTTCTTCACACACGCGGCATTGCTGGATCAGGCTTGCGCCCATTGTCCAAAATTCCCCACTGCTGCCTCCCGTAGGAGTCTGGGCCGTGTCTCAGTCCCAGTGTGGCTGGTCGTCCTCTCAGACCAGCTACAGATCGTCGCCTTGGTAGGCCTTTACCCCACCAACTAGCTAATCTGCCATCGGCCGCCCCTGCAGCGCGAGGTCCGAAGATCCCCCGCTTTCCTCCTCAGAGCGCATGCGGTATTAATCCGGCTTTCGCCGGGCTATCCCCCACTCCAGGACACGTTCCGATGTATTACTCACCCGTTCGCCACTCGCCACCAGGATTGCTCCCGTGCTGCCGTTCGACTTGCATGTGTAAGGCATGCCGCCAGCGTTCAATCTGAGCCAGGATCAAACTCTTCAGTTCAAACCTGTTACTGTTTTCGGCCTCTTTCGAGGCCGGTCGCTCACTCAACGTATTGACAGGTATCTTGCTTCTATACCTGACTTTACTGTGTGAGACTTGATTCTTTCGCTTTATGGGACTCCCGCCCATCCTTACGGACCGGCAGAAACCCCTCGCGCCTCCATCAAGTACCCACACTTATCGGCTGTTAATTTTTAAAGATCATCTGCGAAACCCGCTGCTGCCACACCCGCACAGCACCTGCCAGCCCCACCGTGCCGCCCTGCAGCACAGAAACGAGATTATGGAGAACTTTCCCGATACCGTCAACTTGTTTTTACCAGGGAAGCGCTTTTTCCTGCTCACCCGGACAACCTGCTGCCTGTACCGCCAAAGCCCCGTCCATCAAGGACCTCCCGCTTTCGCACCCCATCCACCCAGAGCGCGAAAGACCGCAATTCTAGTCATGCCGGACTCCGCTGGCAAGCGGTTTTTGCAATAAATCTTTAGCAAAAAATGCGCGACAAAACACTTCGCGGCGTGCTTTAACCGTTAGTGCCGCTCAACCAGCAGGCGGAGGCCCGTCATCGAACAGCGACGTACTAACCTGAAGCTGGACGCCATCAAGTAACTTGCCCTGAATTTGTCGTGCAACCATATCGCCAACATAAGGGATGCTGACATCCAGCTCTACTTGCGCGTAAGCGTTAGCCGTAGCGGACTGGTAAACGACGATGCGCTTCGCGTAGTGGCCCAGCTCACCCATCAGAAAATCGTGTACCTGCTGTTCAGAACACGACTTCGGGATGTTCCAGACCATCAGGTTCATCGTCGTTACCGCCGTGTGCGGCGGACATCGTGTCGCACGCGTATCGGCTGAAACCGCGCACGGCGCCTTGTTTCAGCGATCGCGGCATATCCCAGCGAAACTACGCCCAATAAAGCTAGCGTCACATAAAAGGCCGTCATCGTTGAAACCCTCCTTATGGATTACGTCATCTTATCAGGATCATACGGGTAATACCTGGCGTCTGCCGGGGCCACTCATCGCGCAAAAGCCATCTCTTCGCCGAAGGGCTGGGTCCGCCCTCCAGGCACATCAGGAATTGCAATGAAACATCGCGCCGTAATCATCACTTGCAAACCAGGCTTAACCTGATAGCCGTCCTGCGCAGATCCATTGTCATGGCATCATGACAAGACCCTGATACCCTAACCACAGTATCTCCACCCTATCGACGTTTTCGCTTTGCCCACCTATACCCTTTCCGCCCCGCTAACGGCAGAACTCGAAATCCGTAAAAGCCGCTTTATTGCACACGCGGTCCCCGTCGCGGATCGCACGGCCGCCATGGCCGAACTGCAGCGTCTACGGGATGCGCACCCATCCGCCACGCACGTTTGCTGGGCTTTGCTGGCAGGCGGGCAGTCAGGGATGTCCGATGATGGTGAGCCGTCCGGCACAGCAGGACGGCCGATTCTCGAAGTGCTGCGGCATCACGATCTCGATGGCGTGCTAGCCGCCGTGGTCCGCTACTACGGTGGGGTCAAGCTCGGTGCCGGTGGCCTTGTCCGCGCCTATGCCGACGCCATCGCTACAGCACTACGCGATGCCCCCCGAGTCGAGCGTATTGCGTTGACAACACTGGCTATCGCTATCCCCTATCCTGACGAAGCTCGTGTCCGTCACTGGATCGAGCAAGCACATCATTCACTTCAGGCCAGTGTCCATGACATGGAGGTGCAACTCACCATTCGCTTACCGCTTAATGCCTGCGATCACGCGCGTGTCGCGCTACGCGACCTGACGCAGGGCCGCGCCCAGTTTCCGGAGACCACCGGATAACACCTGCCGTCCTGGTCCAACCCGTTTTCATGCGCTAGCCAGCGCTGTAATTAACGCTCGCTCATCGTGGGCCGCCAACACTATACTGAGACGTCTGACTGGCAAAACAGGAGAACAACGTGGCAATTGATTATCGGGTACGAGTGAAGCGGATAATGCGAGTAACGCAAAACAGCACAAGTTTTGACGGTTACAGCACGCCTCAGGTAACACGCACCCAGGCGCGCGTCGAAATCGTCATGCCACGATGCACACTGGTTTTCAACGACCCGCCATCCATGCAAACGTTTATCAACGCATGTGCCGAGGCGCATGACGAAGCGTTTACCGCGCCCCCTGGCCAAGCGTCAAATACCTCTCCCATCAAACACGTCCACGCTGATGCCGATCAAGCTGCCTGGCGCCGCTTCTACGCGCAGCTGATTGATATGTAAAAAAGCGGGCCGCCAACTGGTTGCGCGAAGCCCGCCAATCTACTTCCTCTGAACAAACCGCCCTAGCCCGCATAAAAAATCAGGCGCCAGGCCATCATATGCCGCGCAGCCCTAGCCCTAGCCCTATTGGCATGGGCCGTGCCAGAGCACTTCCAGCTGCTTTACGGAATCACCCACGCCACCCCACGTCCGCGCGGATCAGACACCGCATCGGGCTTGTTGCCTTCGATCCTGATGACCTGAATATCCCCGTTGAACGCCTGTTCCTTTAGCACATAGCCCTTCGCTTCGACCTGTCTGGCGAGATCGCCGTCAATCGGCTTATAGGGTTCCCAGAAAATCGTATTGGCAGGCAACAACTGGTGGTGAAAGCGCATCTCGCCGACCGCCTGTGCGAGCGGCAAATTGAAGTCGTACAGGTTGTTGATCACCTGGAAAATCGACGTGAAGATGCGCGAGCCTCCCGGTGTACCGATCACCAGCGATACCTTGCCGTCGCGCGTCAGGATCGTAGGAGTCATCGACGACAGCGGGCGCTTTTTCGGTTCGATAGAGTTCGCATCGCTGCCAACCACACCGAACATGTTCGCCACACCCGGCTTGGCTGAAAAATCATCCATTTCATCGTTCAGCACAATGCCCGTGCCTTTGGCAACCATTCCCGAGCCAAAATAGCCATTGATCGTATAAGTGTTGGATACCGCGTTACCCCACTTGTCCACCACCGAAAAATGCGTGGTTTCAGCCTTCTCCGGTAAAGAGGTACCAAGCCCCGGCCGCACGCTTTCGAGAGATGTCGGATTGGTGACATTGACCTCAGCTGCGCGCCTGGCAATGTATGCGTCGCTCGTCAGTTGCTCCACGGGCACCTTGTAAAAATCCGGGTCACCTAGATACTGCGCACGGTCGGCAAATACACGTTTTTCGATTTCTGCAATCAGGTGGATGTACTGGGGCGAATTCAGCGCCACACCCTTGAATGCCAGTGCGAGATCGGCTTTCATCTTCAGCAGTTGCACCAGACCAATGCCGCCCGAACTGGGCGGCGGCGCAGTAATGATGCGGTAGCCGTTCCAGTCCGCCTGAATCGGCTCGCGCCACACCGCCCTGTATTGCGCCAAATCCTGTTTGGTAATCAGCCCGTTGCCGCCACTCATCGACGCCGCAATCAGATCAGCTGTCTTGCCATCGTAGAAATCTTTCGCCCCCTGCTCAGCAATGCGCGTCAGCACCGCAGCCAAGTCTGGCTGTTTGAAGTTCACCCCTTCTTTCATCCCGCTGAAGTAAGTGTCGAAATTAGTCTTGCCGGCGAATTCCTGCGATGCCTTGGCCCGGCGCCTGGCCAGTTGCTCGCTGACGATAAAGCCCTCGCGCGCATATTTAATCGCCGGGGCCAGCACCTGCTTCCACGTCAGCCGGCCAAAGCGGCGTTGTGCTTCCCACATTCCCGCGACCGTGCCGGGCACGCCCACCGCGAAACCGCCATACAAACTTTTGCCCTCAATGACGTTTCCCTGAGCATCAAGAAACATGTTCTTCGTGGCGGCCAAGGGCGCCCGCTCGCGGTAATCAATGAAGTACGGCTTGCCATCCACGTACAGCGTCATCAACCCGCCGCCGCCAATATTGCCCGCCTCGGGATAAGTCACCGCTAGCGTGAAGGCAACGGCAACCGCTGCATCAACCGCATTGCCGCCCTTTCTGAATATTTGTGCGGCCGTGTCAGCACCGTATTGATCGGCCACCGCAATCGCCCCTGCGCTCAATACCGCAGGCTTGGGCGCGGCGGGCGGCTTCGCATGCGCCGGGGCAGCATCGATAAAACCCACCGATATCGACACCCATGCGGCAAACGCAAATGTAGTGGCCGAGAATTTTGCTTTATTGATTAATTTCATTACTTGTCTCCTGAAGCAATCCAACCGTCTGACAAAAAAATACAACGCGGTTTTATAGCAGCAAATAGCGGGTTTGCGAACCCCAAACGAGAGAGATTACGCTCCGCGTTTTACGCCCTCGCCAGCGCCTCGCCAGCGTCAGGCGCGCCCTCTCCCACCCCGTGCAATTTCGTCGCCCGAGCCTTGTGGCAAGCGAGCCGTGACGGGAATCGAGGCCCACGCAAAAAGCCCCGTCACCACAAAAGCTGGGACAAAATCCAGCCAGACCAGGCTCGCGTGACCTTGCACCGTATGTGATATCTGCAGCACGATCCCGCCGAGGGTGACGCCGAGGCCGAGCGAAATCTGTTGAATCACACTCGCCATGCTGGTTGCACGGCCAATGTCGGGGCTCGGAATATCGGCATAGGCGAGCGAATTTAGCGCGGTGAATTGCAGTGAGGGAAACACCCCACCCAGCAACACCACACACCAGATTACCCAGTGCGGCGTACCAGGGAAAAACAGTCCATAGAGGGCAATCACCAGCCCCGCAAAGCCGGCGTTGTACATCAGCACGGTGCGAAAACCATAACGGGCGAGCACGGGCTGCGCGACTGATTTCATGAAAATCGAGCCGAACGCCGACGCACAAGTAATCGATCCAGCCACAAAAGCGTTAAACCCAAGGCCTTCCTGCAGCGCCAGCGGTAATAAAAACGGCACCGCCCCGTGAACTGACCCCCAAGAGTTGGACATAACTCCAATCGTTGGGGGTTTTTTCATGACGAAGTATGACGAGGCGGTTAAGCTCCAGGTGGTTCAGGAGTATTTAGATGGTCGAGGCGGTTTGCGGCACGTGAGTCAGAAGCACGGAATTGGCTATTCGGTGTTGCGGCGCTGGGTGGGCGCTTTTCGGCAACATGGTGAGGCCGGGCTTCGCAAGAAGCACGAAACGTATAGCGCAGAGTTCAAAATGTCGGTGCTCCAGCATATGTGGCGTCACGAACTGTCGTACCAACACACGTGTGCGGTATTCGACTTGCGCGAGGCCAATAGTGTGAGCCGCTGGGAGCGCCAGTATCATGAGGGCGGTCTCGAAGCCCTCAAGCCGCGCCCCAGGGGGCGGCCACCCAAGATGTCACAGCCCAAACAGCACACCCAACCGACGACGCCAGGCGATGAGCGCCCACGCGAAGACTTGCTCAAAGAAATCGAATACCTGCGCGCGGAGGTGGCGTACCTAAAAAAGTTGGACGAGCTGCTCCGGGCCAAGGAGCAGACAGCGCCAAAGAAAAAGCGCAAGCGGTGAGCGTGTTGCGCGAGCATCATCCGCTCGGGGCACTGTTAAGCATTGCAGGCTTGGCGCGCAGCACGTTCTATTACCAGATGGCTGCACGCAAAGCCGGGGATCATCATGCCGAGCTTAAAGCCAGGATTTCTCAGATATTCGCTCGACATAAGGGCCGCTACGGCTATCGCCGTGTGACGGCGGCCCTGCGAAAGGACGGCAGCTTAGTCAATCACAAGACGGTGCAGCGTTTGATGTCGGTATTGCGACTCAAATCGCTGGTACGGCCCAAGAAGTATCGCTCGTACCGCGGAGAACTCGGTCGAGTCGCGCCGAACTTGCTCAAGCGCCAATTCGAGGCGAGCAAGCCCAATGAGAAATGGGTGACGGACGTCACGGAATTTAACGTCGGTGGCAAGAAACTATATCTATCGCCGGTTTTGGATCTTTATAACGGCGAAATCATCGCTTGGGAAAGTAGCGAACGCCCGGATTTTGCACTCATCCAGGGAATGCTAGATAAGGCATTTAGACGCCTGTCGCGCGGCCAAACGCCGATGCTGCACTCCGATCAAGGTTGGGCTTACCAAATGCGCGCCTACCGGGAGCGGCTCGCCAAGCGAGGTTTGGTGCAAAGCATGTCACGCAAAGGTAATTGTCTGGATAATGCCGCGATGGAGAGCTTTTTCGGAACCCTCAAATCAGAGTGCTTTCGCTTGGCCCGCTTCGATTGTGTGGAGCAACTGCGCAGCGCTATTGCTAACTACATCCACTACTACAACCACGAGCGCATCAAGCTAAAGCTAAAAGGGCTGAGTCCTGTGCAGTACAGAACTCAGCCCTTAGCTGCATAACTTAACCGTCCAACTTTACGGGGTCAGTTCACCGAGACTGATACGAAACAGCGAGCCGCCCAGCACACTCGCGTGAAAACTGGGAATCCGCAACAAGCGCAAATCGAGTAATGGCCGCTCCACGCGACGGGCATACGCCACATAGGCAAGCAGCAGCAGCACACCGGCCAGGGTCATGCCGAAGGCCTGGGCATCCGGCACCAAACGCCCGCCAACCAGCGAAAGCCCAAGCAAGGCCAGCGCCGCACCACTGGCGGACAAGACAAAACCGGCCCAGTCGAGCGGCCCCGGATGCGCTTCACGCACATTGGCGATATACCGCTGCGCCAGCCAGATGCCCAGAAGGCCAATCGGAATATTGATGAAGAAAATCAGGCGCCAGTGCAGGTAGGTCGTGATGAACCCACCCAGCGGCGGCCCCAGCACCGGCCCCAGCAGCGCGGGGACGGTCAGATAGTTCACCGCGCGGATGAAATCCGCTTTCGGCACTGAACGGAAAATGATGATGCGCCCAACAGGCACCATCATGGCCCCGCCGACGCCCTCTACAAAGCGCGCGGCGATAAACATCGGCAGCGAGGTCGACGCCGCGCACAGCAGCGAGCCGCCAATAAACACCCCGATGGCGCTGCAAAACACGGTCCGCGGGCCAAACCGGTCCGCCACCCAGCCGCATACCGGAATGAACACTCCCAGACCAATCACATAGCTCGTAATAGCCAGGCGCAGCGTGATCGGGGTTTCGCCAAAATCTCGCGCCAGCGCGGGCAGCGAAGTCACAAGGACGGTCGCGTCCACGTTTTCCATGAACATCGCGCACGCCACGATCAGCGGCACGATGAAAGCGCTTGGAATCAGCAGCATCGGCGGGGCGGCGGACATCAGGCCCGCCGTTTCTGGAGAAAGTTCAGCGGGAGCTAGCGGAACTCAACTCAACTCAACTGAAATCAAATCAGCAAGATCAACGAAAAACGCCTGCCAGCGGCTGCAAAACCGGCTGCAGCAACGGCAGCACCTCGGAGCGGGCGCGCTCGACATCGTTCGGAAAATCGATCTCGATCCAGGGTGCGCCGCTCACATCCGCGACATCGAAAATCTGGCTACGCTCCAGCAGCAGATCGCGCACCGCTTCCTCGTGCGGCATGTGAGCGCAGTCGCGCTCGACATACCCGGCAACGATCTCGGCAAAGCGCCGCGCGGCTTGCGCCCGGAAGCGGAAAAAACCAACCGATTCGCCGATGGTGTCGTAAGCCAGACCCGCCGCGAGCTGTTTGCGCAATTCGACCGGCACACCGTCTTTCAGGCAGAGCTTGACGGGCTCATCGCCCGCTTCGAAATCGCGGTCCAGCAGCAGGCGATTGGCCTGCGGTTGCGCCACCAGCGCCTGCAAAATACTGGCGTCGTACAGCACATCGGCATCCATCAGCAGAACGTCGCCGCCGCGTGTCAGCGCGGGCGCGACGGTATGCACCGTCAGCACGCTGCCCAGGTCATAACGCGGATTGAGCACGATCTCGACCGGATGTGGCCAGCCAATCCGTTGTAGTTCAGCCTCGACCTGTCCGGGCTCAAATCCCAGCGCGAGCACCACGTCTCGCACACCGACCGCCTCCAGCATCTGCAAATGGCGCTCAAGCAAGCTCATGCCGTCAAACTGCAACAGGCATTTCGGAAACTGTCCGCCTTCTGGCTGCTGGAGCCGCAAGCCCATACCGGCGGCAAGAATAATGGCGCGCATTCGCGGTCCTTTGGAAATTAGTCTGTCGCGGGCAAACGCATCGCGCGCCGCCGTTGCCAGTTTCGTTCGCTCAAGTGGAGATACAGCAATCCGGGCACACCTAGCAGCATCTCCCGCGCGCGCTTGGCAAGCGACAGCGCCAGCGCGGCGTCCGGCGGCAAGCCCACGAGCGGCGCCAGCAAAAGATAACCGCCTTCCTGGATACCCAGCGAACCCGGAATCGCAAACGCAGCACCGCGAATCGCCTGGCCGACGCTCTCCAGCAACAACGCGTCAACCCAGCTCACCGGATACCCCAGAAAATACAAGGCGAGCCACACTTCGGCTGTGCCGACAATCCAGCCCGCGAGGCTCAGCGCAAAACTGGCCAGCACCGCGCGGCGCTGGCGATAAAGCGCCTGCACAGCCACATCGACCGCATCGGCGCGCGTCATCAGCACCGACCAGTCGCGCTTGCCGAACACCTTCGAAGCAAAACGCAGCAGCCGTCCGAACAATCCCCGGCGTTGTGCCAGCCAGAACAGCACAATCAGTGCCGCCAGCACTGCCGTCGCCACGCTGGCGGCAAGACGCAAATCCGATGGGGTGTCGTGCGCCGCATAAGCGCCGAAGAGCACGAGGCCCAGCACCGCGAACACGATCTGGGCCAGCGCCTGCAACGTGGTGCTAACCGTGATGGCCGCCGCGGCACGGCGCATGCGCATGCCACGCTGCGTCAGTTGCCGCACCATCATCACCGGGCCGCCGATCTGGCCCGCTGGCAGCAGGCTATTGACGGATTCACCCGCCCAGCGCGCATAGAGCGCATCGCGCGCCGTCACATCCTCGTCATGTCCAAAAAGCACGGAGATCGCAGCGGCATCGAGTACGAGAGGCAGTACATGAAACGCGGCCACCAGCACCAGGCCCCAGCCCGCGGCGAACAAGGTCGCGCTGACCGGGCCAAACCCTTGCCACGCCAGCAAGCCGACGAACAGCGCGGCGCCCGCCGACAGCAAAATCCAGGCAGCCCGATTCACGGGCGAAGCCCCCCGCCTTTGCCACGCTCATGCGAGCCGCGCTGCCTCCATTGCCGGAACACCTGGCGAAAGCCGAAATAGGCAACCGCATCTTTCATGTTGGAAATGAAGCGCCACCAGGGACGCATGGTGGCATGGGTCACGTATTCGAAGGTCAGCGACACGCGCATTTCGTTTGCGCCAGCAGGCGTCACGCGATGACGTAGCTTGTCGCCGTCGAAGAGCACCAGCCCGCCAGGCGCAATCTGCACCGAACCAGGTTCGTCGGGGCGCTCAGGGTCGCGCGTGTGCAACTCGTAGTCGAGCTGGCACGAGGACTGGTCGATCACGCCCAGCAGCACCGTATAGCGGCGTCCATCGTAATAGGACGTGTCGTAATGCCAGCCAATGTGATCGCCTGCACGCGTGTAGTAATAGAGCGCATAGGCGTGGGGGTCATCGGCGGGCGAGAGCTGTAGCTTGTCGCCGCTAATCTGTTCGAGCCATGCCAGCAACGCGGGCGAACGGTACAGCTGGGCGATGAAGGGCGCCAGCCGGTCGATCGTATGGCGGCTGACGCTGCCGCCTTGCTTGTGGCCCGGCAGGTAATTACGGTTCACCTCCGGAAGCAGCGCCTCTGCGCTGCGCACCAGTTGCGCGGTGACTTCGGGAGCCAGGAATCGATCCAGATAGAGAAACGCCCCTTGGCCCGCAAACGCCGTGCGTAGCGACGCGTTATCCAGTGCGCCGAGGCATTCAGCCATCGCGGGTTCAATTTCGGGCACATCAGGCAAAAGCTGTGACTGGGGCGATGCAACAGGTGGGCGCCCGGACGTCGGCTCCGCGACACCCGGCCCGCCAGAATAACCCAGGCTCATTATTGGCTCACTCCCATCTGTCCATTAGCCGCAAGGGGCTGCGCGCGCCGCAGCTCTCGCCGGTAATCGAACATCACCCAGATGGCAAAGAGCGGTGCGCCCATTGAGGCGGCCAGCAAAAAAAACGTCGTGCCCTGCGCCAGCGTGACCAGTGGCAGCAAATACAGCACATCCTCGGTTTCAAAGCCGCCGACCCGCGCTTGCTGGGTGCCGGCCTTGCCACTCATCTCTTCGATTCGCATGCGCAAAAAGAAAATGAGCGCCACGGCAAGACCCGCCAGCACACCGAGCGCCGCCGGCGACACCCACGCACCTTGCATCATGTCTTGCGTTGCCGCGACCCCAATGCCCATCCCCGCGAACAACAGCACCGTGACAAGTGCATCGCTGGCGAGATCGTAAAAATGACCGATGCGGCTAGATTTGCCACTGATACGCGCGAGTTCGCCATCCGTGTGATCGACGAAGTTTGATAACACGATCAGCCAGGCGCCGGCGTTAGACCACGCAAAACCGCCCTGAGCCAGACACCACGCCCCGCAGCAGCCGATCAGCAGGCGCAGGGTCGTCAGATGATTGGGGCTGACACGGGTATTGACGAGCGGCGTCACCAGCCGGCGGGCCAGCCGGGCATCCCATGTGCGGGGCGGTGGAAAAGTCTGAGGAAGGGGGGGGGTTTGAGTCATAGGCGGCAATATATACGGGTTCTACCAACCTTGTCATGTATGCGGCATTCAGGTGCAACCCTGCACACTCACCGGTACCGGCAGCCTGCGAGTCACGCTGCACGGCACCCTGAATCCCGGTAAAGTGCCCTCCCGATACGCCCGGAATAGAACGGGTGACCCGTGATAAAACCGTGCCACCCATCCTGCGCAGCGCAGGCGGCGCATCAAGCATCCGGGCTCTTGACTGATGAAAAGCTGATGAAACTCACCCGTTCCGCCTTGCTCTGCTGCACCTTGCTGACCACGCTACCGCTGGCCTGCCATGCCGCCGCGCTCGATACCCCGCTGGCCTGCACAGTTTCGGCGCACCAGTTTATTGGTGAGCTGCAAGCGCAGCACCTGATCGAACCCAAGCCCATGCGGGTGGAAAGCAATTCGATTAACGCGTTTCGGCCCACGCCGGATGCCGGGCTCACGGCATTCGGCTTTAACGTGTTCGCCGTGGTGGGTTTTGAGAAAGATGATCCGATGTTTCGCCCAGGAACAGGCGAGCCCATCGCGGCATCGGCTTACGGTGCGGTCGTGCTGGGGGGGAAGCCAAGGTGCAAGCGGCCGTGGACAAGGCGGGAAGCCGCGCGATCGTGCATCGGGTGGCGCCGTTTATCACAGCGATTTTTTGCAAGCGAAGCTAAAAACCGCGCAAGCCGCGGCAAACTGCCACAGCCTCAGCGCCGTCGCATCAGAAATACAAAGGTCTTGTCCTGGACCGAACTATCGATCAGTTCGTTGCGGCTTTGCCTGGCAAAAGCCGCGAAATCGCGCTGTGAACCGGGATCGGTGGCAAACACCTTGAGCACCTGACCGCTTTCCATATCGGCCAGCGCTTTTTTTGCCCGCAGAATAGGTAATGGGCAGACCAGCCCCCGGGCGTCGACTTCCTTATGGACCTCAATTTGCATCGGCGATGACCTTCGGAATAAGAGGCTGCGGCAACGCCGCGTGGAATGCCGGATTCTACCGCAGACCTCCGCACCCTGGCGGCCAGGGCCGGCCTGGAAAATGCCCTGGCCGCCCGGGTGATTTCGGCAACGCCAGCCGCGCCGGTGATTGCCGCAGCCCCGGCGCACTCATCCAGGCGCCAGCCAGTCGTCCATGACATCGCGTCGCTGCGCCAGTGCTTCCAGCGTGCCTTCGAACACGAGCGCGCCATGCCCCATCACCGCGACCCGATCCGCCAGACCCGGCGCCAGCACGAAACGCTGCTCGATCAGCAAAAGCGCCACACCGCGCTGCCGCAACTGCGCGAGGCACCCCGCAACTTGCGCCACCGCCTGGTGCGATAGCCCTTCCGCAGGCTCATCGACCAGCAGCAAATCAGGATCGCCGAGTAGCGCCCGTGCCAGCGTCAGCATCTGCTGCTCACCGCCCGATAGCACCCCCGCCCGGGTCGCGGCACGTGTTTGCAAGACAGGAAATAGCGTGTAGGCATCATCCAGCGTGAAGCGCGCGGCCCGCCGCCGCGTCTGCGGGCCCACGCCCAGTTGAAGATTCTCGTGCACGCTCAATGTCGCAAAAATATCCCGATGCTCCGGCACATAGCCGATCCCCTGGCGGGCGATCTCGAAAGTCCGCAACCCGCCTAACGCCGTGCCAGCGAAGCTCACGTGTCCTTCAGTACGCACGAGGCCCATGATGGCGCGTGCCAGCGTGGAACGGCCCGAGCCATTGCGCCCCGCCAGTGCCAGCACTTCGCCCGCGCCCAACCGTAAATCGACATCGCGCAACACCTGGCTTGCGCCATACCAGGCGCGCAAGCCGCGAATCTCCAGCAAGGCCCCGCTCATCCTGGCCACCCCTCGCCCAGATAAGCAGCCCGTACCCCCGCATGGGCGCGAATCGCGGCAGGCGTGCCTGTCGCCAGCACCCGGCCCTGCACCAGCACCGAAATGCGTTCGGCAAAACCAAATACCGCCTCCATATCGTGTTCGACCAGCAACACCGTGCGCCCCGCCGTCGTCGCCCGAATCAGCGCCATGGCCCGTGCCGCTTCAGCGCGGTTCATTCCGGCGGTGGGCTCATCAAGCAAGATCGTGTGGGCTCCGCCCACCAGCGCCAAACCGAGATCCAGTGCACGCTGTCCGGCATAACTCAATGCTTCCGCGCGCGCGTCCTGACATTCATTCAGGCCAAGAGCGTCAAGCATCCGGGCCGCACGTGCGTCAGTTTCCCGCGAATCGCGCCAAAGCCTGCGCCAGTGACCTTTCGCGCCTGCCTGCTGGGCTACGGCGAAACTCACGGCACAACGCAGGTTATCCAGCACGCTCAAACCGCCGAAAACCCGGGTGGTCTGAAAACTGCGCGCGAGACCGAGGCGGCTCACGGCTTGTGGCGTCAAACGGGTGATATCGCGGCCAGCCAGCTCGATGCGGCCCGCGTCCGGATGATCCACACCCGCGATCAAATTGAAGAGTGTCGATTTACCCGCACCATTCGGGCCAATCAGCGCGTGGCGTTCGCCGCGTTCAAGGACCAGATCGACGCCGCACAGAATAGGCGTCGCGCCTATGCACTTTTCAATGCCATACAGCGCCAATGCGGTATCCATGGCGGGACTCATGGCGGGCCTCGGCGAGCCACGCCGGAAGCGCTGCCGGATGCCGTCGTGCGCGCGCGAGGTGAAAGGCTCGAATGGGTTGCGGCTGCGATTGCGGCCAACCCGGCCCAACGCCGGGAGGCACTCCGGGCGGCCAGCCAGCCACTCGCGGCAAGCAGCGCGACCGGCGCCATGACTAACGCTAGCGCGTGGCGGCCAGCCATGGGGGCCGCGGTGCCATCGAGATCAAATGCGACGTCATAAACCCATTGCAGCAAAACGATCACGGCACCGCTCCAGGCCAGCACCGCCCCGGCACCGAGTGCCGTCGGGATCATGCACGCCTGCCAGCCATAACGCCGCCAGTGCGTCACCTGACGCCCGACAAAACCCGTCATGCCATCGGGCGATGCCATCACCACGACGATAAACAGCAAGCCGAGATAAAACGGCCATGCCAAGGTCAGGCTGGCCAGCGCGAGGCTAAACCCCGTCAGCACGATGGCGCCCACAACCGGCCCAAAAAACGATGAAGTGCCGCCGATCACCACCGCGAACAGCACCGCTCCCGAGCGCAGCAGGCTAACGCTTTCCGCTGAAACCAGCTCGACATTGATGAGCCCCAGCGTTCCAGCGATACCGGCAAAAAACGATGCCAGCACAACGACACCGAAACGGATGCGGCGCGGCGAGCCTCCCAGGGCGGCGACCCGCAGCGGGTTATCGCGGACAGCATTCGCCTGGCGCATGAACGGGGTGCGCGTCAAAAACCACATCGCCAGGCTCGCTGCCCCACACCACAAGACGATGACGACATAGGCCTGGCGTGCCGGAGCAAAGGTCCAGGAGCCCCATGGCACGCCATGCGCCCGGTCGATCGAGACACCGGCTTCGCCGCCAAACCAGCCAGGCAAGGTCCAGGCGGCGGCCGCGACCAGCTCCCCCAGACCCAGCGTAATCATGGCGAAAACGGTCCCTGCCTGGCGGGTTGCAATCACGCCAACCACCACGCCCGCCAGCGCACCGCCCAGGCCACCCACCAAGGGCAGCAACGGCAGCGGCACGCCCAGCCGGTTGAACACCTGGGCCGCCAGCAACCCGCCCAGCCCCGAACAGGTGGCATGGCCGAACGACAGCAGCCCCGTGTGGCCCAACAGCAAGTTGCAGGACAGTGCAAACACGATCATCGCGGCTGTCTGCGCCAGATAGGCGAGCAGCCAGCCCGTCGACCAGGCGGGAACCCCAAGCACCGCGACCACCCCCGCCATGGCCAGGACCCACGACAACCCGCGCCAGGTGCCGCGCGTTTGCGGTGACGGTGACGGCGAACCCGCGTAACCGGCACGCGCAGCCGGTCCGCCGCCTGATTCGGGGTTGGGGTGTGCCTTAGGGTGTGCCTTAGGGTGTGCCTTAGGGTGCGTCATCACGCTGTCCAAAAAGACCACGCGGCCGTAAGACCAGCATCACGACCAGCAAACCGTAAGGCACAAGCGGCGCCAGCTCGGCAACGCTTTGCGCCGCCCACTCCGGGGGTAGCACCATACCCAGCGATGCCGCGAGCCCGCCGAATGAAGCGCTGCTAGCGACAGCCAGCGTCTGCACACAGCCAACGAGCAGCGATGCCATCAACGCTCCACCCAGCGACCCCAATCCACCGATCACCACGACCACGAACACCAGCGAACCTACTGCTTGTGCCATCGCGGGTTCAACGACGAAAAGCGGCGCGCCAATCACCCCTGCAAGCGCTGCCAGCCCCGTACCGCAGGCAAACACGCCGGTGAATACACGTGGCACGTTATGCCCGAGCGCCTCGAGCGCACTGGCGTGAGTCAATGCCGCGCGCACGATCAAGCCGGTACGGGAAAAACGCAGCACGCCATAGAGCAGCACGAGCATCGCAGCCGAAACCAGCATCATGAACGCGCGATAGCGCGGAAAAGGCACACCGCCGGGCAGCAGCAAAGGCCCATCAAGCACAGCCGGCACGTTCATGTTGAAGGTTTGCAGGCCCCACACCAGTTTGACGAGCTCGCCAAGCAGATACGCCACGCCGAAGGTCAGCAGCAATTCAGCGAGATGGCCATGCTGGCGCACACGACGCACACGACGCAATAGCCCGCGCTCCAGCAGCGCACCTAGCGCACCGACCGCAAGCGGCGCGAGCAGCAACGCACTCCAGAAGCCCATGCGCAGCGAAATCTCAAGACCGATATAAGCGCCGAGCATGTAAAAGCTCGCATGAGCGAAATTCAACACGCCGAGCATGCTGAAAATCAGTGTCAGGCCTGCCGACAGCATGAAGAGCAACAGCCCGTAGCTGACACCATTCAGCAGATTGATGGCGAACGATTGCACGCGATGCTCGCGCACCAAGGTGTGCGCAGAAAAAGAAAGAGAAAAAGAAAGAAAACCGGGCCGTGCCCGATCAGGCGCGCACAGCCCGCACGTGCAGCCTGTTCATACGTGGCATGTCCATCGGGCCCATCGGATGCGTGGCCATCTGATACAGGTCCCAAAAAAGCGCGCGAGACCGCCGCGCGCCTTTTCCTATTCTGGCTACAGCGGCTCGCCAGCCACGAAACTTAGAGCCGCGCTTCAATCCAGTCTTTCACGCCAGCGAGCGCCGCGGGCAGATTAGCGGGCTCCGTGCCCCCCGCCTGCGCCATGTCGGGACGCCCGCCCCCCTTGCCGCCCACTTGTTGCGCGACAAAATTGACGAGCTCACCCGCCTTCACCTTTTTGCTGGCTTCTGGCGTCACGCCCGCGATCAGGTTGACGCGACCGCCTTCAACCGAAGCCAGAACGATTGCCGCGTTTTTCAGCTTGTCCTTGAGCTTGTCCACTGTTTCACGCAGCGCCTTCACGTCGGCGCCATCCAGCATAACCGCCAGCACCCGGACGCCCGCGACTTCCACCGCCTGGCCTGCCAGCTCATCGCCCTGGCTGGAAGCCAGCCGCGATTTCAACGCGCCCAGTTCTTTTTCGAGCGCTTTCACATGGTCTTGCACCTGTGCGATGCGCTGCGTGAGATCGGACGGCTGTGTTTTAAGTGCGGCCGCAGCGGCATGAACCCGGGCGTCGAGCTCTTGCACATAGCGCACCGCGTTATCGCCCGTGATGGCTTCCACGCGCCGGATACCCGCTGCCACACCACCTTCCATCACGATCTTGAAAAGCCCAATATCGCCCGTGCGATGCACGTGCGTGCCACCACATAATTCGCGCGAAAAGCCCAGATCAAGCACCCGCACTTCATCGCCGTACTTCTCGCCGAAAAGCGCCATCGCGCCACCCTTCACCGCTTCGTCGAACGGCATCAGCCGCACAATGCCAGGCGCGTTAGCCAGAATTTCGGCGTTGACGATATCTTCGACGTGACGGATCTGCTCGTCGGTCATCGGCGCGTTATGGGCGAAATCGAAGCGGGTTTTGTCGGGATCGACCAGCGAGCCTTTTTGCTGTACATGAGCGCCGAGTACTTCGCGCAACGCCTTGTGCATCAAATGGGTCACCGAGTGATTGCGCTCCGTGCGCACGCGCCGCACAGCGTCGATTTCGGCTTTGAGCACATCGCCCAGTTTCAGCACGCCCTGTTCAAGCGTGCCATGGTGGCCCACCACGTCGGCCTGCACCTTGGCCGTATCGACCACGGTAAAACGCACGTCCGCATTGGCCAGCACGCCCTGATCGCCAACCTGGCCACCGGATTCGGCATAAAACGGCGTGTGGTCAAGCACCACGACCGCCTGCTGGCCATGCGTCACCTGGTTGACCGCCGCGCCATCGACATATAGCGCGATCACCTTCGCATCATCGAAAACAACCGTCTCATAGCCATGAAACGTCGTTTTGGCACCGGAATATTCAAGCCCTTGCGCCATCCGGAACTTGCCCGCCGCGCGGGCCTGGTCGCGCTGGCGCGCCATGGCCAGATCGAAAGCGGATTCGTCCACCATCACCTCGCGTTCGCGGCATACGTCCGCCGTCAGGTCCAGCGGGAAACCATAGGTGTCATGCAGCTTGAACGCCAGTTCGCCATCGAGCAGGGTGCCGCCCCGCGCTTCGAGATCAGTCAGCGCGCTGTCAAGAATCGACATCCCGTGTTCGATGGTTTCGAAAAAGCGCTCTTCTTCCTGACGCAGCACCTCGGCCACCCGCACACCGGCCTCTTGCAGCTCGGGATACGCGCCGCCCATCTGCAGGACGAGATCGGGCACCAGCCGGTGGAAAAACGCGTCCTTGCGGCCCAGCTTGTAACCATGGCGAATCGCCCGGCGCACGATGCGGCGCAAGACATAGCCACGTCCCTCGTTACCGGGAATCACACCGTCAACGATCAGGAAAGAACAGGCGCGGATATGGTCGGCAATGACCTTGAGCGAATTGTTGCCCAGATCGGCCACGCTGGTTTCGCGCGCTGCCGCCTTGATCAGGGCCTGAAACAGGTCGATCTCATAGTTACTGTGAACATGCTGCAACACCGCGGCAATCCGCTCGAGCCCCATGCCGGTGTCGACACATTGCTTGGGCAGCGGCGTCATGTTGCCCTGGGCATCGCGGCTGAACTGCATGAACACCAGGTTCCAGATTTCGATGTAACGGTCGCCGTCCTCGTCAGGCGAGCCTGGGGGGCCGCCCCAGACATCCGGGCCATGATCGTAAAAAATTTCGGAGCATGGACCACATGGTCCGACATCGGCCATTTGCCAGAAATTGTCCGAGGCGTAACGCGCGCCCTTGTTGTCGCCAATGCGAATGATGCGCTCGGGCGGCACGCCGACTTCTTTCGCCCAGATATCGTGGGCTTCGTCATCTTCCTGATAGACGGTGACCCACAGCTTGTCCTTCGGCAGTTGATAAACCCCCGTGAGCAACTCCCACGCGTAATGGATCGCATCGCGTTTGAAGTAGTCGCCAAACGAGAAATTGCCCAGCATCTCGAAAAAGGTATGGTGCCGCGCCGTATAGCCGACGTTTTCCAGATCGTTATGCTTGCCGCCCGCCCGCACGCTGCGTTGCGAGGTCGTGGCCCGCGAATAGGGGCGCATCTCGGCGCCAAGGAAAACATCCTTGAACTGCACCATCCCTGAGTTGGTGAAAAGCAGCGTGGGATCGTTGCCAGGCACGAGGCTCGACGAACGGACAATAGTGTGGCCCTTCGACTCGAAGAACTTGAGGAATTTTTCGCGGATTTCGGCAGCTTTCATGGCGGGGCGGGGAGGGTCCTGGCTTGGTCTGGCGGCGTTAGCAGACGCGCCAGACAGTGATTTCATGGTCGGCCGATTATACGGGATCAACACCGCCACGAGGCGGCGCAACCCGCCAGTTGCACCTTGCTGGCCATCCAGCCAGGGCTCACGCACGGCCCCTGCCATCTGGCCTAATCCATCCAGCTGGTTACGACACGGACCCTTAATCGCTTAAGATTGCCTCACCTCACGGGCCTCACGCGGGGTTCACCTGCCGAGGCCGTACATCACCCAGCTTTATTCAGGAGACGAAACCCCGTCATGGGCGCTCTCAGTCATATTCGCGTGCTAGACCTCACCCGCGTGCTGGCCGGTCCGTGGTGTTCGCAAACGCTCGCCGATTTCGGCGCGGACGTCATCAAGATCGAGCGGCCCGGCATGGGCGACGATACCCGGCACTGGGGCCCGCCGTACCTGAAAACACCCGATGGCGCCGAGACTCACGAAGCCGCGTATTACCTCGCGGCCAATCGCAACAAGCGCTCGCTGACCGTGGATATTGCACAACCTGCCGGGCAACAGATTGTCCGCGAACTCGCGGCGCAAAGCGACGTCGTGCTGGAAAATTACAAGGTCGGGCAATTGCAGAAATACGGCCTCGATTACACCTCGCTCAAAGCGCTCAAGCCTGATTTGGTTTATTGCTCCGTGACAGGCTTCGGCCAGACCGGCCCCTACGCGACGCGAGCCGGTTACGACTTTATCGTGCAAGGCATGGGGGGCTTCATGAGCATTACCGGCGAGCACGATGGCCTGCCTGGCGGCGGCCCGCAAAAAGCGGGCGTAGCGATTGCCGACCTGATGACCGGCATGTACGCCACCATCGCGGTCCTCACTGCGCTCACCCATCGTGACCGGACCGGCGTGGGGCAATACATCGACATGGCACTGCTTGACGTGCAGGTGGCCATGCTCGCCAACATGAACACCAATTTCCTCGCTAGCGGCACACCGCCCATGCGCTGGGGCAACGCCCATCCGAACATCGTGCCTTATCAGACCTTTCAGGCAAGCGATGGCTGGATCATCGTCGCCGTTGGCAATGACAACCAGTTTCGCAAGTTCGTCACGGCAGGCCAGCGTGCGGCGCTCGCCGACGACGTGCGCTTTGCCACCAACCCCGAGCGCGTGCGCCATCGTGAGGTACTGGTGCCACTTCTCGCGGCCATGGTGCAAGAAGCCAGCAAGCACCACTGGATCACCACGCTCGAGGCGGCAGGCGTGCCCTGCGGGCCCATCAACGATCTGGCGGAAGTATTCAGCAATGAGCAGGTGCTCGCTCGCGGCCTGCAAGTCGACTTGCCGCATCCGGGCGGCGGCACGGTGCGACTGGTGCGTAACCCCGTCAACATGAGCGAAACACCCCCCGAAACCCGCAGCCACCCTCCGCTCCTGGGCGAACACACCGAGCGCATCTTGCAAGACCTGCTCGGCTACGATGCCAGCAAGCTGGCTACGTTACGCGCGCAGGCGGTGATCTGAGAACACACGAGAACACACCGCCAGCAGCATCAGGCGCCCTAACCGCAAGCCAAGCCACGGATTGCCCGGGTAGCTCGGGTAGAATTGACAGCCCTGTACAGCCGTGCACCGATACGTGGCACGGCACCTCCACCAACCTGCTTCAGCCCGCTCCTTTTTGCATGACTACCGAACGCAACGATCCCCCTGTGGTATCCAATTTCATCCGTAACATCATTGATGACGACAACCGCACCGGCAAATGGGGCCAGCGGGTGGAAACACGTTTTCCACCAGAACCCAATGGTTATTTGCATATCGGACACGCAAAAAGCATCTGCCTGAATTTCGGCATTGCGCGCAGTTATGGGGGCGTGTGTCATCTGCGCTTCGATGACACCAATCCAGAAAAAGAAAGCGTCGAATACGTCGATTCAATCATTGACGCTGTCACCTGGCTCGGCTTCGAATGGAAGCATGATGGCAAGGAGCATCTGTATTACGCCAGTGATTACTACGACAAGCTGTATGCGTTTGCCGAACTGCTCATCGAACGTGGCCAGGCCTACGTGGACAGCCAGTCAGCCGAACAGATGCGCGTCAACCGTGGCTCAGCCACCGAAGCCGGCACGCCATCGCCGTTTCGCCAGCGCACGCCGCAAGAAAATCTCGATCTCTTTCGTCGCATGAAAGCCGGTGAGTTCAAGGAAGGCGAGCATGTGCTGCGCGCGAAGATCGACATGGCCTCGCCCAACTTCAATATGCGCGATCCGGTCATCTATCGCATCCGCTTCGCCCATCACTACCGTACCGGCGACACCTGGTGCGTGTATCCGATGTACGACTACACCCACTGTATTTCGGATGCGCTCGAAAACATCACGCATTCGCTGTGCACGCTCGAGTTCGAAGACCATCGGCCGCTCTACGACTGGATTCTCAACGCGCTGGCCGATGCCGGCGTGTTCAGCCGCCCGCTACCGCAACAAATCGAGTTCTCGCGCCTGAACCTGACTTACGCCATCACCAGCAAGCGCAAACTGCTGCAACTCGTCAACGAAGGCCATGTCGATGGCTGGGACGACCCGCGCATGCCCACTATCGTCGGCATCCGGCGGCGCGGCTATACGCCGGAAAGCATCCAGTTGCTCTGCGAGCGGGTTGGCGTCACCAAGGTGGATTCATGGATTGACATGAGTGTCTTCGAAGGCGCACTACGTGATGATCTGGATGACAAGGCACCACGCATCACGGCTGTGCTCGATCCGCTCAAGCTCATCATCGACAACTTTCCGCAAGACCAGACTGAAACCTGCAGCGCACCGGTGCATCCGCATCATCCCGAACAGGGCACGCGTACCTTTCCGTTCTCGCGCGAGCTCTGGATCGAACGTGAAGATTTCTGCGAAGCACCGCCCAAAGGCTACTTCCGTCTGTTCCCGGGCAACCGCGTGCGGCTGCGTTATGGCTATGTCGTCGAATGCACCGGCGTCGACAAGGATGGCGATGGCAACATCATCGCGGTTCACTGCAACTACTTTGCGGACAGCCGCTCCGGCACCGAAGGTGCGAACAGCTACAAGGTAAAAGGCACGATTCACTGGGTCAGCGCGGCACAAGCCTGCCCCGCCGAAGTCAGGCTATACGACCGCCTGTTCAAGGAAGCACAGCCCGACGCCGGTGGCCGCGATTTTCTGCAGGCGCTCAACCCGGATTCGAAGCGTGTCGTCCGCGCCTGGCTCGAACCTGGCGCAAGCGGAACTCAGGTGGAACAGCGTTTCCAGTTTGAGCGGCACGGCTATTTTATTGCTGACCGTGTCGATTCCACTCCAGACAAACTGGTGTTCAACCGCATCGTGAGCCTGCGCGACAGTTGGGGCAAACCCGCCGCCTGACGTAACCTCTGTGACTTCGCCCGGAGGAATATGGCTGGGGCCCGGCTGCCCTAGCCTGGGGTGGGGTAGCCGGGGTATGAATGAAGCACCCCGCCGCCCCATCACCGCCGCTGCGCTTACAGCGACAAATGCAGTTGCTCAAGCGATAACGTCGTCTGAAAAAGACGCGTGAGGCTCCGGCTGGCATAACGCGCAACATCATCGGGCGCACACCAGCGGTACGCGTCCATTTCGGGAATTAACAGGCCATCCGGGAGCCGTGGAAAAAACGACTCGCATCGGCACTGCGTGAGGTCCAGTTCGCAGGCCTGCGCGCGTGCGGCAAAAAGATGAAGATCCTTGTCGCGCCGAAATACGAAGAGGCCCAGATCCGTCAGCCGTTCTGGCCCAAACACGATGCCCGTCTCCTCGGCCATCTCCCGCAGCGCAGTGACATGCGCGGCCTCCCCATCCTCGCCGTGACCTTTTGGAATGTCCCAGTGCGAAGTCTGCGTGGCATGGGCAAGCAACACCCGGCCCTGCGGATCGAGCAGCACAACGCCACATGAAACAATCCGGCCACTCACGGCCTGCATCCCCCGCTGATCTCCAGGCGCGAGGCCGCTAGCATGCCACGGTGCCCGCCAGCCCTCCGCTCATGGACATAAGCCGCATTCATGGTTTTTTCTGCAATTGCCACTTGCCATGATCCTGGCGGCAGAACTGCGGGTTCAAGCGCATCAACTGCCCTTTCGCTTCGAGCACGACCGTCGCCACGCGGCAAGTCCGGTCGCCATCGGTCGTGGTGTCTTGCGGGGTAATCGTCGCGTCGATACGGACACTATTACGGGTATCGTCGTTGTTCCACTTGTCCGCTTCGCCATCCTGCTTTTTATCGAGCGCATGGAACACGGCCACCTTGATTGAATCAACGTCGCGTTGCTTCATATAACTGATGGGCGTGTCATTCAGAAAACCCAGGTTGGCCGCTTGCGCACTACAAACACCCGCCAGCAACAAGCCAGCCGTAACCAGATGAAACGGAACGCGAATTCGCATCGACATTGATTTTTCTCCTTGAAAAGCCGTTTGCATGATCGTGAAGCGATCATAGAAATAAAGCGGCAAAAGAATAGCATGCGGTCTTCGCGGGCTCACGCGAGTTGCCCCAAGCTCAACGCTTTTATGACACCCGTGGTGAAACCTGGCAGGCGGCTTTTACGCCAAACCCGTTGAAAAACTCACGAGCCGGCATTAAGCGGGGAGGTGTTTATTTTTCAGCGGGGGAACAACGATGTTGCACTTAGGCGCTTTGATAACCTGATCGCCACTCGATCAATGAATCGCTCAAACAGGTCGGCAATCACCAGTGCCGTTGCAAGCGTCGCAAGGAATGCGCCCAGTATGCAAGCCGGAAATTCCGTCAGCGTCAGCGCCTGCGACACGATCAGATACAGCAGGGCATGAGTCGGCGCGGAAACTGTTGGGATACTCAGTCTAATATCGGCTTTAAACGTCGGTCCGATCTGACCCGTGCTGGGATTGGCAAAATTGCCCTGGAGTTGACCTGTCGATCGGGCTCCGACAGTTCCTTTCCACGATCCCACGTCAGAGATTGCCATAAATGGGCAGGCAGGTCCGCCACTGTCTTCTTGAGCGCATCGGCCACGGTGACAGCACCGTAACCTGCGAGCGCAGAGCCGTTTTTTGTGCGGGGAATCAGCCCGTAGTCTTTTTCCCGAGGCAGGTGCACGAGCATGGGATAGCGGCTGGATCGCTCCACCAGTGTCCCGCTTGCGGGGGCTTCTTCCTTAAATAGCAAAGGCCTCCGGTCCTTGCCTACGATCCAGCCCAGCGTCGCTATCCGAAATCCCTTCCAATAGGGCGGACGAGGAATCTCGCCAAGCCCGAAACGGGTGGTCTCGATGGCAACCACCTTTGCCAAGTCTCACCGATCAATCAGAGGATCAGAGGATCAGAGGATCAGAGGATCAGAGGACGTGATTGCTTGCTGGCCCAAGCGCCGATCCAATGCTTCACTGGCGTCATGATTTGTCGGGTTCATGAGAGAGCGCCTAAACGGCAGAGAGCGGTTGACGCTCGGGCAGCAGATTTCGCCACTTATCCGATTCATCGCCTGGCTTGGTCACCAGGTACGCGTGACCATCCTTCGCTACCAGGACTTCACCAGCAGGCGGCACATTCAGAAATTCCATGTGCTGGGTGGCGCAATAGGCGCCAACATCAAGAATGAGCAGATAGTCTCCTGCTTTCACGGATGCGGGAACTGCCACCTCACCCGGCAGAATATAGTCATTCCGCAAGAGCGTGCGTCCTCTGACCTTTACGCTACCGGAGCCTGAATAGTCGGCAATCTCTTGGAAATTCGTGTCCAGAAACACCGTATTGTGAGCGCGTTTGCGCAGCTGGGCAGACGGCATGAGCATGCGAGAGCCATCCGTCACAACGATGTCACCGTTCGAATGGTGCACGATGTCCCGTTTGACGCTCGTGAGCAGGACGCCCGCGTCCGCCAGCACATCGCGGCCAGGCTCGAATAGGAAATTGACCGACTTGGGGATCTGCATCTCGATAGCGAGATCACGGATGGCCGAGAAGTATTGTTCCCAGTCGAAATGCTTCTGGGTCTCCCCCCACAGGCCATAGTCGAATCCATGTCCGCCCGCGAAGTTGATGGATTTGGCTGTCGGAAAGTGTTCCACGAACATCTGGAATATCTGCCGCACGATATTGACCATATCCTGAAGAGAATTCCCGCTGCCGCAATAGACCTCGAAGCACTCCAGTGCCCGTCCACTCGCAGACAGCATCTCAGCGAGCCGCCCCAGTTGCTCGACCTTGATCCCCGGCTTGTCAGAGCACAGGCTGTCAATCCGGGCGCTGATGGTCGGTGCGTTCTGTTGAATAGCAAAGGCTATTTCATCCAGGCTGGCGAGGAACACCCGATGCCCTGTGAGGCTCCAGTAGCTGAGTTCCTGGTCGGAGACATGCCCAGGCGAAATGATGAACCTGTCGAGCCCGTATCTCGTCACAAGTTCATACTCATTGGGCATCTGTAGCAGAAGGCCTGCACCCTCATCGTAAAGCGGTTTCATTATGTGCGGATTGGCGTTCGGGAAGAACGGGACGAATATGGAAACACGCCCTTCCAGGCCGGCTGCTCGATAGGCTGCTTTGACGCGCCTGATGTTCTTGATGAGCTGAGCTTCGCTGTAAATGAAGACGGGTGTTCGGGCTTGCGAGCGAACCTCGGCAAGGTTGACGGTTGAAATCCAGTGATCGGTCAAATGGGCTATATTCGGACGCGCCGAATTGCTCTCTGATACCGCGCATGCAGGCATAATCTTTCTCCTAAGATGACCAAGTGATGAAAATCCTTTGGGAAAAAGGATCTGGGCTATAGCGAAGTGATCGATCGTGTGGCCCGCTCAATGTCGGGCGCCCGCATTAGCTGCTCGCCGATGAGAAGGCTCTTAATCCCACCGGCCCTGAGGCGGAGCACTTCGGTTTCGCTGGTAATGCCGCTTTCGCTCACAACCACGCAATGCGGGTTGAGCATCCTGGATAGTCGTTCTGAAACACTTAAATCGATCGAGAAATCTGAGAGGTTGCGATTGTTGACACCAACCAGCTTGGCGTTCATAGACAGAGCACGCTCGGCCTCGTGCTCGTCATGAACTTCGACCAGCACTCCCATGTCGAGGCGAGCAGCGATTTCTGCCAGCTCCCTGACCAGAAGGTCATCTTCGAGCATCGCCAGAATCAGCAGAATGCAGTCGGCATTCATCGCTCGCGCTTCATAAACTTGGTACGGGTCGACGATGAAATCCTTGCGCAGCACTGGCAAGTGCGAAACTTCTTTTGCGGTCTTCAGATCCTGCGCGCTACCTAGAAAGAAATGTTCGTCAGTCAGGACTGACAGGCAGGTTGCGCCGCCCCGCTGGTAGGCTGTGGCAATTTCTGCCACATTGAAGGCCTCTCTGATGATGCCTTTGGATGGGCTTGCCCGCTTGATCTCAGCGATCAAGGCGATCTGATCCTGCGCGATGCGATCTTCTATGGCCTGTACGAAGTCTCTTGGCGCAGGCAGGCGAGCGGCCGTGCTCTCGAAAGAAGAAAGTGGGCGATCCTTCCAAGCCTTTTGGACTTCCTCGATCTTGTAAGTTTTGATCGTATCCAGGATATTCATTAGTCATCCATTCATGTGTAGAGCAGTTGAGAGGCGGACGACCTCCGGTTAGATACCTCGATCAGGCGCTGCAGACACAAAAGTGCCTTGCCTTCATCAATTGAGGCACAAGCCAAACGCATGGCGTCGAGCCAATCCTCGGCTTCCCCGGCTGCGATCAACGCTCCAGCCGCATTGAGAAGCGCTATATCCCGATAGGGACCAGGCTTCCCTTCGAGCACCTCCCGCAGCGCATCGGCATTGGCTTGTGGATTCCCGCCCTTCAGCGCTTCAGGTCTCACGCGCGACAGGCCGGACATCTCGGGAGTAATCGTGAATTCGCTGAGCCGACCGTTGATGACCATTGAAGCGAAGGTAGGGCCTGTCGTGGTGATTTCATCGAGCCCATCAGAACCATGAACGACGAGCGCCCGTTCGGATCCGAGTTCGGCCAGTGCCTGTGCCAGAGGGCGAACCCAGCGTCGGGAGTAAACCCCGACCAAATGGCGTTTGACGCTCGCAGGATTGACCAAGGGGCCAAGAATATTGAAGATAGTTCTCGTCCCGAGATCAACGCGTACCGACATCACTTGTTTGAGAGCCGGATGGTGCGCCGGTGCAAACATGAAGCCAATGCCGACTTCGGTAATGCAGTGTGCGATATCGTCCGGCGCCAGGTCCAGGTTGACGCCGAGCGACTGCAAGACGTCAGCTGAGCCTGACTTCGAAGAGAACGCCCGGTTACCCTGCTTGGCCACGCGGACTCCTGTCCCGGCTACAACGAATGCCGCGCAGGTTGAGACGTTGTAGGTTCCTGCGTTGTCTCCGCCAGTGCCTAATATGTCCATCGTCCCGGAAGGTGCACTCAGCCTCACCATGTGCGCCCGTATTGATAAAGCTGCGCCGACAATCTCATCAATCGTCTCGCCTCGCATGCGCAAGGCCGTCAGCATCGCTCCGATCTGGGCATGGCTTGCCTCTCCCGAAACGATGCTGTCGATCAGAGTAATCATTTCATGTCGACTCAAAGTGCCCCGAGAAACGAGATGATTGATCATCCACTTGAGATCGCGCGGAACGACTTCTTTTCTGATGTGATTGGGCAATCGGCCTCCCGGTTTTTTATCGGAGAATGTCCGTGATCTTCTGCATGGGTTTTCCGCACTGGCCTCATACGGCGGCGATCTGTTGATCCCAGTCCAGAGCGACGTTTTCCCTGCGGAATGGCGGGCTATCGTGCAGGCGGTTGTCGAGCGTTCGGGCGAACAGATGACCAGAAAAGACAGCTGCTGCGATAGTGCCAGGTGCATAGCAATCACCAATTCGCACCACACGGCGCTGGACACCGTCAATTTCGTTCCTGGCTGGAAGCTGTGCTTCGATTTCCCGATACAGATCGTCGTTCGGCATCTGCGACGTCACTAATACGACCGCGTCAGCCGGCAGGATTCGTTTCCGTCCCGTGAAGACGCAGGAGATCACGACGCCATCTGGCGAGACATGATCCAGCCGCTGCGACACGTGCACGCTACTGCAAAGCTCGATCAGTCTTTTCTGAATTCTGGGTTGTTCAGCCGTGTTGAGCGTGAATGCCGAGACGAGGCTCTCGGGCGTCACGAAATCCACGGCGCAACCTCGATCGACGAGCAGTTCGCCGATCACGCCGGCCATGTAGTAGTGGTCGTCATCGAATATGACCACGCGCCCGCTAGGTATCCTGCCAGCCATCACGTCGTCCGGCGTGAACACGGACAGTCTGTCCAGACCGTCTATCGCTGTCGCATGCGTACGGCCCATGCCATCGGTGCACCATCGCGCGCCTGTCGCTATTGCGATCAGATTGCAATCCGTTTCCAAAGCAATGCTTGCGGAAATAGGGTTTTCTGGCAGCACGAGAACGTTCGGACTCTTGCGCAATTGCCCCAGGCGCCAATCGGCGACACGGCGCCACGCATGCAAGCCAGGCAAGCTGGCCTCCGTCAGTACGCGCCCGCCAAGATGCCGCTCCTTCTCGGCCAGGATCGTCTCGTAGCCGCGGCGGCCAAGCCAGAGTGCTGCTTCGAGGCCCGCCGGTCCTGCTCCAACAACCAGCACCTTGTGCTCGCTTTCCTTTGGCAGGATCGCCTCCGGATGCCAGTCTCTGCGCCATTCCTCGCCTATCGTAGGGTTCTGGGTACAACGCAACGGAACGCTCAGCTTGTCTGATGCGACGCAGATATTGCATCCGATGCATTCGCGGATATCGTCAAATGCTCCGGTTCTGATCTTCTCGGGAAGAAATGGGTCGGCAATAGAAGGGCGTGCCGCTCCGATGAAGTCCAGCTTTCCTGTCGAGATCAGGGAAAGCATGTGATCAGGCGATGTATACCGGCCCACGCCGACTACTGGTTTGCCGGTCACCTGTTTGACGAAGCTGACATAGCGATCCTGAAAACCTTCATCGCTGAAACGGGAAGTTTGCCCGTCATTGTCAAATGGGCCGATGTTTACGTCCCACAGATCCGGCAAGTCTGCCAACATCTCAACAACGTCACGGCCCTCCCCTTCGCTGGAAAGGCCAAACGGACCGGCAAGTTCGTCGACACTGAACCGCAGGGCGACCGCGCAGTTGTCGCCGACCGCGTCCCTGGTGTCCATGATCAGCTCCCGCAGCAGGCGCACTCTGTTTTCGAGGCTGCCCCCGTATTCATCTATCCTCCGGTTATGGTGCCGCGACAGGAAGTGGACCGGAAGGGTCATGTCATGGCCCGCATAGATGTAGACGATGTCGAATCCTGCGCACTTGGCGTTCAACGCCGCATTGCGGTGCCAGCGGCGGACGTCCCGGATGTCGCTCTTGTCCATCTCCCGCGCAGTCACGGGAGCCGTTCCCCGCGTTGGGGTGAGCGATGGTGCGAAGGGAATTGCTCGCGTTTCCAGATTGGTAACGTGAAAACCGTTGTGCGCCAGTTCGATTCCAGCCAGCGCCCCATATCGGTGAATTTCTTCAGATGTCTTAGCGAGAACGGGTATGTCTCGAGCGTCCCAAAGCCGGAGTTCGCGTGGGTGACAGCTGGAATAGTGGATGTCACACTGCTCGGTGCAGATCACACCCCAACCGCCTTCGGCTTTGATCCCCCGCATGCGGGCCATCGCGCTTGGATGCACGCGATTCATGCCGTTGCAGTGTGGGACTTGATAGAAGCGGTTCTTCGCCACGACGGGTCCGATACGCAGTGGCTCAAAAAGCGGTGAGTAGCGGCCCGCATGTGACTCAATCGGGATAGGTGACTTCATTGCACAACGGGCTCACGATCGCCGAATATCGCACTGCCAACCCGGACATGCGTTGCACCATGCGCAATGGCCTGTGCGAAATCGGCGCTCATTCCCATCGACAGGATGGGTAGGCCATGATCGGCAGCTATCGACTTCAAGAGCAAGAAGTAGCTTGATGGATCCTGGCCTGCCGGGGGGATGCACATGAGGCCTTGAACATTCAGGTGGTAGACATTGCGGCATGCCTCAATCAACGATGGCGTATCAGCTGGCAGAACGCCACTCTTCTGAGGTTCATTGCCGATGTTGACCTGGATGTTGACGGTTGGATTACGGCCTTGCTTTTCC
Source organism: Paraburkholderia hayleyella (assembly GCF_009455685.1). Classification (NCBI taxonomy): domain Bacteria; kingdom Pseudomonadati; phylum Pseudomonadota; class Betaproteobacteria; order Burkholderiales; family Burkholderiaceae; genus Paraburkholderia; species Paraburkholderia hayleyella. The sequence continues at coordinate 1,155,590 of NZ_QPES01000001.1, read as the reverse complement.
GCTTCCTCCGCGATTTCCTGCGCCAACTTAGTGCGATCCACGGATTCGATGACGTCAAATAGCGCGACAGCCTGGCGGGCCTTGTTCGATTGCAGCGGCCCGATCAGGTGGAGCGCCACGCCGGGATTGGCGGCGCGAAGATCGGTCCACTTTGCAACCACTTCCTGCACCCGGTTCTCGCCAAAAATGCGCAGCCCCAGATCAATGGCTGCCTGAATGTCCGCCGCAGCCACGTTTTTCGATGCAGCTACCAACGTCACCGTATCCTGGTATCGGCCATGGGCAATTTCTGCGTTTCGAATAGCATTCGTGATCCGCTCGATGTTAGTGGCAAGTGAGAATTCCATACCTTCTTTCAGAAATCGTGCGTGAACTGGAAACGCCGATGAGAGCTTGTCAGCATGTCTTCGTGCGTGATCGTGATGCCCAGCTCCATTGCCCGGGAAGCGATGCGCTCGCGCAAGGCCTGCAAATCTTCGAGTGCCCCGCCGTGGAGAGCTTCGGCAACGATCAGCACCGTGTCCGACGTGTTGGAGACCACCGATTCCGCTCCTTGCCGGAACACCCAGCGGCGTGAATGGGCATGGTTGGCCTCATCCGCGAAAATGATCTCGCCCACAGCGGGTTGTTCGATCTCGCCTTGAAAGGTCCGATGGGCTTCCAAACCGTTTGCAGGCCGCACGACGATTCCTCCGGAAATATGCGCGCAGTCAAACGCAGCAATCGGAATGGCAGCGTGCATGGATTCCGCGTTGAGCGTATCCACGAGCGGATGAAAATTCGGTAGATTCCGGTCCTTGCGGAAACGACGCAGGAGCGCCTCGGCTGCACAGCGATACTGCGTGGGTTTCAAGTCCATCTCAGCATAGGCCTGGCGCCATGCCTGGATGGATGGAAGCTCGCCCTCCGGTTTCGTTTCCAGCGAAGCGGCAACCTTCGCAAACGTGTCATCGAGAACGCCGGCCTTCAGCTCAGCAGACCGCACCTGTCGAACGACCAGAACCAAGGCCACCAATTCCGGGAATCGATCCCACACCTCGTCGGAATGATTGAAATACATGTTTCGCACCTCTGTGTTGTTATGTGTCCGGGATGAGTGAGGCGCGGCCAAAGGCTCGTGCTCAGACTCGTAGCATTGACTTGGGACGTATCGGAAATGTGAGAACGAGAATGGCGAAAATAACGGCGGCCACGCCGAAGGTCTGTACCAATCCGATCTGTTCGCCGAGTACTAGCGCGGCAAGTGCAACTGCCGTCAACGGAGCGACCGCCGTAAATGTCGCGGCTTCACTCCCGCTCACTCGCGCCGCACCGCTGTACCACAGCAGAAAACCGCCGACCGTGGGCACCAGGGCGTACCAGACGATGGCCGCGATTGCCAAAGTACTGGGCTTGGCAACCGGTAGTTCGAGGAATGCGACGGGCAGCGATACCAGTAAGCCCAACCCCGTCATCGTTGTGGCCTGTAGCAGTGGCTTGAGTGGCACCGGCATGCGCTTGTTGAGCAGGATGAATGCGCTTTCGCAGACGACTGCTCCGAGGATGTAGAGCACACCGGTGAGCGAGGACGGTCCAGTGCCTTTCCATCCCACGGCCATCACCCCAATGGTGGCAAGCAGCACGCTGATGAGCAGCCGCAGCCCCGGTCGATCGCCCAACACCATCACGGAAAAGAGGGCGGAGACAGCCGGCAGAGTACCAATGATCACACCGGCATCCGCAGCAGAAAGATGAGAGAGTCCAGTGATGAGCAGCGTCGTATAGCCAACGCTTCCAGCTCCAGCCTGAAGCAGTAGCAGCCTCCAGTCGCTGCGCGTAAGCTTTGGCCAAGGCTCGCGTTGCAGGAAGATCAGCGTGACCAGCACGGGCAAGGCGAAGGCAAACCGAAGCGCAGTTGCGAGGAACGGCGGCATGTTTCCCGCAATGAGTTTGGACGCGATCACAGTCGAGCCGACAGTCATCATGGCCAACGACAGCAACAAGTATCCGATCGTTCGACTTGACAAATTTTCCCCTTTTACGCACATCAATATGCATAAACAATTCCAGCATTTAAGAGGAACTCAGGGAAACAGTCTTGAACGATATTGCTATGTGCGACTTTTCCTTCAGGTTGGCTCTGCGCGCCGGTGATCGCAAGGCGCAGTGCGCCGCCAAGGCTCCTGCCCTGGCAAGCGCTGCAACGCCGCGAGCGCCGGCGCGCAGAGCCAGCGCGGGTACCTAAAAGGTCATAACATGCTCTAGTCTTACTGTGTCATAAAGTAGATAGTTGAATCCCCCCGACTTCGGGGCGGAGGATCGATGACTGCAGCCGAACACTTTGATCGCTAGTCAGTTGGCGAGAGGGAACCAACGACACACTCAGCGGTCGCTTTGCTGCGGTAAGGGTACGCCATTCCGGGGGCAACACGGGCAAGGCGCGCCTGCGCCCTGAACAATGGCTTCTCATCGAGTGGCCGGTACAGGAAGCCGAGCCCAGCAAATATTTTCTGTCCACGCTGCCTGAGCACATGCCGATCAGCGCTGGCGCATCGAGCGCGACGACCAGGACCTCAAGCAGGACTTCGGCCTGGGGCACTACGAGGGCCGAGGTTGGCGAGGTTTTGCACCATCATGCCGTACTGAGCATCGCGGCCTACGGGTTCCTGATGGCCGAACGCCTCACCGCCGACAAGGGCGTCGGTGGCAAAAAAAACCTCATCGAACGCCAGGTGCCTGCCATGCCCAAGGGTCACATCCCCCGGGGTAGTCCTGCGCGCGCAGCGCCACGTGCCGAACTCGATCACGAGGCCTAAGGAAGGTCTGCAAAAGTCCTGGATTTGATTGGCGCGTGCATTAGAAAGGCAGCAACGGGTACTTCGAAATGAAGGCCCATATTGGTATGGACGCGGAATCGGGCTGGGTTCACACCGTCATTGGCACGGCAGCCAACGCTCACACATCAACGTGGCCGAACAACTGCTTCACGACGAAGAAGCTGATGTGTATGCCGATGCGGGCTATCAGGGTATTGAAAAGCGCTGCGAAAACAGCCCGGTGCGCTGGCACGTTGCAATGAGGCCAGCCAAGCGCAGAAAGCTGGGCCTGAGTGATCGTGTGGATGCGATATTCGATCAGACAGAACGACTAAAAACCGGTGTCCGGGCCAAGGTCGAACATCCGTTTCGCATCCTCAAGCAGCAATTTGGGTACACGAAGACGAGATATCGTGGTTTGAAAAAGAACACCGCCCAAATCACGACACTGTTTGCGCTGGGCAACCTGTGGATGGCGCGCAAGGCTTTATAGAAGGTGCAAACGCCATGGAGGGTGACGTCCATCGCATCGGAAAATACGGGGTGTCATGATTGAGCGCGTTGTGCCACCGTACCGGCAGCAAAAAAACGTGTGGAAAACGGATGATGCAGACCTTCCTTAACTTGTGACAAAGTAAGACTAGTGTCTTGCGTTAGAAGTTTGTTGAACTAATAACTGATTACTGATTCTGCGCGTATAGTGCGTGGATATGATGGAGGTGACGATGAGAGAAAGGCCAAAGGCGCAACTGGTGTTGAGCGAAGTCGAACGCGAACAGCTCGTGGCATTGACGCTGCGTCGCAAGACGGCGCAGACCTTGGCCTCGAGAGCGGGCATTGTGTTGGCTCGTGCGCATGGTATTGACAACAAGGTGGTCGCAGCCCGCCTGCGGGTCACGCCACAGACGGTGTCCAAGTGGCGCGCTCGCTTCGTCAAACAGCGCCTGGACGGATTGTTCTATGCACCGCGCTCAGACGCCCCGCGCAGCATTGATGACGCGCGTGTCGATGCGGTGATCGCCAAGACGCTGGAGTCGGTGCCGGCCGAAGCGACCCACTGGAGCACGCGTACCATGGCGCGCGAGATCGATGTGTCGCAAACGGCAGTCACGCGCATCTGGCGCGCCTTCGGCTTGCAGCCGCATCGCCAAGAAACTTTCAAACTGTCGAGCGGCCTGCTGTTCGTCGAGAAGGTGCGCAACATTGTGGGCCTGTACCTAGATCCACCGCTCAAGGCCATGCGGCTGTGCGTGGTCTGGTGATGGACAACTATGGCACTCACAAGACCCCTTCGATCAAGGCGTGGTTTGCTCGACATCCGCGCTTTCATGTTCACTTCACACCGACCTCGGCATCGTGGTTGAACCAAGTTGAGCGCTGGTTCGCCACCCTCGCCGACAAGTACATCCGCCGCGACACACATCGCTCGACTCTGCAACTCGAGCAAGCAATCAAGCAGTACCTGCAAATCAACAACGCCAACGCCAACCCCAAGCCATTCACGTGGGTCAAGTCCGCAGAGGACATCCTCTCGAGCATCGAGAGATTCAGTTTGCGAATTTCTAACTCAGGACACCAGATCAAGGTAGGCCCAGTTAAATTCCTTCACCGTACCTCTGCGAAAAGAAGGATCGAAAAATGACTCAAGGAGACGCCAAGAGGCAGTTCAAAGCCGGAGTTTGCGGGCAGTCCGGCGTGGTTGCCGTGGAGGCGGCGTCCAGCCGCTCATTCGGCCGGCATACACATGACCAGTTCGGCATAGGTGTGGTCATACGCGGCGCCCAGGACTCCGCCAGCGGCCGCGGGGAAGTGCGCGCTACGTCCGGCAACATGATCACAGTCAATCCGAATGAAGTCCACGACGGCAGACCCGTTGCTGGCGAAGCACGCGCCTGGCGCATGCTCTATCTAGACCCTGCGCTGATCGCGCAATTCTCGAAGGCCATGGGACACAGTACAGGCGTGGAGTTCATCCACCCGGTTCTCAACCACCAGCCTGCGGCAATAGCATTCGGACGCCTCTACACCGCTCTCACCAAGCCTGGTCAGGAACCATGGCAAGAGCTCGTGGAGCAGGAGCTCTTTCAGATCCTGCCCTCGCTCTTGGGACACATTCGATCCACGCAAATGAAGCTGCTGTCCAAGGAGCTGGCACAGGCCAAGGCCCGCATCGACGCTCACCCGGAAGTTCCTGTCTCGCTCACCGAACTCGCTGCCGAAGCAGGATTGAGCCGCTTCCATTTCCTTCGTGCGTTCAAGGCCGCTACACATCTGCCGCCACACGCCTATCGTCTTCAGCGTCAACTGCAGATGGCCCGCCGTCTGATCATGACTGGCTATACGGTTCTCCAAGCGTCCCACCTCGCAGGTTTCGCAGACCAGAGCCATTTGACGCGTCATTTCGTATCGAATTATGGGCTGACGCCAGGGGCACTCTCGCACTCCCTGCGTGCGCAGCATTTACCGGCTCTGTGAATCGCCCCGTGTTTCGCGGAGGCTGATTGGTTTAAGTCAAGCCACCATCGCTGTGGCTTGACTGACGAGTTGCCGATAGTAGTTTGCCTCAGCCTCTGCAGGCGGGATGTACCTGATGGATTCGAGCAGGCGGTGATGGTTGAACCAGGACACCCATGTCGGTCAGTGGCAATATGGGGATATCTGGCTCGAGGGCTACTCCGATACCCCCAGATACCCCAGCTGTAAATGGTTGTCTTCGTGCCTTGCTGGAAACGAAAAACCCCGCGAAGCTTGACTTGACGGGGTTTCGAGGATTTCTTTGGACTTCGTTGGATCTATTTATGGCCCCCCCACGAGGAATCGAACCTCGATTTCAGGTTTAGAAGACCCGTGTTCTATCCGTTGAACTATGGGGAGGCAAGCGGGAGGCAAGCTGCCAACCATGCAAGGCAGCTATAGTAACCGATGAAAGGCGGTTCAAGCGGCTCATGCGTTGCCTCTTGACCGAAAGACTCTACTAAACCGGAATTTATCCGGCTCAAACCGGCTGCGGATGCAGCATAAACCACACCAGACAGCCCGCACCTGCTAGCACGCAGTACCCGCCAAACGCCGCCAGCCGGCCGCGCCCTTCAAAATAACGCATCAAAAAGCGCACACTGAGATACGCCGCAATCGCGGTCAGCACGCCGCCCAGCAAGGCGTCGGCTAATTGATCCGGCGCATGAAACAGCTTTGGCAATTCCAGCAGCCCCGCCGCGAAAATAATCGGCGTGCCCAGCAAAAAGGAAAATTCGGCCGCTTTCGCCGCGCTCAAGCCCGCTGCGTTGCCCGCAATCATCGTGAGACCGCTGCGCGAAAACCCCGGAATCAGCGCACCCACTTGTGCCAGGCCAACCAGAAATGCCTGGCGGAACGTGAGCTTTTCCGGCGCCTGATGCGCACGGGCACGCTGCAACCGGTCGCCCAGCCAGAGCAGTACACCGTTGACGATCAGCGCCAGCGCCACGATGCGCAAATCATGAAAGACGCGCTCGATGCGCTTTTCCAGCAACAGGCCCACCAGACCCGTGGGAATGGTGCCGATCATGAGCGCCCACATCATGTGCCCGTCGTCGCTGCGCCGCCCAGCCAGCGAGCCGCAAAACCCCCGCACGAGCGCCATCCAGCGTTGACGGAAATACCACAGCAAAGCGCATGCCGTACCCAGATGGAGCGCCACCAGAAACGGCAAAAGCTGAGGTGCATGCTTGTCGATATGCAGGCCAAACAGCGCCGGAATCAGTAAGGTATGGCCCAGACTGCTAACCGGAAAGAGTTCGGTCACGCCTTGCAAAACGCTCAGGAAAATCAGAAACAGCAGGCTCAAGGTGGCTCCTCAGCAAAAATCAGTCAGTAAAGAAGCTGGGGGAAATACTCGCGCCAGCCTACCGGATCATGATCGTGAGCGTGACCGTAGACGTCACGCCCGAAAGGGCACCGATTATGCCGGGTGACCCGAGGCGCGCCAAGCGCTGCACACCCCACACACAACAATATCGGGATAAAAAAAGCCGAAACCTGAGTGCGCGTCACTTCAATGAAAGTTTTTTGCGTGTTTGACGAATACCAGGGAAGCCATGCGGAACTGAAGGCTGATCAGGGAAGGGGGCCGCTAAAACGCAGAAGTGGTTCGTCGTTAATTCGCCGGCCCGTGTGTCTGTGCGACTATCGACTCTCCTACTTTCTCATGCAGCCCATGGCTGCCCGCCCTTCATCATGACGCTGCCTTCCGCTCCCCCCACGCTCGAAATCGCCCACGAGGCCTCTGTACTGCGCTTTGCTCCGCAACATGGCGGCCTCTTGCTGTCATGGGTGCTTGACGGCCAACCCGTGATTCATTGGCCCCATGACGCTGACTGGCGCCAGCCCAACAAAATTCGCGGCGGCAATCCGTTGCTGTTTCCCTTTCTGGGGCGTCATTTTGTCGATGGTCAGATAGGCCGATGGCGCGACGCCGAGGGTATCGTGCGCGAATTGCCGATGCACGGCTTCGCCCGCAACCTGCCCTTTGCTGCCCAGATCGACGACACACAGCACAGCATGCGCCTAACGTTGACGGACAGCGCAGCCACCCATCCGGGCTATCCGTTCGGCTTTCGCTTCGAGGCCTGCTATCGGCTAATCGGGTGCGACACGCTGGAAGTCACGCTCACTACGACAAATACTGGCGGCGCGGGTTTGCCTTCGGGTTTGCCTTCGGGTTTGCCTTCGGGTTTGCCTTCGAGGCTGCCTTATTACGCGGGACATCACTTTTATTTCGCGCTGCCTCACGAGCAGCGCAGCACCACCGTGCTCTCCATGCCAGCCAGCGTGCGCCGTCATCAGCTAGCGGATGGCTCAATCAGCCCCGCCGAGGGCGGCGCGCCCCGCTACACGCTCGACGAGGCACGCATTGACGACCGCTTCCATTGCCTTGAGGGGCCACCGCAACAACCCGTGCAACTTATCGCTCCCGGCCTGAAGCGCGTGATCTCGCTCGATCTGAACCGCCCAGGCGCCGTGCCCTGGTACGCCGTGACCACCTGGGCTGAAACCACGGAGGCCGATTATTACTGCATCGAACCCTGGCTTGGCTTGCCCGATGCGATTCATAACGGTGAAGGGTTGCGCTGGCTCGAACCCGGGCAAAGCGAAACAGCCGCGCTCCGCATCAAAGTCACCGCACTGGATTAACGCCGAACCCGCCTTCAATCGCGCAGACAACACGTTCAAGACCTGTCGCCGTATCTCAACACCCTGGGACAAACCCGTTAAAATCGGCGTTTTTGCGCATGCCGCACCGCTGTCATGGGTGAAACCCAGCGGCGAAACCCGGCACACCGCCCTGTCTTGAGAGATTGAATGCTGGGAACACAATTCAGATGGCTGGCCAGTTGCGTGCTGGCCAGCCTGCTAGCCGCCTGCGGTTCGGCGCCCGTGGGGCCGGGATACTACCGCGTCGAGCGCGGCGACACGGTTTCGAAAATCGCGCGCGATCACCGGCAATCCATCCAGAGCATCACGCGCTGGAATACGCTATCCAATCCGGATGCCATCGAGGTCGGCCAGGTGCTGCGCATCGCACCGCCGGCCAATGTGGCCAGCAACAGCAACGGAACGCGCAGCAATACCGCCAAAGGCACAAGCGCCACGACACCCGCACGCCCCGCCGCCACGCGCCCAGCGTCTGCACGCGAGGCCGAGCCCACCAAGCCCCCCGCCTCGTCAATCGCACTCATCTGGCCTGCCGCTGGAACTGTCATACGCCGCTTCGATGGCCGGGATTCGAAGGGCATCGACATCGCCAACAGTGCAGGCACGCCTGTCAAGGCGGCAGCCGCTGGGACCGTGGTTTATGCAGGCAATGGCCTGCGTGGCTATGGCAACTTGCTGATCGTCAAACATAACGCGCAGTACCTGAGCGCCTATGCGCACAACCGGGTACTCCTCGTCAAGGAAGGCCAGAGCGTCACGCAAGGACAAAACATCGCGGAAATGGGCAATACCGACAGCGATCGCGTCATGCTGCATTTCGAATTGCGCTACCTGGGCAAATCAGTTGATCCCTCAACCGCACTGCCCGCTCGCTAGCGCCTGGCCGCCACAGCCCGCCAGGCGCATCAGGCCGCAACGCAGTACCGTTGCCTGATGCGTCACATCACGCGCAACCCCAGTTCCATCACCAGCACCGCTGCCTGTTCGTGCGAAATCGTCGCACCGCGAAACAATCCGGCATCCACCAGCCGCACCCCGCTTAAATCCACCGCGCGCAGGTCCGCGCCCGCGAAACGCGCGTCTTTCAGATTCGCGTCTTTCAGACTGCCGCCCTCAAAAATCGCCTCACGAAAATCGGCGCCCGCCAGATCGGCATCGGAAAAATCGAGCTGCTGCAGCGTCATCTTGCGAAACGACAGGCCGCGTAAATGCGCACCCACCAGCAGTGTCTCGACAAACCTCAGCCCTAACGCCGCGCACGCCTCGAAATTCGCTCCGGTCAGCTTGCAGCCGGTGTAGGTCACTGAGGCGAGATGCGTGCGCCGCCAGTTCGTATTGTTGAAATCGCTCGACTGAAACACGGCGTCGACCAGATCCGCCGAGGCGAAATCGGCCTCACGGCCCCGGCACCGGAGCCAATGACTATGCGCGAGCGATGCGCCGACAAAACGGGTTTCGCTGAGCGTGCAACGCTCGAACACTACGCCACGTAAATCGAGCCGCGAAAGATCCGCTTCAGCGAAGTCGCAATCGACGAAATGCAGGGGCGATGCGACGTGCTGGATCAACCGTTCAACATCGGCCCGTGCGAGTGTCTCGCCGGATAGCGGCGGGTGATTCGCAGAGGGTTCAGACTGGCCCGCGGCAGCGCGTGGCCGGGTGGTAGAAGAAGACATCGTCGGGTTCCTGCGCCGCCCAGTGAAAGACGCGGCGCTAAATGGCAAGCCTGTGGCCAATGTCAGGCATTTGCTGGATAAAGCGGCAGCGTACCTGAACCGCACACAGCGCGAATGCGGCCTGCACGATGGTTTATAGTAGCAAGCCTCTTGCCACGCGCTTCCTCCATGACGTCCTCCGCCCCCGTTCACAGCCCGCTCTATCTCACCTTGCTTGCGGAAACCGCAAAAATCGGCTGGCCCGAACTGGAGCGCTTTTTTGCCCAGGGCATCTTGCTGCACGTCGCACACGATCTTGATCTGGTGAGCGTCGCGGAAGCCATCGCTAGCGACCATACCGGGCTAGTCTCCCAATGGCTCTCGACGGGGCAGGTAACGCGGCTCGAAGCCGCGACCGCTGCGGATTTCACCGCCCGCGATCCCGATTTATGGGCCGTCGTGGTGTCGCCGTGGGTCTGCGTTCAGGAACGCGGTTGAGCCAGCCCCCCTCGGCTATCCCTGCGTCCATACCTGGGGCCAAGGCCCGACTGAATTGCGGACATCGCCGGGTCCTCGCGCTCGCCATTCCTATCGTTCTCGCCAATCTGACTCAACCTCTTCTAGGCGCGGTCGATACCGCCGTCGCGGGACATCTCGACGAGGTGGCCAGCCTGGGCGGCGTTGCGCTCGGCGGGCTGGTTTTCAGTTTCGTGTTCTGGGGCTTCGGTTTTTTACGCATGGGCACGACAGGGCTCGTCGCACAAGCGTTTGGCGCGGGCGATCAGGTTGCGCTCCGTCTGACCCTGGCGCGGGCCCTGCTTCTGGCGGGTGTCATTGGCCTTGCCGTGCTGGCGTTACAAACCCCGTTGATCCACGCAGCACTCACGTTGCTGGGTGGCAGCGCCGCCGTCCAGCAGCAGGCCCAGGCGTACTGCCAGGCGCGGATCTGGGCCGCCCCGCTGGCACTCGCCAATTACGTCATTCTCGGCTGGCTGCTGGGCATCCAGCACGTGCGCCTCGCTCTTGCGCTCCAGGTATTGATTAACGCGATCAATATCGCCGCCGTGCTGCTCTATGTGTATGGCCTGGACAGAGGGGTAACGGGCATCGGCGCCGCCACGGCAACAGCGGATGCGCTTGGCTTTGCTGCTGGGGCAGCGTTGCTGTGGCATCTGCGGCCACGGGGCCTGACTCCACTCAAGTGGGCTGCGCTGTTTGAGCGCCGCGGACTGCAACGTCTCATCGCGCTCAACCGCGACCTCTTCATTCGCACGCTGTGCCTGCTCGCCTCGTTCGGTTGGTTTGCTCACCTCGGCGCGAAGCAAGGGGATATCACGCTCGCCGCCAATGCACTTTTGCTGAATTTTCAAACGTTGATGGCGTATGCCCTGGATGGCTTCGCCCATGCGGCGGAAGCGCTCGTGGGCGCCACGGTTGGCGCGGGTGACCGGCGCGCATTTCGTCAAACGCTGCGCGTGACACTGTTGTGGTCGGTACTTGGCGCGCTCGGGTTTTCGTTGATGTACTGGATGCTGGGCCCCTGGCTGATCGCCCAGCTTACCGACCAGATGGCCGTACGTCTGCATGCCCAGACCTTGCTGCCATGGGCGGTGGCCTTGCCTGTCGTGTCGGTTTGGGGCTTCTTGCTGGATGGCGTGTTCATTGGTGCGACGCGCACGCGTGAGCTGATGCAGGCCATGGTGCTGTCATTCGCGCTATTCGCCATGGCCTCATGGGGGCTGCTCACCGCTTACGGCAACCCTGGCTTGTGGGCAGCGTTACTCCTCTTCATGGCCATGCGCGGCGTCACGCTCGCAGGGTTTTTGCCAGCGCTCATGCGTGGCATCGGGCCCGGCAAGACTTAACACCACGCCGCGCACAGACAGGACACGTCATATCTCACGCATCACCTGTGATTACTCGGGCATGGCCCCCGGCCCATCGACCATCGATGGTGGCTTCTGGTCAATCGGAGCCCCTTTGTAATTGCTGCGGTAGCTGCTGTTACTACAAGCAGCGAGGGCGGATAAAAACAGTATGGTCAAGAGAATGCGTGTCATAAAAGTCCCGTTCAGAAAGATAAAAACGTCCCAAGTTTACCTGTAATGCTGACTGCGGCATGTCAAAAGAACCGATAGTTAAACTCGCTTGGCCAAGCGCGTAAAGCATGTCCTAGTATTGGGAGGTGTTTTTTAATCATTGATGGAGGCTTTTCATGGGTGCCGACGATATTGCGGGATTAATCGGTCTTGGTATTGGGTTACTGATATTGGCTGCTCTCTCTGTATTCGAAATGAAAAGCTATAAAAAAGAACACGACGGCGAAGGCATGATGCATCACTGGCTAGCAAGCCATCATCTGCTCGACTGGCTGCATCGCAGGCATTAACGGCAGATTAGCGGATGAACGGGTTTAACCTCGGCGCGGCACCATTTATCTGCCGCCACGGCAAACGCAACATCGCATTCTACGATGTCATGGCTCACGGCTCGATCCTTTAAAATCAGCGGCTAGTATCCGTCTGCTGTATCTGTCTGATATCTCGCTGTGTTTTCAGGATCCGCCCCGTGTCTTTATTGCCCTTGCCCGAGCCGGCGTTCAACGATGCGCACGCCACCGCCCTGTTCATCCGCGCCGATACGCATTACCTGGCAGGCCAGATTCACGACGCGCTACAACTCTACGAAGCCGTTCAGGTACTGCAACCCGGCCATCCGGATGTCCTGCACCGGCTGGCCCTGGCGTCGCTACAAGCAGATCAGCCCGGGCGCGCCCGCGACTATCTGGACCGTGCCCTGAACGCGGCACCTGCACGCGCGGATATCTGGAACCAGCGCATTGCGCTAGCTAGCGCATATGGCAGCCACCAGGAAGCCTGTGCGTTGTGCCAACTGGCGCTGGACATCGCGGGCGACACGGCCGTGCTACAGCAGCAATTCGGCGACTGCCTGAGACAAACCGGCGAGCCAGCCAAAGCCGGGCAGCACTATCTGCGCGCGCTCGAACTCAATCCGCGGTTGCATGCCGCGAGGTTCGCGCTCGGTACGCTGTACGCTGAAAACGCACAGCACGAAAAAGCGGCTCATCATTTTCAGCAGCTCTGCCACGAAGACCCCACCCATTTGCAAGCCGGCCTCGCGCTGCTCCGCGCGCTCGCCGCACTGGGCGCGCCTCTGTACCCATGGCTGGCGCAGCTCCGTGAGCGTTTTAGCGCCGATGTCTTCGCGCTGAAAGAACTCGCCTTTACGCTCAACCAGCTTGAACACTTCGACGATGCCCTCAGCGTGGCGCAGCAAGGGCTCGCGCTCGATCCGGAACATGCCCTGCTGCATCACAACGCGTCCTACGCCTGCAATATCCTGGGTGACTTCGACGCAGCCCGCGGGCACAGCATCGAAGCTGCCCGCCTCTTGCCTCATGACGCCTCCGCGCAATTTAATCTCGCCCTCACGCAACTGCGTTTCGGCGACTTCGAGCAGGGCTGGAAACAATATGTGTGGCACGAAAAGCTGCCCGAGAACCATGACCTCGTGCGGCCTGACTGGCCCGAGTGGCAAGGCGAAGCCCTCGCGGGATGCCGCTTCCTGCTGATTGGCGAACAAGGTCTGGGCGACCAGTTGCAGTTTTTGCGTCTGGCCGCCTGGCTGCATCAACGCGGTGCGCAAGTAGACGTCTGGGTTGACCAGCCACTCGTCGAACTCGCTCGTCACGTCACGGGTGTGCACACTGCATGGCAAACCTTGCCGCCTGGACCCTACGATTACTGGTGCCGCATGACGCGCGTCGCGGAACACATGAAGCTCGAACTGGCCATGCTGCCCGCCATGACACCCTACCTGGCCGCCCCGCCCGAAGACATCGAGCACTGGCGCAAAAAGCTGGCCATGCTGAACGCCGGACCCTCCGTGCCTTCTATGCGTCCTACGCGCTCCGCGGCGGGCGACACGAAGCGTATCGGTCTCATCTGGGCCGGCAACCCCGATTACAGGTTCGATCGTTACCGCTCGATTGCACTGCCGTTACTCGCGCCCCTGTTGCAGCTACCTGGCGTGACCTGGTTTTCGCTGCAGAAAGGCCCGGCCGAAAATGACCCATGCACCCTCAACGCAGCGGCCCCTATGCAAATGCCCGCCGCGCACATCGAAACCTTCAGCGACACCCTGGCGTTGCTTCATCACCTTGATCTGCTGCTGACCGTCGACACCTCGGTGGCGCACCTGGCCGGTGCTGCGGGGCTACCCATGTGGATCTTGCTGCCAACCTGTACTGACTGGCGCTGGATGGTGAGACGCAACGATAGTCCGTGGTATCCCTCGGCGCGGCTTTTTCGCCAGCGCGAACTGGGCGACTGGGCACCCGTGCTGCAAGACGTCGAAGCCGCGTTGCGCGCATGGCTGAAAACGCCACGCTGACCCTCCCGGGGCATGCCATCGCATGCCATCAAGTGGGCTAGCTCATCGGCCTGCACACACGAAACACGCATGAAAAATCCGCGTCTCGCAAAGAAAAATAACAAGTTTCAATAAACATGCAAACGTCGATTGACGAGTGTATTTGAAACAGGCTAATATCCGTCTCTCTTCGGAGCGTAGCGCAGCCTGGTAGCGCATCTGATTTGGGATCAGAGGGTCGTAGGTTCGAATCCTATCGCTCCGACCAAGCATTTCGGGGAAGACAGCGACATAACATCGTCGCTGTCTGACTTTGAAAAAAACTGCTTGAGCAATGCATCAAATTGGCAAAACACCGCCGCACTCAAAGCACGCCATTGAGCACGCCATTGAACACCCCACCAAGCCCGCCACTAAGCGGGCTTTTTTGCGTCCTTTGGGTTGTTGGGGTTCTTTCCCCCTCCCTTTGCAGCCACGACAGCCGACACCGGATTCAGCCAGCGTTCACCATGCCCAGCGCACGCCGCCATTTCCCGTTATCGTGCGCTGGTGCTCACCGCCCAGGTTCGTCAGATAGCTGAACGTCACATACATGCTGCCGCGCTTCGTCAACTGCGCGGCAAGCCCGACGCCGATTTGTCCGGCCGTCTGCCCGACCTGCGTGCCGAGCGTCGTCGTGCCGCTAAACGTCGTCTTGTCGTTCACGCCGAACGAGCGCAGTACATTCATGCGCAGATACGGCATCCAGTCGACGCCGTTCGCGCTGAACGCCCATTGCAGCCGTGCGCCAATCCGGCCGAGGAAGGTATTACCGTTATTCCACGTGACGTCCGATACGCCATCGTTGAACCGCTCAAGCGCGAGGTACTGCCACACCAGTTGCGCCTGCGGCTCAAGCGTGAGCCCATAGCCAAGCGCAATAGGCAGACCCGCTTCGAGCGAGCCGGTGAACGCGTTGCCATTCGTCGAACCGCTCACGTTGTCATTCGAATGCGTGCGCACCGTTAGCGCGCTGCCCATCACGACAGCGTCCGTGTACCAGCCTCCCGGGCCGATATGCGTCCAGTAGCCGCCCAGGTTGTACGCATTGACCTGCAACGAACCGACATCGAGATCGGGTTGCGCAAGCGCGAAACCCTTGGCGTCCCCCACCGCACGCGAGAACCCGAGAAGAAAGCCGTAGTGATTACGCTGTCCGCCTGGCCGGTTGTCCGCGTATAGTTCCTGCCCAATTTGCGTGCCCCAGACCGTGCCGTCGAACGAGGGGTTCACCTCGCCTTTTTGCTGGATGTCGCTATGCCCGCCCCAAGTGCGCACCCACGATGCGGGCACCGAGCCCTTTTCGGTGAGCAACGACTGTTCACCCTGGCGCTCGTGGAACGTGTCGATCTGCAGCAGGCCGAGCTGGCGCGCGACGGCCGGCGCTTCCGCGTACAGCGGGACTTCAGGACGATAGACAGGCACCTGATTCGCATCCGGTTTCGCCTGCTCGACGGCATTGACGATCGAATCAGGCGTGCCTTCTCCCGTGACGATGGGTGTGACAGGCGGCGTTACAGGTGGCGTCACGGGTGGCGTCACGGGTGGCGTTACAGGCGGTGTAGGCGGTATCACAGGTGGAGGTGGAGAGGGCGCCGACGGAATCGTGTTGCGCAGGTACCAGTTGTTACCCGTGCCACCGGACACTCCACCCTTGGCGAGGAAGTACTTATAGGCCCCGGCACTGACCGCTCCACCCGACAACGCGAATGCACCGGTACCCGTCGTTGCGCCATTCATCACCTGCACAACCTGGATGCCGTTACCTGTCGTCTGTGCACCAGGACCACCGACGTTCGTCACCTTCAGCATGCTGCTACCGCTTGCGTTGCCGCCACTGACGATCAGCTTGTCAGATGCCGCACCGTCACCCGCCAGATAGGTATTCAGCGCAATCGCTGCGTTCTGCCCGACATAGTTGCCCGCAACCGTTAGCGTGTTGCCAACGCCCCGGCCACCCAGTTGCACGAGCCCCGCGTTTATCAGGTTGCCGTTGATCCCGAAGTTGCCCGCAGCCCCGCTGGCGAGGCTCGTAAAGGCATTCGCCACGACAATCGTGCCGTTGTTCGTCACGTTGCCCGTGACGCGGCCGTAGCCGCCAAGCGTCGCGCCCGACGCGACCCTCACGGGGCCGCTGCCGCCCAGGGCAGCCGATGCGCTCGTGCCATCGCCAACGATCACGCTACCTGCATTCACGTTCGTGCCGCCTGCGTAGCTGTTCGCGCCATTCAGCGTCAGCGTGCCGCTGCCCTGCTTCGTCAGCGAACCCGTGCCCGTGATGTTCTGCGCAATCGCCGAATTAAAGCCCTGTGTATCAATCGTGCCGTTGTTCGACGTGATGGACACCGCGCGCTCCGCGGTCAGGTTGAACGTCTGGCCGAACCGCAGCGTGCCGCCATTGAACGTGAGGCCGCCCGACTGTGCGCCCAGCGCATGATCGGTCGCAACCACCAGCGTGCCCTGCGTGATCGTTGTGCCGCCCGTGTAGCTGTTGCCGCCGGCTGCGGTGGGCGTAAGCGTCAATGTGCCCGTGCCCGTCTTCTCGACAGCACCGTTGCCAAGGAGGGTGCCCGCATAGGTGCCGGTCGTGTCCTGCTGGAAGCGTACAAGCCCGTTGCTGGTGACCGACAGCGGCAAGTTCGAGGCATTCGCCTGCAAGGTTGCGCCGGCGTTCACCGTCGCCATGACCGATGCTGTCGTGGTGCCCAGCATGCCCGTGAGATTGAGCGTGCCGCTTTGCACGAGCGCGTTTGAAAACGTTCCCGTGCCCGCCCATGTCCAGTCAGCGCCCTCCATCGTCAGGCTCTGGAAATCCGTGAATGCGTTTGATGCCGTGCCCGAGCCCTGCAACGTCACGGTGTTGGCGCCACGCCCACCTTCGGCCGCGCCGATAATCTGCGAGCCTGTCTGCAGGATCAGCGTCACGTTGCCGTTACCGCCCTTGATCGCGGTGCCGTCACCGCCCTGAATCAGCCCCGCGTTGGTGATGGTTGTGTTGCCGTTGGTCGAGCGCACGCCGATGCCGTTGTTGCTGATGATCTTGCCGCCGGCCAGGTTTGTGATCGTCGCGGTAAACAAACCGCTGACGGTGTTCGACACCACCGCATCAACGTTGCCGCTGCCCGATACGGTGCCCGTGCTCTCGATTGTGCCGCTGTTGATCAGCGTGTCATTGTTGCCCTGCATGTAGACGGCCGTGGCATCGCGGCCGCTCGCATTCATCGTGCCACTGTTGTTGATCGTGCTACTGCCGCCAAGAATCGACACAGCGCGCGCATTGCTGCCCGAGGTTAAAACCGTTCCGGTGTTGGTGATCGTATTGTCCGCCGCACCCGAGTTGACCTGCCCCCATGCAGCTGTCATGCCGTATGAGTTATTGCCCTGGGTCGTGATCGTGCCGTGATTGACGAGTGTGTTGTCGTGACCATTGGCGGCTATGCCATCACTGTAGGCGCCCGTCGTGGCAATCACACCCGACACGCCATTGGTTATCGTATTGCCGTCATGCACGCCGAGCAGTACCGCGCCACGTTGTGTAAAACCCGTACCGTCGCCCGACATCGACAGCTTGCCGTTGTTCGTGATCGCACTCGTGGAATCGACGGTAAAAGGCGTGGTCGTGCCCGGCAGCGTGTAATTGCCGGTTGCGCCTGCATCGATGTTGATCGTCACACCCGAACTGCCGCTCGCCGCGTTCACTGACGAAATGCCGCTGCCTGAGCAGTTCACCGTCGTGTTGCTGCCCGGTACTGGGTTCGTACAGGCGGCCCCGGCGCTGGACGGTACGGCGCCCATGAACAGGATGACTCCGCCAATTCCAGCCACTTTGATTTTTTTCGTCATGTTCAATCCGATCATTCACTTATGTTTTGAAGTCAATCGGTAAAACTGGCGACTTGTATATCATTTATTTCAAAATAACTACAAGAATAATTTTAATGATTTATTTTCAATTACTTATTCGTCTGAATTTATTTATCGAACAATACTGGGCAAGCCATTTTGATTAACGGCGAGACCCGCATTTTTCAGTGGCTTCAGTGGCATGGGTTATTGTCGTTTGCCCTGGATGCTTATTTTTATGTGCTGCGATAGCAATAAAAGCTATTTGCATCATTGCCCGGATTATCATTGCGGCAATCCGGGCATATTTGATGAAACGCCTGCCGCAGGCGGACCTGAAAACCATAAAACGGAAATCTATCCGTGTCCGCCTCGCGGCTTATTCCAGCGCGGCTTATTCCAGCGCTGCTGCCGGGCCAAAAAACTCGTAGTGGGTTTGAGACTCGGGCACGCCAAGCGATTTCAGATATTTTTTCATCGCTTTCATAAATGCAGCCGGCCCCACGAAGTACGCCTCGACATCGCGCGATTGCGGTAACCACTGCGCCAGCAACGCTTCATCGATCAAGCCTGTCGCATCTGCCTCTGCATCCGTCTGGCGCGGCTTCTCATAACAGTAAAAGCGCTTGAGTTGTGGTACGTGGGCTGCGAGCTCTTCAACTTTATTCCGAAACGCCTGAACCCCACCGTTGCGCGCCGCATGAATGAAGTAAATCGGGCGCGGCGCGGCAGCCGCCGCCGTTTGCAGCATCGCCAGCAACGGCGTCACGCCAACGCCTCCGCCAATCAGCACCAGCGGCTTCGTGCCCGGTTTGAGCTGGAACTCACCGGATGGCGCAAAGAGTTCGATGATGTCGCCCTCACCCAGTTGTTCATGCAAATACGTCGAAACCCGGCCATTGGGCTCACGCTTCACGCTGATGCGGTATTCCTGGCCGTTCGCGGCCGCCGATAACGAGTAATTGCGGCGCACCTCCTCGCCGTCAATGACGAGCCGCAAACCGATGTACTGACCCGGTTGGAAATCGAGTAGCGCACCGCCATCCTCGGGCACCAGATAAAACGAGGTGATTTCGTCGCTCTCTTTCACCTTCCGTGCGAGGCGAAAGCGCCGCGTGCCTCGCCAGCCGCCTGGCGCATGTTCTTTCGCGGCGTAGTTCTGCTCTTCAATACCGATCAGCAGCCCGGCAAGCTGCTGATAGGCCGCGGTCCACGCTTCTATCACCGCATCGGTCGCAATGTCCTTGCCGAGTACTTCACGAATCGAACGCAACAGACACTCACCAACGATCGGATAGTGCTCGGGCAAGACATTCAGCGAGACGTGCTTGTTGACGATTTGCGCCACCAGATCACCGAGTTTTTCAAGGTGGTCGATATGGCGTGCGTACATCAACACACTGTGAGCCAGCGCACGGGGTTGTGCGCCGCTGGCCTGGTTGGTCTGATTGAAGAGCGGACGAACCTCCGGATATTCACGCAACATCAAACCGTAGAAATGCGTAGCTAGCGCTTCACCGCCAGCCTCAAGAAATGGCACGGTTGCTTTGACAATCTCACGATGTTCCGCAGAAAGCATGATTGAAACCCTCCTTACTTTTTACTCTTTACTCTCTCAGTAATGCGCCTCACACGATATGCATCGCCAGCGCGCTTTCCCGGTAATGCTCGCCAGCCTTCGCGGCATCACCCAGTTGCTCGTGTAACCGCGCCAGTGCGCGATGCGAGCGAATTTTCAAAGGTTCGTTATCCGCCAGCTTGAGTGCCATTTCAAGGAACGATTGCGCCTTGCCCCACAGTTGCTGATGCAGGCACAGGCGGCCCAGCGCGAACAGCAGATCGGCATCGTCCGGATGGCTCTTTTTCCAGCCTTCGGCTTTTTGAATCAGGGGCAATGCATCGCCGCCCGCGGTCTCGGGATAACGGCGCAGCAAACGGGCATCCCAGTTATGCGCCAACGCTTCCTCGACGATCTTGCGCGCCTCTTGCGGACGGTTCAGCACCACCAGCAATTCGGCAGCCAAATCGGCCAGCCGGGGCGAATGACGCTCGACGGCCGACAGCGAATGCCATAGTTCAAGCAACGCATCCGCGTTATGGCGGCGCTCACGCAACAGGTTCTCCGCCGCAAGCTGGCGCAAGCGCACCGCCGCGGCGGGATGAAGCGCATCGCGTTTTTCCAGCATCCGCACCAGTTTCAGCACTTCGCCCCAAGCCTTGAGCTGCTGTTGCGCACGCAGCGCGATGTGCTGCGCGTGAATGCGGCGCGAGCCCGACGCGGGCAGCTCCGACAGCGCAGCCAGTGCGCCATCGGCGTCATGCGCATCGACGCGCATGTCAGCGGTGGCCATCAAACGTGCGTCCTGCCAGTCAGCCTCGTGAATCTGCGCCAGCCATTCGTCGCGGCGCCCGTACTCGTGCAGCTTGTGCGCCGCATTGGCCGCGATCAGGCCCGCCGCACCCTTGTTACCTGCATCGGCCAGCGCCTCGCGCGCTGATTTTTCGGCCCGCGAAAAACGTCCCGCATACAGGTTGCTGATCGCATCGCGCAACGCCGCATGAGCTTTCGTCACGCGGGCACGGGCGCGATAAGCCGCCACTCGCCGCGGCATGCGCCAGATATTGCGCAGAATGCGCAGCAGCATATAAAGCACGATGAACAGCACGACGAGCCCCACAACGAAGAGGTTCATCGACAGATCGACGCGATAGGGCGGATAGACAAACAGCACCTGCCCCATATCGAAACGCCCAACGGTGGCCAGCGCCACGGCCACCGCGAACAGGATAGCCAGCCAGAGGAGTCCCCGGATTGTCATGATTAACCCCGGCTGCGGTATTGCTGCACCGCTTGCATGCTGCCATCGAGGTTCGGCACCTCAACCCCCGCGGATCCGGCTTGCACCTGCTGCACCAGGCCGCGCACGGTCTGGGTGCGTTTGGCGCTGGCATCGAAGTAACGGGCGAGCGCGGCATCGGCTGCCTGCAGATCGGATTTGAGCGTGACCGGATTGCGCGCCAGCAACGCCAGCCGCGCTGACAGCAAACGCAGTTTGATGTTTTCGCGCACGAAGTAACCCTGATCGGGCGCCACGAGCATCGCATCGGCATGGTCTATACGGCGCACCTGCACCAGGCTGCGCAGTTGCTGCCCCACACCCGAGGCAAACTCTTGCCACCAGACCCGCCAGCGCGGCAAGCCGGTCGCGGCAGCAACCTTCGCGCTATCCGCGGGCGTCGCGGCATGGGGCACGGTGTGACCTAGCGGCGCTTCACCACTCAGCGGCAGTTCGTCGACGAGCGCGACCGCGTTATCAAGCTTGATCGCCATGCCCGTCAGATCAGCCACAGGTGCGGCCTTGAGCTTGTCGATGTCGTGCGCGATGGCACGGCGCACGGCCAATGCCTGCGCGCCTTCCGTGGCGGCAAGGCGCATATCGGCGCTTTGCAGCGCGAACAGCGCCAGTTTGGTGTTGCCTGTTAGTTGCAACTGCTCGCTCGCGCTGGCGAGCATTTGTCCTACTTCGGCAAAGGTCCAGTCGTCACGGTTATGGGCGAGACTGGCGTATTGCTGTTGCAGCGCCTGCTGCGCGCCTTGCGCATCCGCGAGGCGCGTGCCGATCTGCGACATCTGGGTCTCGGCCTGACGCACGCTCGTCAGCGCCTGTTCGGCCTTGGTGCGCAGCTCGGTGGTTTGCACGTCGTTGACCTGCTGACGATGGGTCAGTTGCTGGTCAAGCCGGATCATCTTGCGGTTAAGGGCAACCCCGCCCACGCCAGCGGCACAGGCCAGCACCACGATGACCAGCCACAGCAGCGGCGAGCCCGCGTTGCGTTTGGGTGCCTCACCGGGTGCCTCACCGGGTGCCTCACCGCGTGCCTCACCGCGTGCCTCGGCAGCCGCACGCGGCGGCGCCGGTGGACTGGAACCACCAGCGCCGCTGGGAGGTTGGGGTGAATTCGATGGACGCGCGGCGCTGGACGCGCTGGACGTATCAGGCGCCGCGGCGACAACCGGAGGGGGGGCGAAGCCGGGCCGTTCGGGGAAATATTCGAGTCAGTCATGCGAGCGTGTGCCGGGTTGGACGTTACCGGTTGAACAACGGAAGGAGCAATGGAAGACGAAGGCGCGAAAGAAAGCAGGGCACGGGCAATACGTTCATCGCCCGCGCCAGCCAGCGTCATCCTATCAAAACCCAATGCGCGCGCCGTATCGGCGATACGCGGATGAGAGGTCACGAAATGCGCGCGCTTGAGTGCCGCGCATTCACCGGCGCTCAAGTGCGACTGCGCCAGTTCGTGCAGATTGCGCACGCCTTCAGAGCTAGTCAGCAACCAGGCGTGCGGCGCTCCCGCGAGCAGCGCGTGAACCTGCTCCCAGGCATCGATCGACGGTTCAGGCATGAGGCGGCGGTAAGCCGTCACGGCCTCGACCTGAGCGCCGGCTTCGCCGAGCCGCTGCGCCAGCCATTCGCGTCCGCCATCACCGCGCACGATCAGCACCGGGCGGCCCTCGAACCCCTGTTTGCCGCATTCGGCTTCGAGCGCGGCAAACAGCGCCTCGGAATCGAAACGGGCGTCGTCATCCGGCGCGTCGAGCGGCGGGCTGATCACCCGGTAAGCCGGTGTCGTGATGCCATGCCGCGCCAGCGCCGCCACGCTGCCGGGGCCGACCACCGCAAGCGGCAACGCATGCGGCCAGATTGCGTCGTACTGGGCGAAGGCGTAATCAACCGCATTCGGCGAGACGAACACCACCAGCGCGTAACGCTCGAGCCGCCCGAGCGCCGCGCGCAACGGAGCGAGATCGTTGGCGCTCGCCACGTCGATCAGGGGAAACTCGAGAACAGCCGCCCCGCCGTCTTTGAGTCGCGCCGCCAGCGCCGCGGAACTGCCAGCCGGACGCGTCAACACCGCCGTGAAAACCGCCGCGGGCGGCTGATCGTGAACGCTCCCGCGAGCCGCGGCGCTCATGCCGCGCCTGCCGGGCTGGGTGAATCAGAATCAGGTGAATCAGTTGAACCGGCCGATGCAGCGGAATCGCGGGCACCGGTCACGCCCAGCGCTTGCACGATTTCGAACGCGCCCTGCGCCACCAGATCGGCCGCGACAGCACGGCCCAGCGCGTCCGCTTCGGCGGCGTTTGTCACCGTGGCGGACGCTGCGGCGCTCAGCACGCGCCGGCCATCGGGCAACGCCACGCTGCCGCGCAAATGCAGCACGTGTGCCTGCCACTGCGCGTAAGCCGCCAACGGCACTTCGCAACTGCCACCGAGCATGCGCGACACCGCACGCTCGGCCAATACGGCTAGCGCGCTCGGCTCATGGTGCAAGGGTGCCAGCCAGGCCGCGAGATCGGTACGCGCCGCCGCAATTTCGATGCCGAGTGCGCCCTGTGCCGCAGCGGGCAAACTGTCATGCGCTTCGAGCACGGTACGGATGCGCTCAGTCAGCCCAAGCCGTTTCAAACCCGCCGCCGCGAGGATGATGCCCGCGTAATCGCCACGGTCGAGCTTGGAGAGGCGGGTATCGAGATTGCCGCGCAAAGGCTGGACGACGAGATGTGGATAACGGGCACGCACCATCGCTTCGCGGCGCAGGCTAGAGGTGCCGACCACGCTGCCGGCAGGCAGCGCCGCCAGATTCGGCCAGTGCGGGGAGACAAATGCATCGCGCGGATCGTCGCGCGGCAAGATGACCGGGAGGGCAAAACCGGGCGGCAGCTCCATCGGCACATCCTTGAGCGAATGCACCGCCAGATCGGCGCGACCATCGGCCAGCGCGTTTTCCAGTTCCTTGACGAACAACCCCTTGCCGCCAACCTTCGACAACGTACGGTCGAGAATCTGGTCGCCACGGGTTGTCATGCCCAGAATTTGCACGTCGCAAGCCGGATAGCGCTGGCGCAACGCATCTCGCACATGTTCAGCCTGCCAGAGTGCGAGACGGCTTTCTCTTGAAGCAATCACAAGCGTCCTGGGAGGCGTTGGAAGCGTCTCGGAAGTCATGGCAGGAAGGTCAAATGACAAGAAGGAAGGGTCGGCAATGTTAGCATGCGCTCGCGCTGTATCCGAGCCTTGGCCACGCCCATCCCGGCTTGCCGGGGCACCGGTCAGCGCCCCGCTGGAAGCCGCTGCGAGACCATTGCGCAAGCGCTTTGGCAACCCCTGGAGCGCTTCTCCGGCGACCAACCCGGGGGCGTTTTGCCGCAGTCTCGCCCGCATTGCAACGGACGCTCGCCGGGCCTTCCCCGGCGAGCGCAGTTTCAGCCTTCACGTCTCACGCCTCATGTCTCACGTAATCGCAGTTCATCCATCCACCTGCTCTGGCTTTACTGAGGAACTTCATCGTGACGTCTTCCCGACCGGCGCGCCCTGCCCGCCGCGCTACCGCAACGGCTTCCCCCGACTTCCAGCCAGCCCACGCCGCCGTCATGCCATCCGCTCCGCCTGACGTGCCCGCTGTACAGAAGCCGCTCAGCCGGACCCGCGACAACAAGGATCAGCCGCTCTTCCAGGACATCCGCTACCTGGGACGGCTACTTGGCGATGTCGTACGCGAGCAGGAAGGCGAAGCCGTCTAT
This sequence comes from Paraburkholderia hayleyella, assembly GCF_009455685.1. Lineage (NCBI taxonomy): Bacteria > Pseudomonadati > Pseudomonadota > Betaproteobacteria > Burkholderiales > Burkholderiaceae > Paraburkholderia > Paraburkholderia hayleyella. Next base: position 1,131,090 of record NZ_QPES01000001.1, on the reverse strand, counting down.
GAAGTCGTCGAAACGATCCGTCAGACCGCCGTGCGCTTTCGCCGCGAAGACGATAGCGACGCCGCGCTCGCACTCGAAAAGAAGCTGCGCTCGCTGAGCCCTGAGCAAACCGTCAGCGTGGTTCGTGCCTTTAGCTATTTCTCGCATCTGGCGAATATCGCCGAAGACCGCCATCGCAACCGGCGCCATCGGATTCATGCGCTGGCCGGCTCGGCCTCTCAGGCGGGCACCATCGGTTACACGCTGGCGCGCCTGAAGCGCGCCGACGTGGCCACCCCACCTGCGCTGCAACAATTTTTCGCGGCGGCACTGATCATGCCCGTGCTGACCGCCCACCCCACCGAAGTGCAACGCAAGAGCATTCTCGATGCGCAGCACGACATCGCCCGTCTGCTGGCGGAGCGCGATCAGCCGCTCACCCTCACCGAGCGCGCGCACAACGAAACCATGCTGCGCGCCCGCGTGACCTCGCTCTGGCAAACCCGCATGCTGCGCGATGCGCGCCTCACCGTGGACGATGAAATCGAAAACGCGCTGTCGTACTACCACGCCACCTTCCTCAGCGAGATCCCGGCGCTCTACGCGGGCCTCGAAGCCACGCTGGCTGAACACGGCCTGGGCACCCGGCTCGCACCTTTCTTGCAGATGGGAAGCTGGATCGGCGGTGACCGCGATGGCAATCCCAATGTCGATGCCGCGACGCTCAAACGCGCGATCACCCGCCAGGCCGCGGTGATCTTCGAACACTATTTGCAACAGGTGCATGCGCTCGGTGCGGAGCTGTCGGTCTCGAACCTGCTGGCGGGCGCGAGCGATGCCCTTCAGGCGCTCGCCGAAGCATCACCGGATACCTCGCCCCATCGTGTCGATGAACCTTATCGGCGGGCGCTAATCGGCGTCTATGCACGTCTTGCCGCCAGCGCCCGCATGCGGCTCGGCACAGAGGCCCGCGCCATGCTGGACGTCGCGCACGACGCCACGCCTTACGCTGATGCCACGGCGTTCACTGCCGATCTGCAAGTGCTGGTCGATTCGCTCGCCGCGCATCATGGCGCATCGCTGGCCACCCCCCGGCTCGCGCCGCTGATGCGTGCCGCCGAAGTCTTTGGCTTCCATCTGGCGAGCATCGACTTGCGCCAGAGTTCGGACATTCACGAAAGCGTGATCGCCGAGCTGCTGCAACGCGCGGGGGTTGAAGCGCATTACGCCGCGCTGGATGAGGCCGCGAAACAGCGCGTGCTGCTTGCCGAACTCGCGCAAGCCAGGCCGCTGCGCTCGCCCTGGCTCGACTATTCGCCGCTGGCGCAAAGCGAACTGGACATCCTCGAAGCCGCGCGCCAAACGCGTGAGCAGTTCGGCGCGCGTGCCGTGCGCAACTACATCATTTCGCATACCGAAAGCGTCAGCGATCTGCTCGAAGTCATGCTGCTGCAAAAAGAAACGGGCTTGCTGCAAGGGCGTCTCGGCGACCCGGGCGAACCCGCCCAGGCAGGCCTGATGGTGATTCCGCTGTTCGAGACGATCCCCGACTTGCGCGCCGCGCAGCACATCATGGGCGAACTGATGGCGCTGCCCGGCATGAAAGCGCTCATCGAGGCCCAGGGCGGCGAGCAGGAAGTCATGCTGGGCTATTCGGATAGCAACAAGGATGGCGGTTTTCTCACGTCGAGCTGGGAGCTATATCGCGCCGAGCTCGCGCTGGTGTCACTCTTCAGCCAGCACGGCGTCACGCTGCGGCTGTTTCATGGCCGTGGCGGCACCGTCGGACGCGGTGGCGGCCCGACTTATCAGGCCATCCTGTCGCAACCGCCGGGCACGGTCGACGGCCAGATTCGCCTGACCGAACAAGGCGAAGTCATCGCCAGCAAGTTCGGCAACCCGGAGATCGGCCGGCGCAATCTCGAAACCGTGGTTGCTGCGACGCTCGAAGCCTCGCTTCTGCCGAGTGGCAATACGCCCGCGCAATTGCCCGCGTTCGAAGCCACCATGCAAAGCCTGTCCGATACCGCGATGGCGGCCTACCGCGCGCTGGTGTACGAAACGCCTGGCTTTACCGATTATTTTTTCTCGTCCACGCCCATCGCCGAGATCGCTGCGCTCAACATCGGCAGCCGTCCGGCATCGCGCAAGCTGCAAGACCCGAAGCAGCGCCGCATCGAAGACCTGCGAGCGATTCCCTGGGGTTTCTCATGGGGCCAGTGCCGCTTGCTGCTCACTGGCTGGTATGGCTTTGGCAGCGCCATTACGGCTCATCTGGATGAAGCGCCCGACGCCACCGAACGGAACCGCCGCCTGGCGCAGCTCAAGAAAATGCACAAAACCTGGCCGTTCTTCTCGAACCTGCTGTCGAACATGGACATGGTGCTGGCCAAGACTGATCTGGCCGTGGCATCACGCTATGCGCAGCTCGTCGCGGACAAAAAGCTGCGGCAACAAGTGTTCGGCCGCATCGTCGCGGAGTGGGAACGTACCTCGCTCGCGCTGGCCGAAATTACCGGCAAAACCGAACGGCTCGCCGATAACCCCTTGCTGGCGCGCTCGATCAAGAACCGCTTTCCGTATCTCGATCCGCTCAATCACCTGCAGGTGGAACTCCTCAAACGCCATCGCGCGGGTGAGCGCAACCCGCGCCTTGAGCGCGGGATTCACCTGACCATCAACGGCATCGCGGCGGGGCTGCGCAATACCGGTTAGCGGTGAGTGGCCAGGCCAAATTCGGCCAGGAGTGCGTCAGGCCCGTCTTTCACGGCGTGGCAAGGCGCGCTTCAAGCAGCAGCGCGTCAAGTTCGAACGAACCATCGTCCGCGACCGCGTAGTACTGCCGCACTTCGTCTGGAGCGCTGGCCCACAGCGAGCGAATGGCCACCACGCGCGGCTCGGGCGTGCGCATGCGCGCCACCCAGGCCGCGAATTCAAGCGGCAAGCGCCAGCGCTGCCGCACATTCGCCACCATCCCGGCTGCGGCAAAGAACGCGAGCCATTCGTTCGCCCGGTAGTTGCGAATGTGTGAGCCATCGCGCAACAGTTCGACCGCTTGCAGATGCGTGTCGAAGAGTGGCTCGTCATGGCCCGCGATATCGACGAACAACACCCGTCCGCCGGGCTTCAGCACGCGCCGCACTTCAGCAAGCGCGGCACCCACGTCGCGCCAGTGATGCGCACTCATCCGGCTGATCACCCAGTCAAACGAAGCGGCGGCAAACGGCAACTGCTCCGCCGCGCCCTGCTGCGTGCGAATGTTGTCGCAACCCCGCTCGCGCGCGGCGGCCGCCACCGTGGCCAGCATCGGCGGCGCGATGTCATACGCGACCACCGAGGCGGCGTGCGGCGCAACGGCAAAACTGGCGTGCCCCGCGCCACAGCCCATGTCGAGCACCACAGCATCGGGGGTCGTGGCGATCGCCTCAGCCAGCGTGCGCAGGTCCGCACCCGTGGCGTGCACCGGGCTGGCAAGGTAAGCGGCAGCGGTCGCGCCAAAAGCTTCGGCAACCTGATCGTGATGTTTCATGGGAACTCCTGTTTTCAGTTTTGTCGTTGACCTTGTGTCATGAGCCCGCGGCTCGCTGCATCGCTGCATCGCTGGGCCATCGAGCCGCTGCCGCTACAATAGGCCGCCCTCAATACCGGTACAAGACAAGCAATTATTCTGGTATCGACACTACCTGTCGCCGCTCATGACTTCAGCCTCGCCCCCTCCCGATCTCGTCTCCCACGGTTCAGCCAGCGCGCTGGGCGACTTCATCCGCGCCCACCGCGAGCGGCTGACGCCTCAGGCGGCAGGCTTGCCGCCCGGCCCACGGCGGCGCACGCCGGGCCTGCGCCGTGAGGAAGTCGCGCAGCTGTGCGGGGTCAGCCCGACCTGGTACACGTGGATTGAACAGGGCCGCCCGGTGTCGGCCTCCGCCGATGCCCTCGCGCGCATCGCCGTGGCATTACAGTTGTCGCGCGCCGAGCGTGCCTATTTATTCGAACTCGCCGCGCAACGCGACCCCGCCGAGCCGGACCCCGAAGCAGCCGATGCCCCCGCCGCGCTACTCGAAACCGTCGAGCTCGTTGCCGCGCCCGCCTACGTGCTCGATCGTCAATGGAATGCGCTGGCATGGAATGCCCGTGCCGCCGAGCTGTTCACCGGCTGGCTCGATGGCGCGCACGAGCGCAACTTGCTGCGTTTCACCTTCGCCGAAGCCGCCGCGCAAACGCTGATTGTCGACTGGGAGACACGAGCGCGCCGCCTGGTCGCGGAGTTTCGCGCCGACAGCATCCGTCATCTGAACGATGCCCCCACACGCAATCTGATCGACACGCTGAGCGCCACAAGCGAAGCCTTTGCGCGCTTCTGGGCCTCGCAAGACGTGGGCGAGCGCGAAGGCGGCCGGCGCGAATTCAACCATCCAGACCAGGGCCGGCTGGTGTATGACCAGATCACGTTCAAGCCCGCCCAGCGCGAAGATCTCAAGCTGGTCGTGCTGGTACGCCGCTAGCGCACAAGACGCCAGCGGCTTGGGCGCAATGGTAAAATCGGCGGTTTTTCCGGCTGTCTTTCGGCTTTACGGCTGCTGGCTTTCCGGCTGCAATGCCGGCCCTGTTCTTTTTCACCGCGCGCGGATCAGGATCACATTTCTCGCACGCGCCACGCTCTTCACGCTCACGGCACACCATCATGACGTCCCAATTGCATAAAAAAGGCGAGGCCTGGTCGGCCCGTTTCTCCGAACCCATGTCGGATCTCGTCAAACGCTATACGTCGTCGGTGTTTTTCGACAAACGTCTCGGCCTCGTGGATATCGAAGGCTCGCTCGCGCATGCCGCCATGCTGGCCGCGCAAAAGATCATCAGCGCCGACGATCTCGCCGCTATCCAGCAAGGCATGGCGCAGATTCGCGGCGAAATCGAACGAGGCGAATTCGACTGGCAACTCGATCTGGAAGATGTGCACCTGAATATCGAAGCCCGTCTGACCGCGCTGATCGGCGATGCGGGCAAACGCCTGCATACCGGCCGCTCGCGTAACGATCAGGTGGCCACCGATATCCGCCTGTGGCTGCGCGGTGAAATCGACCGCATCGACTCGCTGCTGAAGGCGCTGCGCGCCGCGCTGATCGACCTCGCGCAACAGCACGCCGCGACCATCATGCCGGGCTTCACGCATTTGCAGGTGGCGCAGCCGGTGACCTTCGGTCACCACTTGCTGGCTTATGTCGAGATGTTCGCGCGCGACACCGAACGCATGCGCGACTGCCGCAAGCGGGTGAACCGCCTGCCGCTGGGCGCGGCGGCGCTCGCCGGAACCAGCTATCCGATTGACCGCGCCGCTGTCGCGCGCACGCTGGGTTTTGACGGCCTGTGCGCAAACTCGCTCGATGCCGTCTCGGACCGTGATTTCGCCATTGAATTCACGGCGGCGGCGGCCCTCGTGATGACCCACGTGTCGCGCCTCGCCGAAGAGCTCGTGCTGTGGATGAGCCCGCGCGTCGGCTTCATAGATCTGGCGGACCGTTTTTGCACGGGTTCGTCGATCATGCCGCAAAAGAAAAACCCCGACGTGCCCGAGCTGGCACGTGGCAAGACCGGACGCGTCAATGGCCATCTGATGGCGTTGCTGACGCTGATGAAGGGGCAGCCGCTGGCCTACAACAAAGACAACCAGGAAGACAAGGAACCGCTCTTCGACACGGTCGATACGGTCGTGGACACGCTGCGCATTTTCGCCGAGATGGTCGCGGGCATCACCGTCAAGCCCGAGGCGATGCGTGCCGCCGCCTTGCAGGGGTTTTCGACAGCGACCGATCTGGCGGATTATCTGGTCAAGCGCGGGCTGGCGTTCCGCGATGCTCACGAAGCTGTGGCACGCGCCGTGCGGGTATGCGAGGCCCGTCAATGCGACCTGGCGGAGCTGACGCTCGAAGAAATGCGCGCGGAGTTACCCGGCGTCGCGCACCTGATTGGCGCGGAGGTGTTCGAATATCTGACGCTTGAGGGCTCGGTAGCGAGCCGCAATCATCCGGGCGGTACTGCGCCCGCGCAAGTGCTGGCAGCCGCCAAGGCCGCACGCGAAGCGTTGTGATGGCGACATCCGTGACCAAGCCGCTTTAAAGCGGCTTGAAGGGCCGGACGGCCATGATGTATCGGCGCGGCCTGCCTGCAATACAGGTAGCCCCGCAGGTAGACCCGCAGACAGACCCGCATGCACACCGGCACTCACACCCGGCCTTTCGTTACCTCTTCGGGCTTGAGATCGACAATCGCGTCGAGCGCGGCCCTCACTTCCATGGCGTATTGGGCAAGGCGTTTTTGTTCATCGGTTTCGGGCACGAATGACGGTACCGGTACGGGCTGTCCATTCTCATTCACCGCCACCATCACCACCAGACAATCGGTGGTTTGCAAAAGTTCTCCGCCTTTCGGGTCACCGGCATGCACGGATACATGAATATGCATGCTGGTGCGTCCCGTGTTGACAATCCGCGCGCGCAATTCGACAAGATTGCCCACCAGAACCGGGCGGCGAAAACGGATATTGCCCACGCTCACCGTGACGCAATAGCGTCCGGACCAGACAGCGGAACAGGCGTAAGCGGTCTCGTCAATCCACTTCATGAGCGCTCCGCCGTGTACCTTGCCGCCAAAGTTGACGGAACTCGGCTCGGCGAGAAAGCGGAAGACGGTCTCGGAGCGGTCCATCGCGGCAATCTCAGGAAGATTCATTTTGACTCCGGCTCCAGCCAGCAAATAGGCCACAACGGCCGATTATATGGGCGCAGCCTGGGCGCCACACGCGACGCACTACGGAAGATTCCCGGCTTATTTGTGCCAGGTCACACCTTCGTCAATCGTGCCGTACAGCGTGATGCCGCTAGCGCCGGTTGAGCGCACCGAACTCGAAGTGCCTGTCCCACCTTGCACACAGGCACTACACAGCCAGGCCACCAACGCCAGCGCGAAAACTGTACAAACTGATTTCATCTTCAGGCTTCCTGAAACACATTGATGAATGAGGCTCGCGGCGGCGCCCTATCAGAGCACCACGAGAGCACCACGAGAGCGCCATCAGACCGCTATCAGACCGCCATCGGCGCGCTGAGCGGCGGATGATGCTGGTAGCCTTCTAGCGAAAAATCCGCTGGTTCGATTTTTTCCAGCCACTCTGGCTCATAGACCCCAGTGCGCGCGTAATCGGGCACCCGCTCGGCGATCACGCAGCGCGGGCTCTCATAAGGCTCGCGCGTCAGTTGCTGCTGCAGCATGTCGAGCTGGTTCTCGTAGATGTGCGCATCACCAATGAAATAAGTGAACCAGCGTGGCGTATAGCCCGTCAAGCGCCCCACCAGTTGCAGCAGCGCCGCGCCTTCGGTCAGGTTGAAGGGCGTGCCAAGGCCGACATCGTTGCTGCGAATATAAAGGCATAACGAAATTTCGCGGCGCGCGACATTCGGCAAGAACTGATACAGCAAATGACATGCGGGCAAGGCGATCTGATCGAGCACGGCCGGGTTCCATGCATGAAACAGAATGCGCCGGTCAGCCGGGTTCTTCATGATGGTGTCGAGGCATTGCCGCAGTTGATCGATGGCCTTGTACAGCAGCACCTTGGGCTGGCCGTTCTCCTCGAACCGGGTGACCTGCTGAAAGCCACGCGCCATGGCATCCGCGAGCTGGGCGTGGGCATCGGCGGCGAGCACCTTGTAAGCCGGCCATTGACGCCATTGCACCCCGTACACGTCACCCAGATCATCGGGCCCGCTGCGATAAGGATTCGCCAGCCACTGTGGATTGTCATTGGCATTGGCATCCCAAACCTTGCAACCGAGCGCGCGAAACTCCGCCGCACTGCGCGATGCGCGCAAAAACCCCACGAGCTCGCCCACCGCTGATTTAAATGCGAGTTTTTTCGTCGTCACCGCCGGAAAACCCTGCTGCAGATCGAAGCGCAGCATCGCCCCAGGCAAGCTGATGGTGCGAATGCCTGTGCGGTTCTCCTGCCATGTGCCGGTTTCGAGAATCGTGCGAACGAGGTCAAGGTACTGTTTCATGCGGATCCCTTCGGCCAGGCGCACAGCGCCAGTGGCGATTGAACAACAATCCGCGATTCTAGCAAGCGTGGCCTGCGGTCGCGCGAAAGCCCCTGATGGCATCCCTCTCACGGCAAGCACCGGCGCGAAACATCGCATCAGGTAGAATCGCCGCGCTCCCATTCATTCTTCTTCTGATGACGACCACGCTGACCCTGATCGTCGCTCGCGCCCGCAATGGCGTGATCGGCCGTGACAACCAGTTGCCCTGGCGGCTTCCCGAAGACCTCGCGTTCTTCAAGCGCACAACGATGGGCGCGCCGATCATCATGGGCCGCAAAACGCATGAATCCATCGGCCGCGCGCTACCAGGACGGCGCAATATTGTCGTCACGCGCGATGCCGCGCGACGCTTTCCCAACTGCGATGTCGCCACCAGCCTTGCCGAAGCGCTCACGCTTGCTGCCCAGGATCAGGCGCCGGAAGCCTTTCTGATCGGCGGCGCGCAACTGTACGCCGAAGGCATGCGCTACGCTGACAAGCTGATCATCACCGAGATCTCGGCCGATTTCGAAGGCGATGCGACTTTCCCCGCCCCAGATCCTGTCCACTGGAAAGAAGCCGCTCACGAAACGCATCGGGCGCACGCACCCAACGATTTCGATTACGCCTTCGTCACTTACGAACGGCAAACACCTGGCGAGCACCCTGGCGGCTATTAGCGGCTATTCAATACTCAGCCACATCAGCCGCTTCAGTCGCAACGCTCACCTCGCGCCCATAAAAAAAGCCACGGAATACAAGCTATACGCTTCCGTGGCGGGTTCACTTTGTTACTTTGCCGCGCGCTCAAGTGCGCGCGGCAAACCGCGCCTGCCCCACCTTACTGCCCCGCGATCGTCATCTGTTCGATCAGCACCGAGCCCGTTTGCTTCGTGCCACGCACCAGCGTATCCGCACCGATCGCCACGATATGTCCGAACATCTCCTGCAGCGTGCTGGCCACGGTGATTTCCTCGACCGGATACTGGATCTTGCCGTTCTCGACCCAGAAGCCCGATGCGCCACGCGAATAATCGCCGGTCACGTAATTGACGCCCTGCCCCATGAGCTCCGTCAGCAACAAGCCCGTGCCAAGCTTTTTCAGCATCGCGGCAAAATCGTCTTCCGCGCGTGTCAGGGAACTCACGAACGACAGGTTATGCGAGCCGCCCGCGTTACCCGTGGTCGGCATGCCCAGCTTGCGGGCCGAATACGTCGACAGAAAATAGCCTTCCACCACACCGTCTTTCACAACCGAGCGCCGCTGCGTGCACACGCCTTCTTCATCGAAAGGCGCGCTGCCCATGGCGCGCGGCACATGCGGGTCCTCGACCACTTGCACATGCGGAGCGAACACCGGTTTGCCCAGGCTGTCGACCAGGAACGAAGTCTTGCGATAGAGCGCACCACCGCTCACTGCCTGCACGAAAGCGCCCAGCAGGCCAGCAGCCAGCGGCGCCTCGAACAGCACAGGCACCTTGCGCGTATCGAGCCCACGCGCGCCCAGCCGGGCCAGCGCACGCTCTGCGGCATAGCGGCCCACGGCTTCGGGTGCCGCCAGCTCGGCCGCGCTGCGTTTGGAGGTGTACCAGTCATCGCGCTGCATGTTGCGCCCCGCTCCCGCGATCGGCGCACACGCGATGTAATGCCGCGAATACGGATAACCCGCGAGAAAACCGCGCGAGGTCGCCAGCACAAATTGCGAATGCTGCGCCGACACGCTCGCGCCTTCCGAATTGCGGATACGGGGATCAGTAGCGAACGCCGCGTCTTCAGCGCGGCGGGCAATATCGGCCGCTTCGTCAGCGTCCAGGTTCCATGGCTGGTACAGATCGAGATCGCGCGGCGCAGTTTCGAGCAGTTCGCTTTCAGCCAGCCCGGCACAGTCATCCTCGGCGGTAAAGCGGGCGATGTTGTAGGCCGCCGCGACCGTGTCCCTGAGCGCCGCGGGCGAAAAATCAGAAGTGCTCGCATTGCCGCGCTTGTTGCCGATGAAAACGGTGACGCCCACCATCTTGTCGCGGTTGTGTTCGATTGTTTCAACCTCAGCGCGCCGGACGGAAACCGACAGACCATCGCCTTCGGAAATTTCGGTCGCGGCATCCGTCGCGCCCAGCGACTTCGCGTGGCGCAGGATGTCCGAAGCAATTTCCTTCAGTTCATCTTGCGTATGCGGGAAAAACCGTTGTTTGACGTCCTTGTGTGCAGCCATTGTCGTGCCGTCCTGTCCTGTATTGCCTTTGGATTCGAAAGCCGAAGCCCGCCTGGTGTGGACCTGGTGTGGGCCTGGTATGTGCCTGATATGCGCGCCGGTTCTTCACGACGCCGCGTTACGTCCCGCGATCATAGCAAGGTCCACGTAGGGGCATCCATGATTTGACGATGCAGGCGCGATGAGCCCTGAAGTGCGGACCACGCGATTAGCGCGGTTACAATGCCGCCCATGACACGCAAAACCCGCATCCAGCCCATGGAAACCGCTGTCGTCAACGAAGAAGACGATAACGGTTACGACCGTCCCAGCAAATCGCAGTTAAAGCGCGACATGCATGCCCTTCAAGCGCTCGGCGAAGCGCTGATCGCGCTGCCCAAAGACGCATTGAAACGCATGCCGATGCCAGAAAAACTCGACGATGCCGTGCGCGAAGCACGACGCATCACCGATCACGAAGGCCGGCGCCGCCAGGTTCAGTATGTCGGCCGCGTCATGCGCACACTGCTCGATGACGAAACCGCCGCGTTGCGGCTCGCGCTCGATACGCAGCGCGGCGTCAACAAGGCGGAAACAGCCCGGCTGCACTGGATCGAGCGCACGCGCGACAAACTGCTGGCCGACGACACCGCCCTCACCGATTTCATTCGCCAGCATCCTGGCGTGGATCCGCAGGAAGGCCGCATGCTAATCCGCAATACGCGCCGGGAAACCCTGCAAGGCAAGCCCCCACGTTATTACCGCGAGCTGTTCCAGTGGATCAAGCATGCGGATGATCACGACGCCCATGCCTCTGATGACAACAACCCCGAGGACGCGCATGACGACACCGACACCCAGCCCGACACCCAGCCTTAGGCATCCCGATGAAATCGTCATTGGCCTGGTCTCGGTCAGCGACCGTGCCAGTAAGGGGGTCTATGACGATCAGGGCATTCCGGCGCTGATCTCATGGCTGGATAGCGCGCTCGCCTCGCCGTGGCGGGCGGAAACCCGGTTGATAGAGGACGATGCGGCGGTTATTTCAGCCACGCTAATCGAACTCGTCGATACGGCGGGTTGCGACCTCGTGCTGACAACCGGCGGCACCGGCCCGGCCCGGCGCGATGTCACACCGGAGGCAACGCTCGCGGTGGGGACGAAAGAGATGCCGGGATTCGGCGAGCAGATGCGGCAGATCAGCCTGAATTTCGTGCCAACCGCTATCTTGTCGCGTCAGGTCGCGGTGATCCGCGAGACACCGGGGCACGCCGCACTGATTATCAACTTGCCCGGACAGCCGAAAGCGATCCGCGAAACGCTCGAAGGACTGCGCGAGGCAAGTGGCGCACTACAGGTGCCCGGCATTTTCCCGGCGGTACCTTACTGCATCGACCTGATCGGCGGCCCTTATGTCACCACGCATGCGGCGGTTGTCACGGCATTCCGGCCTAAAAGCGCGCAACGGGCATCCTCCTGAGCCTCATCCGCGGCACGGCTCATGGCACATAAGCCGTGCCGCGTGTCAGACGCGGCGCTTACGCACTGCCCGCTGCGGCATCCGGAGAAACCCGCGCCGCTGGGAGCAAAAAATGCTCGCGGTAGTATTTCAGTTCATCAATGGATTCGTGAATATCGGCCAGCGCGGTATGCATCGCGCGCTTCTGGAAGCCCTTGTAAATACCAGGCTGCCAGCGGCGGCAAAGCTCTTTCAAGGTGCTCACGTCGAGATTGCGATAGTGAAAAAAGCGCTCCAGCTCCGGCATCCAGCGCGCCATGAAACGGCGATCCTGACAAATCGAATTGCCGCACATGGGAGATTTGCCAGGCGGCACATACTCCCCGAGAAACTCGCGGATGCATTCGATCGCGTCGGCCTCGCTCACCATTGAAGCCTGCACCCGCGCGATCAGACCTGAGCGGCCATGGGTGTTCTGGTTCCACTGGTCCATTCTGGCGAGCGTCTCGGCGCTTTGGTGGATAGCGAGCACGGGACCTTCAACAAGGCGGTCCAGCGCCGAGTTCGTGACGACCACGGCAATTTCGATGATGCGGTCGTGATCGGGATCAAGCCCTGTCATTTCCATATCGAGCCAGACAAGATTCATCTCGCTGCGCACGAGCGGTAACGAGGTCGGAGTTACAGAAGTTTCAGTCATGAGAAGACAAGCCCTGGATGTGGTCCGGCATGGAGGCCCCGCCAGGCTGCGCGATACCGGTGAAATAAAAATGCAATGCGGAAATGATGCGGCTAGTACCAATTAATGCCTATTAATGCCAATTGGCGCACATCCACAATACCCATACACCCGCTGCCGCGCCGGTCGGTGCGCCGGTCGGTGCGCTGGTCAGTACATACGCGCCACATGAACCGGCTGCCGCACCAGGCAACAAGAACAAACCTATAATTCTCGCATAGTTACCATGGATCTCTGGATGCCTACCCTGTACTTCACCGTTCTGTTCACCGCCGCCGTTCTGGCCATGACACTCGTCAAACTTTGGCTCGCCACGCGGCAAATCCGCTTTGTCGCGGCGCATCGCGCCGAAGTGCCGGCCCAGTTCAGCAATGCCATCCCCTTGAGCGCCCACCAGCGCGCCGCCGATTACACCATCGCCCGCACCCGGCTGGCGATGGTTGAGATCATTGTGAGCTCGGCGGTACTGATTGGCCTGACACTACTCGGTGGCATCCAGACACTCGATCTGGCCTTCAGCGACTGGCTGGGCCGCGACTACGCCGGACAAATCGCACTGGTCGCCGCCGTCATCGCGCTGCTCAGCGTCATCGATCTGCCCTTCGAGTATTACCGTCAGTTTGTCATCGAAGCGCGCTTCGGTTTTAACCGGATGAGTCGTGGCATTTTCTGCGCCGATCGCGTGAAAGGCCTGATGCTAGGCGTGGCACTCGGACTGCCGCTGCTGTTCGCGGTGCTCTGGCTCATGAATCAGGCAGGCAGCCTGTGGTGGCTATGGACATGGGTGGTCTGGGTCGCGTTCCAGATGCTCGTGCTGGTGCTCTACCCCACACTCATCGCGCCACTCTTCAACAAGTTCGAACCCCTCCAGGACGACGCGCTGAAAAGCCGTATCGAAGCGCTCATGCAGCGCTGCGGTTTTGCCGCCAAGGGGCTCTTTGTCATGGATGGCAGCCGCCGCTCGGCGCACGGCAATGCGTATTTCACGGGCTTTGGCGCCGCGCGGCGCATTGTCTTTTTCGATACCCTGCTCGCCCGCCTAAACGGCTCCGAGATCGAAGCCGTTTTAGCCCATGAACTCGGGCACTTCAAACGGCGCCACGTCATCAAGCGGATGGCTGTCACGTTCGCACTCAGTCTGGTTCTGCTCGCGCTGCTCGGCTGGCTGTCGCAGTGCGTGTGGTTCTACGAAGGGCTCGGCGTGCGGCCCTCGTTGATCGGCGGCAACAACGGTCTCGCGCTTGTATTGTTTTTTCTTGTTGCGCCGGTTTTTCTGTTTTTCGTCACGCCGCTTGGCAGCCTCAGTTCGCGCAAGCATGAATTCGAAGCCGATGCGTTCGCCGCCACCCAAACCGATACCCAGGACCTCGTGAACGCACTCGTCAAACTCTACGAAGACAATGCCTCGACCCTCACGCCTGACCCGCTCTATACCGCGTTCTATTATTCGCATCCGCCTGCGGCACAGCGGATCGAGCGTCTGCAACGGCCCCTCGCATGAGCGCCCACTTGCACGGACGGGTGATTGCGGCACATGGCCGGCACTATCTGGTCGCACCGGAAGACGGCAGTGCCATGCTGCAATGCTTTCCGCGCGGCAAACGCAGCGAAGTCGCCGTGGGAGACCAGGTCACGTACGAACTCGCCTCAGCCAACCAGGGCGTGATTGTCGCTATCGGCGAGCGCCGCAACCTGCTCTATCGTTCCGACCAATATAAATCGAAGCTCTTCGCCGCGAACCTCGACCAGTTGCTGATCGTGCTGGCCACCGAGCCGCATTTCAGCGAAGACCTGCTTGGGCGCGCCCTGGTTGCAGCCGAAGCCAATGAACTCAAACCCCTGATCGTCCTGAACAAAACCGATGTCGAGGCCGAGCTGGCCCGCGCCCGAACACGCCTCGCGCGTTATTCGGCGCTGGGCTATACCGTGCTGGAACTCTCCATCAAAACGCAGCCTGAGCAGGCGCGCGCGGCTTTGGCCCAACATCTGCATGGGCAGGCCACGTTACTGCTCGGACAATCGGGCATGGGCAAATCAACGCTCGTGAACCTGATCATCCCCGATGCCGAAGTCGCCACACGTGAAATTTCCACCGCGTTAAATAGTGGCCGCCACACCACCACGTTCACCCGGCTGTACCCGCTGGAACAAGGCGGCGCGCTCATCGATTCGCCCGGCTTTCAGGAGTTCGGCCTGCATCATCTGACAGAGGGACGGCTGGAGCGCGCGTTTCCGGAGTTTCGTCCGCTTCTCGCACACTGCCGCTTCTATAACTGCCATCACTTGCATGAGCCTGGCTGCGCGATTCTGGAAGCCGTCGCGCAAGGGAAAATCACGCGCGAGCGGCATGCGCTCTACGCGCAACTGGTGCATGAGACCAGCCAGATTGTTCGTTAAGGAAGATTGAAGCGTTTATGCAAAGGCTCAGGCAAGCCACACCGCGATGGTCAGCATCAGCAGCAAGAGCATCCACAGAATGACCGCGCGCCACACCAGCCCCACAGCCGACTGCAACGTGCGTGGCGTGCAGTCGTCACCCACCTGAACCAAACCGCTATCACCGGCGGATAACGCGTCGAGACTCGATGGCTCGGCCAGCGGACCACTGAGCCGTGCGCCCAGCGCGCCGCTGCCGGCGGCAAGCAATACGCCATCGTTTGCATCTGGCCACTGGTGGGCATGATTGCGCCAGGCGTAAATCGCGTCTTCGAAATTGCCCACGATTGCAAAACCCAATGCGGTCAAGCGCGCAGGAACCCAGTCGATCACAAAAAAAGCGCGCTGCGCAAAACTGGAAAAGGCCTCGGTACGCTCAGCGCCCGGCTGGGACCACTGCCGCGAAAGATATTCGGCGATCCGGTACAGCACCGCGCCGGCTGGACCAAACGGCACGATAAACCAGAAAAACACGCCAAATACATGCCGGTGCGAAGCCACCACGGCATGAATCAGGGTCAACCGCACGATTTCGCTAACAGGCATATCCACGGTATCGAGCCCAGTCCACTCATGCAGAATTTCGCGCGCACGGGGCATATCGTCGTTATTGAGCGCGAGATGAATGTCGGTGAAATAGTGGCTGAACTGGCGGAAACCAAGCGTGAAATAAACCACGGCGATATTCCAGAGAAAGGCGAGCGCGAAGTTGATGTGATGCAGCGCGTAATAAACCAGTGCGACAGCGAAGGTCCAGGGCACGACGACGACGAGCCAGGCCAGCACGCCATGCTTTTGCTTGCCCGCGTCGAACCCTTGCGCAGCCCATTGAGCGTGATATTGCAGCAGTGCGGACACCAGATTGCCTGGCGACAACGCACGCATCTGTTCGAGGATGAGAGCCAGCAATACGGAGAAGAAAGTCATGCGATGCGCCGTGTGATTCGGGGTTAGACGAATGATCCAGAACGATAGCACAGGGGCCAAGCCAAAGCTGTTGACAAGCGCCGAGGCAAGTGCAACTCAAGCCGCTAAAAAACGGTAGAGATTGCGCAGCATGCTCGCGGTGGCTCCCCAGATGAAATACGTGCCGCCCGTGTGAGGCACCGCTTCATGGCGCGGATGGCGCGGATATGGCATCGCAAAGAAACGCCGCTCGCCCCCTTTCCAACGCAGCACACGCACTTCGTGATGATCGGGATTCATCAAAAAGGCCAGCGGTACTTCGAAAATTTCTGCCACTTCAAGCCTGTCGGCTTCGAGTGAAAACGGCGTATGGACCAGGCCCACGACTGGCGTCACCAGAAAACCGGTACCCGTCAAATAATCCGGCAACGCACCGAGCACTTCGACCTGTTTCGGATCGAGGCCCACCTCTTCCTCAGCCTCGCGCAATGCCGTAGCAACCGCGCTCTCGTCCGATGGCTCACGACGCCCACCTGGGAAGCTGACCTGGCCCGCATGATCGTGCAGATGATCGGCACGCTGGGTCAGGAGCACGCTCAAGCCTTCGGCGCGCACGACGAGAGGAATCAGCACGGCGGCCACGCGAGGGTCAGTATGCTCACGAGCACGAACGTCCACGGGCTCCGACGTCCATGGCAGCGACTGTCTGAAACGCTCGCGCAAGCCATCGGGTGACAAACGGCGCGGCGCCACTCGCGGCAAACCATGGCCCGCCGATTCGACGGGCAAGGCTTCGGGTTCGAAAACAGGACGAATCAATGGCATTCTCGAAACGGACAAAAAGCGGGGCAATATATGGGGGCGGTTAATCCCCGGTCACACGATGACACGATGACACGATTGTGACGTACCAACAAAAAAGCACCCGGAACGGGTGCTTTTTTGTTGAAGCTTTTACGCCTGGGAAGCTGAACGGTCTTTCAACACCAGCTTTTCCTTGATCCGGGCCGACTTGCCCGAACGCTCACGCAAGTAGTACAGCTTGGCACGACGCACGTCACCGCGACGCTTCACAACGATGCTGGCCAGAATCGGCGAGTACGTCTGGAACGTCCGCTCAACGCCTTCGCCCGAAGAAATCTTGCGAACGATAAACGATGAATTCAGCCCACGGTTACGTTTGGCGATCACGACGCCTTCGTAAGCCTGAACACGCTTGCGCGTACCTTCAACCACGTTCACGTTGACAATCACCGTATCGCCAGGAGCGAAGTCGGGGATGGTTTTGCCAGCGAGCGCGCGCTCGATTTCTTCCTGCTCAAGTATTGCAATCAGATTCATCACTGACTCCTAAAGCCATCTTGTCGGCGTTCGTACCTGCCTTGCGTGCAACGCGTGGCGACGGCCCCGATAGAGGATGGGTTCACATCTGGCACCGTCCACGCATGGCCGGCACCGCCTGTGTCTCATGTAGCATGCGCCCGCAGCCTCAGGCCTCGGGCATGTCCTTCATGAGACTCGCAAGCCATGCCTCATCGGCACGGCTTAACATCTTGCTGATTCTGGCCTGTTCGATCAGTTCAGGCCGCTTGTACAACGTATTACGCAATGCTTCACGCCGACGCCATTTTTCGATCTCGGCATGATGACCGCCGAGCAGTACATCTGGCACCCGCACACCGTCGTAATCTTCTGGACGCGTGTAATGCGGACAATCCAGCAGCCCTGCGACAAAGCTATCCTGCACCGCCGATTGCGCATCGTTGAGCACACCTGGCAACTGGCGCACGACAGAATCCATTAACGCCATCGCGGGTAACTCGCCACCTGACAGCACAAAATCACCCAGACTGATTTCTTCGTCGACACAACGGTCAATCAGGCGCTGATCAATCGCTTCATAACGGCCGCACAGCAAAATCAGGCCCGGCATCTGCGCCAGTTGCATCACCTTGCCGTGATTAAGTGTCGTACCTTGCGGCGACATCATCAGCACGCGCGAGCCGTTGATACCCTGTTGCTCCTGAGCCCGCCGCGCCGCGCCAATTGCGTCTTCCAGCGGTCGCGCCAGCATGACCATGCCGGGGCCACCGCCATAGGGGCGATCGTCAATGGTGCGATAGCTGTCAGTCGTGAAATCGCGCGGATTCCAGGTGCGCAAGCCATAACGCGCCTGTTTCGCCGCGCGGCTGGTAATACCCCAGTCCGTCAGCGCGCGAAACATCTCGGGAAAGAGCGTCACAACATCAAACTGCATCGCCCGCCCCCGCTCTACGCATCATTTAATAGTCTGCTTCCCAGTCAACGGTAATCCGTTTCGCCGCCTGGTCCACCGTCTTGACATACACACCGACGAACGGAATTAACCGCTCACCCATTGCGGGCTTGCCATCCTTGCCACTGACCGGATATTCGATGCGCAAAACCGAATGCGCCCCGTTGTCGATCATGCTGGCAACCTTTCCGAGCGCAACACCTGCCTCGCTCACAACCTCGAGACCAAGCAGATCAACCCAGTAAAACTCACCGGCATCAAGTGCAGGAAAATCACTGCGGCAAAGGTATACCCGTGAGCCGCGCAAGCTGAGCGCCGCGTCACGATCAGCCACGCCATCCAGCGCTGCAACGACACTATCGCCATGGGTTTTCGCGCCCTGTGCCCCAGCTGAGCGCCGCTCGTGATCTTTCAGCAGCCACCAGCGCGGCGCGCCAAGCAAGGCATCCCCACCGCGCCCGGCACCGGCATGAGCGGCAACCTTAACCCAGCCCTTAAGGCCATAGGCATCGACGATCACGCCAACTTCAATGGCATCGGCAGGCCAGCTTTCGGCGGACTCGCCTTGCAGCGGCCAATGAGCCGCTTTTTTATTCGCGCAGACGGGTTCAACGGGTTCAACGGGTTTGCCGGGCTTGCGTGCAAACGCGCCAAACGAAGCTTTGGCACGCCCAGCATCACCAGAACCCGAATCATGCGTTGCCATAAACCGCCCCCAGACTTGCCAGCGTATCAAGCCGCGAATAATTTACCCGGCCAGAACGAACGCCATAACAAACCCGGGTCAACGAGACCCGCGACTGAAGCAGCCGGGCCCACAGCCAGGCCCACATCAGGCTGCGGCCGGTTGTGCCTTTTGTGCTTCCTTGACGAGACGCTGAACGGTCGACGACAGTTGCGCGCCAACACCTTGCCAGTACGTCAGGCGATCCTGGGCGATACGCAGTGCTTCACCCTTCGTGGCGACCGGGTTGTAAAACCCAATGCGCTCGATGAAGCGGCCGTCACGACGGCTGCGTGAATCAGTTGCGACGATATTGAAAAAAGGGCGCTTCTTCGAGCCGCCACGAGCCAAGCGAATGATGACCATACTAGAATCCTTGAAAACCGGGGTTCGGAACCACTGAAACGCGCGATTATAGCCTGAAACCAAAGCCATAACAAACGCTTACCCATTGAAAACTCCGTCAACCCGGTGCCGCCTGAATTGTCATACCGAAAAAAGAGCGCCCGGAAAACAACGACCACAGCCCCAGGGCGGACACAGCGAAAGCCCGGACACCAAGGGAAAGCTGTGTTCAGCGAGGTGCCTGAGCGCGTAAAATGCCTGCGGACGATTTCCCACCTTCAACCCTGCGGCCTACGCCTACATGACAACCCCTGTAACGCAAACCTCCCGGTTCAAATCCAAAACGCTCGCCGCTGCTTTAGCTTTCTTTTTTGGCAGCCTGGGCGCGCATCGCTTCTATCTATATGGACCGCGTGACTGGGCGGGCTGGGCACACCTGCTGGGCACACTCATCGGTATTCCGGGGTTCATGCTGCTCGTGGCAACCGAACGAAGCTCCATCACAGGCTGGGTGCTGGCGTTTGCAGGCGCCGTCTCGCTACTGGCCGCCTTTCTCGCCGCGATTGTTTATGGGCTACGCCCCGACCAGAAATGGGATGCGCAGTTCAACGCCAACACCCAGCGCCGCAGCCACTCCGGCTGGACCGTGATTTTCATCGTCATCTTTTCTTTGCTGATCGGCGCATTTTTGCTGATGACAGGCCTCGCACTGTCGTTTCAGACCTATTTCGAAGCCCAGATTCAAGCCGCCAAAACGCTATCTCAATAATTGCCCGCTCTCAAAACAGCGGCAGTTGCGTCTGGATACGTGCGGCATGCGCCGCCCGGGAGCGCTGAAACTGCGACATATCGAGTATCCCGTGCGTCCGTTCGTTCAAACCGAAACGGCGCACCGCCTGGCGGAAACGCTGTCGCAGCAGGTCTGCCCACAGCCCGTCGCCCTTCATCCTGCTGGCAAACGAAGCATCGTAATTTTTGCCGCCCCGCATATCGCGCACACGGTTCATCACGCGCTCCGCACGATCCGGAAAATGTGCGCTCAGCCAGTCCTGGAATAGCGGCGCAACTTCCCATGGCAAGCGCAACACAATATAGCTGGCGTGAACCGCCCCAGCCACTGCGCAGGCCTCCAGCACCCGTTCAATATCGGGCTCGGTGATAAAGGGAATAACCGGTGCGATGCTGACCCCAACCGGCACCCCCGCGTCGCTCAGCGTACGGATGGTGCGCAGCCTGCGTGCCGGTGCGGCTGCACGTGGCTCAAGCGTGCGTGCAATATCAGGATCGAGCGTGGTGAGGGTGATCGCTGCCATGACCTGCTTGCGCGCCGCCATGGGCGCCAGCAGGTCGAGATCGCGTTCGATCAGCGACGATTTGGTGATGGCCGCGAACGGATGCTGAAACTCCGCCAACACTTCGATGACCCGCCGGGTCAGGCCCAGTTCGCGTTCCGCGGGCTGCCAGGCGTCGGTATTCACGCCCAGCGCGATGGGCTCAACCTCATAAGCGAGTTTTGACAGCTCACGCCGCAACAGGAATGGCGCATTCGTCTTGGCATAGATGCGGCTTTCAAAATCCAGCCCCGGCGATAACCCAAGATAGCTATGCGTTGGCCTGGCAAAACAATAAATACAACCGTGTTCGCACCCCCGATAGGGATTGAGCGACACGTTAAAAGGGATATCGGGTGACGTGTTGCGCGTCAGAATGCTTTTTGCCTGCTCCTCGAAGACCTCGGTGCGCAGCATGGGCGGAGCCTCCGCCAGTGCAGTGGCCCAGCCATCGTCGATCGCATCGCGCTGGTCCACTTCGTAGCGCCCCTGCACATTGGTGATGGCTCCACGGCCCTTGCGTGGTGCAGGAGGGGCAATGGGAAACTCGGGGATGGAATGGGTCACGGGGCACCTGGTTTGAACGGTCGAAATACTGTGCAAATATACAGTATTTCGACCGTTCAAACTGCTTGCTGCCGCTGCCCGCCATGACGATAGCGAGCCGGCCAGGATGCCCCCCCCAACTAATCGTCAAACGCAATAACCAGCGTTTCCTTGACCTCTTCCATCACCACATAGCTCTTCGACTGCACCGCCCCCGGCAGTTGCAGCAAAATGTCGCCGAGCAGCTTGCGGTAATCCGCCATCTCGCCAATCCGCGCCTTGATCAGATAATCAAAATCGCCCGATACCAGATGACACTCAAGCACCTCCGGAATCTTCTGCACCTCACGGCGAAACTGGTCAAACATATTGCCATTCTTGTGGTCGAGCGTAATCTCAACGAATACCAGCAGCGCCGCGCCTAGCTCGCCCGGATTGACCCGTGCGTAATAACCGACAATCACCCCATCGCGTTCCATGCGCCTGACCCGCTCGATACAGGGCGTCACCGAAAGCCCAACCTGTTCAGCGAGATCTTTCATCGCCATGCGGCCGTCTTGCTGCAGTAGCATCAGAATCCTGCGATCGAGCTTGTCCAGCGCGCGAACTGACTGGCGTTGTATACGCATGATTTCCTCCTGAAAAACTCAAAAATACAATAACAAAAACTGTCTCAAGCAAAATATCATAGGCAAAAAACTGGGTACATAGCGCCTGGCCATCTGAATCCGTCATCTGAAAGTCAAACTGCTTCCAGCGCGATTCGCCCTTTGATTCTTTCGGAGCCGTTATGCGTATCGTCGTTCTGGGCAGTGGCGTCATTGGCGTCACCAGCGCGTATTATCTCGCCCGCGAAGGCCATGAAGTCACGGTAATCGACCGTGAGCGTGGCCCGGCCCTCGAAACCAGTTTTGCCAACGCCGGGCAAATCTCTCCCGGCTATGCCGCGCCCTGGGCTGCGCCCGGTATACCGCTCAAAGCCATCAAATGGATGTTCGAAAAACACGCGCCGCTCGCCATCCGGCTGGACGGCACGCAGTTTCAGTTGCGCTGGATGTGGCAGATGCTGCAAAACTGCACCACCGCGCGCTATGTGACCAACAAGGGCCGCATGGTCCGGCTGGCGGAATACAGCCGCGATTGCTTTCAAGCCCTGCGCGCCGATACCGGCATTCAGTACGAAGACCGCACCGGCGGGACGCTCCAGGTTTTTCGCACCCAGCAGCAGCTTGATGGCGCCGCCAAAGACATCGCCGTTCTGCAAGACGCCAACGTTCCCTATGAACTCCTGATGCCCGCCGATCTGGCTCGCGTCGAACCCGCCATGGGCGCGATCTCGCACAAGTTGACGGGCGGGCTGCGTCTGCCCGGTGACGAAACCGGCGACTGCCAGATTTTCACCCAACGTCTCGCTACGCTGGCCGAAGCGCTTGGCGTCACCTTCCGCTATGACACGCCCATCGATGCGCTGGCGCTAAGCGGTGGCCGCATCACGGGCGTGCAATGCGGCGCCGAAATGGTTCAGGCGGATGCTTATGTCGTCGCGCTCGGCTCGTACTCCACCCCACTCCTCGCGCATGCCATCAGGATTCCGGTTTATCCACTTAAAGGCTATTCGCTAACCGCGCCGATCATCGATACCGCCGCAGCCCCGGTTTCGACTGTGCTGGACGAGACCTACAAAATCGCCATCACCCGCTTCGATAACCGGATTCGCGTCGGCGGCATGGCGGAGATCGTAGGCTTCGACAAAACGCTCAAGCGCGCGCGCCGCGAAACACTCGAAATGTGTGTGAACGATCTGTTTCCCGGCGGCGGCGATACTTCGCAGGCGAGCTTCTGGACCGGTCTTCGCCCCATGACACCCGATGGCACGCCGATCGTCGGACGCACGCCGATCCCGAATCTCTTTTTGAATACGGGCCATGGCACGCTCGGCTGGACCATGTCGTGCGGCTCAGGCCAGTTGCTGGCCGATCTGATGTCGGGCAAGCAACCGGCCATTCGCGCGGATGATCTCTCCGTGCATCGTTATTCGCGTGAAGCCAGCGGCACGTCTCTACCCGCTTTCGCTTAAACACGCGCAGCAGCAAAAAAGCCGCGTTCTGTGTCGTTCATACACAGAACGCGGCTTTTTCTCGCCGGTGCAACCACCGCTAGCTAGAACTGGTCCGCCGACAACGCCAGGATACCTTCGCCCCCTCGCGCGCTGACAATCGAGACTTCGAGCGCGACCGCCTGCGGCAAGATATGTTCCGCAAAAAACTGCGCCGTGGCGGTCTTGGCGCCATAAAACGAGGGATCAGTCGCGTGTTTTTCAGCCGCGACCAGCAATGCCCGCGCCATCTGCCAGCCACCCAGCACGATACCCGCCAGCTTCAGATAAGGCA
The DNA here is from genome assembly GCF_009455685.1 of Paraburkholderia hayleyella. Taxonomy (NCBI): domain Bacteria; kingdom Pseudomonadati; phylum Pseudomonadota; class Betaproteobacteria; order Burkholderiales; family Burkholderiaceae; genus Paraburkholderia; species Paraburkholderia hayleyella. The sequence continues at coordinate 1,107,697 of NZ_QPES01000001.1, read as the reverse complement.
CGCTGCCCGCGAACACCGCATTCGGATCGCGCCGGGCGTTCTCCAGCACAAATGCCACGACGTTGGCCAGCGCCTGATGCCCCTGGCTCAAATGAAGATGCATGGAGGCAAACGCCGTGCCGGGCTGCGTCTCAAGCGCCGCCAGCGTGCGAGCAATCTCATCGAGGAGCGTCTGCGCCACGGCACCGCCATCGCGCACGGTTTTGCGCCCGATCAGGTCATTCGCCTGAATCGCGGTCGTGCCTTCGTAGATCGGCAAAATGCGCGCGTCACGGTAATACTGCGCGGCACCGGTCTCTTCAATAAACCCCATGCCGCCGTGAACCTGCACGCCAAGACTCGTCACCTCCAGCGACAACTCGGTGCTCCAGCCTTTCACCACCGGCACCAGAAACTCGTAGATCGCCTGATGGCGCACACGCGCCGCCTCATCCGGATGCGCATGCGCCAGATCGCAATGCGCCGCCGCGACATAAGCCAGCGCACGTGATGCCTCGGTCAGCGCGCGCATCGTTGCCAGCATGCGCCGGACATCAGGGTGGTGAATGATGGGCACCGGTTCTTTCGCCGAACCATCGACGGGACGGCTTTGCACCCGCTCCTTCGCATAGGCCACGGCCTTCTGGCAGGCGCGGTCTGAAATGCCCACGCCTTGCATGCCCACGGCAAAACGCGCGGCATTCATCATGATGAACATGTATTCAAGGCCACGGTTTTCGTCACCGATCCGATAGCCCACGGCACCGCCATGGTCGCCAAACTGCAAGACGGCGGTTGGGCTCGCCTTGATGCCCAGCTTGTGCTCAAGCGAGACGCACTGCACATCGTTGCGCTCGCCCAGCGTGCCATCCGCGTTCAGCAGAAACTTCGGCACGATAAAAAGCGAGAGGCCTTTCACGCCTTCCGGCGCACCCGGCGTGCGCGCCAGCACGAGATGGACGATGTTCTGCGCCATGTCGTGCTCCCCCCAGGTGATAAAAATCTTCGTGCCAAAAAGACGATAAGAGCCATCGCCTTGTGGCTCAGCGCGGCTGCGCACCTGCGCCAGATCCGATCCGGCTTGCGGCTCGGTCAAATTCATCGTGCCCGTCCACTCGCCGGAAATCAGCCTGGGGACATACATCTGCTTTTGTGCTTCGGTGCCGGCGGTCAGCAACGCTTCAATCGCGCCATCCGTCAGTATCGGACAGAGCGCGAAAGACAGGTTCGACGCATTCAGCATTTCGATGCAGGGCGTGGCGACTAGCTTGGGCAAGCCTTGTCCCGCGTAGGCAGCCGGATGCTGAACGCCTTGCCAGCCACCTTGCGCGAACTGGCGAAACGCCTCGCCAAAACCCGGTGTGGCATGCACCACGCCATCGCGCCAGTAGCTGGGATGACGGTCCCCTTCGGCATTCAGTGGCGCCAGCACTTCGCCACACAGTTTGGCCGCCTCTTCAAGCACCGCTTGAACAGTATCGGCATTGGCCTCTTCGAAACCCGGCAGCGCCGCGATCTGTTCGAGGCCAGCCAGCTCTTTCATCACAAACAGCATGTCCTTGACAGGTGCGTGATACATGTCGGTTCTCCTCCAGCCTTTGGCTACGAATCATAAAAAAGGGTGCCAGACAAGCAGGTCCGGCACCCTTTTGTGTATCGCCAAAAACGTCAGTGACGCAAATGGCTTGCGTGTCAGGTAGCGTTAATCAGCCCAGCTCGTTGACGAGCGCAGGAATGACCTCGAACAGATCACCCACCAGGCCATAATCGGCCACTGAGAAAATCGGCGCTTCCGGATCTTTATTGATCGCCACGATGACCTTGGAATCTTTCATCCCGGCGAGGTGCTGGATCGCACCCGAAATGCCAACCGCCACATAAAGCTGCGGCGCGACGATCTTGCCGGTCTGGCCCACCTGATAATCATTGGGCACATAACCCGCGTCAACGGCGGCGCGCGATGCGCCGAGCGCCGCGCCCAGCTTGTCAGCCAAAGGCTCGAGCACGCGGGTGTAATTCTCGCCGCTACCGAGCCCCCGTCCGCCCGACACGATGATCTGCGCCGAAGTCAGTTCAGGCCGCTCCAGCTTGGTCACCTCCCGGCTCACGAACTGCGAGAGGCCCTGATCAGCCGCCGCGTCAATCGTCACCACCGCTGCGCTGCCGCCCGTGGCGGCAACCGGATCAAAACCAGTGGCACGCACCGTGACGACCTTGATGGGGTCCTGCGACTGCACTGTCGCCATCGCATTGCCCGCGTAAATTGGGCGCTCGAAGGTATCCGCCGAAACGACTGCGGTGATGTCGCTGATTTGCGCCACATCGAGCAGTGCGGCGATGCGCGGTGTGATGTTTTTGCCGTAAGCGGTGGCTGGGGCCAGGATATGCGAGTAATTTCGCGCGATCGCCAATACGGTTGCCCCGACGTTTTCCGCCAGCCCGGCTGCCAGCTGCGGCGCATCGGCCAGCAGCACCTGGGTCACACCGGCGATTTTCGCGGCCTGTTCAGCCACGCCCGAAACGTTGTGCCCGGCAACCAGCAGATGAATGTCGCCGCCGATTTTTTGTGCCGCGGCGACCGTGTTGAGCGTCGCCGCCTTGATTGTTGCGTTGTCGTGTTCTGCAATGACCAGAATTGTCATGTCGTCTCTCCCTTACAGCACCTTGGCTTCGGTTTTCAGCTTCTCGACCAGCGTCTTCACATCCGGCACCTTGACGCCCGCGCTGCGCTTGGGCGGCTCGACGACTTTCAGGGTTTTCAGACGGGGGCTGACATCGACACCGAGGTCTTCCGGCTTGAGCGTTTCCAGCGGCTTTTTCTTCGCTTTCATGATGTTGGGTAGCGTCACGTAACGAGGCTCGTTCAAACGCAGATCGGTGGTGATCACCGCGGGCAATGACAACGACAGCGTTTCAGAACCGCCATCGATTTCGCGCGCAACAGCCACCCGGCCATCGGCCACCACGACCTTTGAGGCAAACGTGGCCTGGGGCAAGCCTGCGAGTGCCGCGAGCATCTGGCCGGTCTGGTTCGAATCGTCGTCGATCGCCTGCTTGCCGAGAATGACCAGTTGCGGCTGCTCCTTGTCCATCAGCGCCTTGAGCAGCTTGGCGACGGCCAGCGGCTGCACGTCTTCGTTCGATTCAATCAGGACGGCCCGGTCAGCACCAATAGCCAGCGCCGTGCGCAACGTTTCCTGCGCCTGTGCCACGCCCACCGACACCACAATCACCTCAGTCGCTATACCCGCTTCCTTCAGACGCACGGCTTCTTCCACCGCGATTTCGTCGAAGGGATTCATCGACATCTTCACATTCGCAATATCAACGCCCGTACCGTCCGATTTCACCCGAACCTTGACGTTGTAATCGACCACTCGTTTGACTGGCACCAGGATTTTCATGCACACGCTCCAAAGTTACGAATACGTCAACCTAGCGCACTTTATAGCGATAGCCTTGACGCGGCAACCGCCTCTACACCAGGTGCTGGACGCTGCGATATCTGGCAATCGGGCCTCAGCCCGAGGCCCGATTGCCAGATATCGCAGCAAGAATAGCGAACGATCGTGCGATTTTAATCACAAAAAAATCGGGGAACTAGCCCCGATTGCTGACACGCACTTCTAACGGGAGAATTCTGTGCGGCGGGCACACGGCGGGCACCAGGCCAGCATAACCGCCCGCCACGCAATTACCAGGCGGCAATCACGGCGCCACCGAATTTGCTGTCGATGTATTTCTTCATTTCCGGCGAGTGATAAGCCGCGACCAGTTTAGCCACCCACGGCTCGTTGCGATCCGAGGCCCGGATCACGAGGATATTGGTGTACGGGGCTTTGATGTCTTCAAGCCCAATAGCATCTTGCTGAGGCATCAGGCCCGCCTGCATGGCAAAGTTGGTGTTGATCGCTGCGGCATCGACATCCGCCAGCACACGCGGCACTTGTGCGGCATCCAGCTCGATGATTTTGAATTTTTTCGGGTTGCTCACAATATCCAGCGGCGTCGCCTTCAGGCCCGCTTCGGGGCGCAGCTTCAGCAGCCCCTTTTTTTGCAGCAGCATCAAAGCGCGGCCACCGTTGGTGGGATCGTTCGGCACGGCAATCTTCGCGCCCTCGGGCAACGCGGCCAGCGATTTCACTTTCGCCGAATAAATACCCATCGGGAAGATCACCGTGTCGGCAATTTTGATCAGCTTATAGCCACGATCCTTCACTTGCGCCTGCAAATAGGGGGCGTGCTGGTAGCTGTTGGCATCGAGCTCACCACTGGCGAGCGCCGCATTCGGCTGCACGTAATCGGAGAACTCGACAAGCTTGATGGTCAGGCCGTGCCGGGCAGCGACTTCTTTGGCGACTTCCATCAATTGCGCGTGCGGGCCGGCCGTGACGCCGACCCTGATGGTTTCACCCGCCTGGGCCGCATTCATGAACAGCAACGAGGCACTTGCGAGTGCCGCCAGTTTGAGCATCAGACGACGTTGCATGACAGACCCTTTTAAATGCATAGCAAACAGACCTCGCGGCCCACCCTGTTTTATTTATGGCTCAGGCGACGCACGAGCCAGTCGCCTAACGACTGCACCAGTTGCACGAACACAATCAGAATCACGACGACAGCCAGCATGACCTCCGGCAAAAAGCGCTGATAGCCATAGCGGATACCGAGGTCGCCGAGCCCTCCACCGCCTATCGCACCCGCCATCGCCGAATAGCCAACGAGCGAAACAAAAGTGATCGTCAATCCCGCAACCACGCCAGGCCAGGATTCGGGCAGCAGCACCTTGAACACAATCTGGCGTGTGGTGGCCCCCATGGCTTGAGCGGCTTCAATCAGACCCCGGTCTACTTCGCGCAAGGCGGTTTCGACCAGACGCGCAACGAAGGGCGCGGCGGCGATGGTCAACGGCACAACTGCCGCCATCGTACCGATAGAGGAGCCGACAACGAGCCGGGTAAAGGGAATCACCGCGACCAGCAAAATAATGAAGGGGGTCGAGCGCACGGCATTGACCACGATGCCAATCGTCCGGTTCAACGCGATATTTTGCAGCACGCCCTGACGATCGGTCAGATACAGCAGTACGCCAAGCGGCAAACCGACCAGCGTGCCAATCACCCCGGAAACCCCCACCATTACGAGGGTTTCCCAGAATGACTGGACGAACATGCCGAACATTTCACTCAACATACGAAAGCTCCTCAACCACGACACCCTGTTGCCGCATATACGCCAGGGCCTGCGCCACCTTCACGGGCTCGCCGTTCGCCAGCACCGCGAGCGAACCGAACGCCTGCCCCTGAATCTCATCGATCTGGCCGTGCAGGATGTTGAAATCCAGCTCGTAGCGGCGAATCGTTTCGGAGAGAATCGGCTGGTCCACGCCCGAGCCAATGAACGCCAGACGCAGCAAATGACCACTGCCTGTCTTCAGGCGCTCGGCCACACGGGCCTTTAACGCGGGCGGCAGCTCCTGTGCGATTACATCGCCGATCAATGCACGCGTGACTTCGTGGTGCGGCTGCAGGAACACGTCGATCACCGGCCCCTGCTCCACCACCCGGCCCGCATCCAGCACCGCGACGCGATCGCACACCTGCTTGACGACATCCATCTGATGGGTAATCAGCACCACCGTGAGCCCCAGCTCACGGTTGATTTGCCGCAGCAAGTCCAGAATGGCACGTGTCGTTTCGGGATCGAGCGCGGAGGTCGCTTCATCGGAAAGCAACACTTTGGGCTTACTCGCCAGCGCCCGCGCAATGCCGACACGCTGCTTTTGCCCGCCGCTGATGTGCGCCGGATAGCGGTCTTTTTGCGCCGACAAGCCCACCAGATCAAGCAGCGGCAGCACAACGGCTTTAATTTCAGCACGCTTGAGCCCCGCCAGTTCGAGTGGTAATGCGACGTTGTCAAACACCGTGCGCGATGACAGCAAGTTGAAATGCTGGAAGATCATGCCGATCTCGCGGCGCGCTTCGCGCAATGGCCCGGCTGCAAGCAGCGTCAGGTCGCGGCCATGCACCACGACATTGCCTTCGGTTGGCCGCGTCAGCAGGTTGATGGTGCGCACGAGCGTACTTTTTCCCGCCCCGCTGCGCCCGATGATGCCGAACACTTCGCCCGGCGGAATCGTCAGGTTGACGTTATGTAGTGCTTCGACCCAACCCCGGGGTCCAGCAAAACGCTGGGAGATATTTTTTAGTTCAATCATGAAAAAACGCAAAGGCGGCCCGGCCAATGCGCATCGTTAGCGCTTCGGCAAACGGCCGCTGTTTCTTAACCTGGAATTTGAGTGAGCGGATTCTACCGCAGCCCCGTCATGCCCTTTAATAATCGTTAACCATCTTTTAATAACCCGAAAGCATAAACAGCTCACTCACTCACGCACCGCCATGCCGCTCCTCACAAACCCGCGAGCGTGCGCACATGCGCCACCACGCATCGCCCCAGCGCCGACAGGTTATAGCCGCCCTCAAGACAGCTCACGATCCGGCCTGCGGCATAACGCCGGGCAATCTGGCACACCTGCTCCGTAAGCCAGATGAAATCGTCCTCAACAAGACCCATGTTGCCCAGATCATCCTCGCGGTGCGCATCGAACCCCGCCGAAATAAAGATCATTTCAGGCCTGAACGCCTGCAGGCGCGGCAACCACATCAAATGAGCCGCTTCGCGCATTGCCATACCCTTGGTGCGAGCCGCAAGCGGGATATTGACCATATTGGGCGCCTGGTTATCGGCGCCAGTAAACGGATAGAACGGGTGCTGGAAAAAACCGCACATCAGCACGCGAGGCTCATCCGCAAACGCGGCCTCGGTGCCATTGCCGTGGTGCACATCGAAATCAATGATCGCCACGCGTTGCAAACGGTGGACTTCGAGCGCATGGCGCGCAGCAAGAGCCACGTTATTGAAAAAACAAAAACCCATCGCCCGGGCAGGCTCGGCGTGATGCCCAGGCGGGCGCACGCTGCAAAACGCGTTATCGAAGCGGCCGGCCAACACGGCGTCCGTCGCAGCCAGCGCCGCCCCGGCAGCACGCAGCGCGGCGCGCCATGTATCGGGATTCATTTGGGTATCGGAATCGATGCGGGCATAACCGCTAACCGGGGCATGACTGCGGAGGTAATCGACATGGGCCTGGGTATGCACGCGCAGCAACGCGGCTTCATCGGCCAGCGGCGATGTTTCGCGCTCGATCAGCGCATCGATGCGGCTGGCAATCAGCTGGTCTTCAATGGCCTGCAAGCGCGCAGGACATTCAGGATGATCCGCGCCCATCTCGTGCAGGAAACAGTCAGCGTGAGAATAAAAACCAGTTGCCATGAGCCATTCTTTGATCGCACGGCATGGACGCCAGCCGGGCCTCAGGAGAGTCAGACGCGCCCGGACGCAGCGCACGCAAGCGCCAGGTTACCACATCGCCAGCCGGTTGAAACGCGGCCACGGCCAACCGCCTTCATGAGGCAGAAAGCGTCGGGTATACTGCCCCCCATTCTTTGCCTCTAACTCCCCGTTCCCCAAATATGGCCGCCAAGCTTGCCCTGCCCGCACGAAAGCGTTTTCGCCTGCAGACCATCGCTCTCGCGCTATGTGTCACCGGATCCGTGTTCGCAACGGCGGTGCCGGCCCATGCTCAAAGCCAGCCGGAACGCGCCACACCGGCCAACCAGACCTTCGAAGAAGAAATCGTACCGCAGCGTTACGCCAACAGTACTCAGGTGGACGCGCTCATTAATGAGATGGCGGCGCGCTATGATTTCGATGCCGCCGCGTTGCACGCCTTGTTTTCGCGGGTCAGTTATTCGGCGACAGCCGTCAAGCTGGTAACACCGTCAACGTCGCCCTCAATCAAAAACTGGCAGGTGTATCAGAGGCGTTTTCTGGACGCGGTGCGCATCAATGCGGGGGTGAAGTTCTGGCGTGACAACCAGGCCACACTGCAGCGCGCCTATCAGGAATTCGGCGTGCCGCCGGAAATCATCGTGGGCATTATTGGCGTCGAAACCATTTACGGCCGCTACATGGGCAACTTCCGCGTGCTCGACGCCCTGACCACGCTGAGTTTCGACTACCCCAACACGGCGAACCGGGCTGAGCGTCAGGCACTCTTTCGCAAGAACCTCGAAGATTTCCTGCTGTGGACCCGCGATGCACAGATCGACCCCACCACCGTGCTCGGTTCGTACACCGGCGCCATTGGTATTCCACAGTTCCTGCCAAGCAGCATCGTGCAATACGCGGTGAACTACGACGGCAATCCCCGAATCGACTTACGCAGCAGCCAGGCCGATGCGATTGGCAGTGTCGCCAATTATCTGAAACAAAACGGCTGGGAAAACGGACGCCCCGTGGTATGGAAAATCGCCCAGGACGCGGGCAGCCAGGGAATCGCACAAGCGGCTGCCAATGGCCAGGCGGAACCACGCTGGCCGCTCACGCAATTACTGCGCGCTGGGCTCGTACTCGACGAGCCCAGCGTGGACCTCATGGCTGAAACGGGAACCCCGGTGACGGTGATCGACCTGCCAACGCCTGCCCGCCCAACTGCGTACATGCTGGGCCTAAGAAATTTTTATGTTCTCACGCGCTATAACCGCAGCTTCTTCTATGCGCTAGCGGTTTATCAACTGGGAGAGAAAATTCGGCAGCAAATGCAGGCAAACAGCGTTCCTGACACCGACGCCATGCAATAAAACGCTCTGGCAGCGACACGGCTCAGGCTTGGGCCTTGTCATCCGATGTGAAAACGCCGGTTTGGTAAAAACCGGCGTTTTTTTATGAAGATCCGTGCGCGATGTGGGTTCCGGGTTCCTGGCTCAGGCGGGAAACACGCCCGTGGACAAATACCGGTCGCCCCGGTCGCACACGACAAACACGATTGTCGCGTTCTCAACCTGACGGGCAATCCGCAAAGCCACTTCACAGGCCCCCGCTGCCGAAATGCCGCAAAAAATGCCCTCTGCCGAGGCGAGCCTGCGCGCCATCGCCTCTGACGCCGCCTGGCTCACGTTTTCGACACGATCCACACGGCTACGATCAAAGATTTTCGGCAGGTAGGCTTCAGGCCATTTACGGATACCCGGGATGCGCGAGCCGTCTTCCGGCTGTGCGCCGATAATTTCGACCGCCTGGTTTTGTTCTTTCAGATATTGCGAAACACCCATGATCGTTCCGGTGGTACCCATTGCCGAAACGAAATGTGTGATGCGCCCTTCCGTTTCCTGCCAGATTTCCGGGCCCGTCGTTTCGTAATGCGCCAGCGGATTATCAGGATTCGCAAACTGGTCAAGAATGATGCCCCGGCCTTCGCGCTGCATTTGCCCCGCGAGATCCCGGGCGTACTCCATGCCGCCCGTCACCGGTGTCAGGATGATCTGCGCGCCATAGGCGGCCATGCTCTGACGCCGTTCAACCGATAAATCCTCGGGCATCAGCAGCACCATCTTGTAGCCTCGAATTGCCGCAGCCATAGCCAGCGCAATGCCGGTGTTGCCGCTGGTAGGTTCGATCAGGGTATCGCCCGGCTTGATGAGGCCACGCTCTTCCGCTTTGCGGATCATGAATAACGCCGGGCGGTCTTTCACCGACCCCGCTGGATTGTTGCCTTCGAGTTTGCCAAGAATGACATTGTTGCGACTGCGCACCTCATCATCCGGTACGCGCATAAGCTGTACGAGGGGCGTATTGCCGATCGTGTCTTCGATTGTTTTGTAGGCCATAGCGGAATTTGTCGCCAGATCAGGCGTCAGCGGTGAGCGAAAGCGCAATGGGCGATTCTAAACCACGGGACAAGACTCTGCTGCCGGGCAAAGTGACGCTAAAAAGACTGTTTTCTTCAAGGGACAATGGGAAACCGGGCTGACTGAGGATATTCACAAATTAGCTCGACTAGCATTCTGTCAGTACGGCGCTTAGGGACTGAACCGATTCCACCGCCTGTTCGTTCGTGATGAAGCCGGCAAATCCCATCAGCAAACCGCCCTGCGGCGACCTGCGCATCCGCCATTGGCTCAGGGCCTCGACGGCCAGACCATGGGACTGGGCCGCTTCGGCTAGAACCTTGTCCTTGCATCGCGTATTCAGGTGCGCCAGCACATGGATACCACCCGCCTGGGGCTGGACGTGCAGGCATGAACCGAACGCCTGCACGAGGGCATCGACCAGATAGCCGCGCCGGGCCGCGTACAGTGAACGCATCCTGCGCACGTGCCGGGCAAAGTGGCCTTGTTCCATGAAATCCGCCACCGTGGCCTGAGGCAGGATTGAGCCAGGGCCGCACAGGTAATTCGCTGAATCCGTGAATCGTTCGATCTGCGGTTCAGGCACAACCAGATAGGCCAGGCGCAGGCCGGGGAACAGCACTTTGCTGAAGGTGCCGGTGTAGAGCACGCGTTCATCACGATCCAGGCTTTTCAGTGCAGGCAATGGCCGGCCGTGGTAACGAAACTCACTGTCGTAGTCATCCTCAATGATCCACGCCTGGCGGTGGCTGGCCCATTCCAGCAGTTGTAGCCGCCGGGGCAAGGACAGCGCCACCCCCATCGGGCTCTGGTGCGTGGGTGTCACCACGGCAAAACGCGCCTCGGCGGCCCGCTGTTGGCCGATGTCCACGTTCAGACCCTCCTCATCCACGGGCACCGGCTCCAGCCGCATGCCTGCGCGCGTCAGGAACTGGCGGGCGAAGATATAGCCGGGGTCTTCGTACCATCCGGCATCGCCGGCTCGCAGCAGCGTGCGGCACACCAGTTCCAGCGCGCCCCGGTAGCCCGCCGTGACGAACACCTGCTCGTGCGTGCAAGCGATACCGCGCGAGATGCCCAGATAGGCGGCGATGGCTCGACGCAGCGGTTCATAGCCCACCGGATCGGGATAGCTCATCGCGGCCGCGTCCAGAACGCGCAAATTGTGTCCGGCGAGGCGCGCCCAAGTCTTGCGCGGAAACGCATCCAGCGCCGGCAAGCCGAGCTGGAAAGGCCGGACTTGGCCCGCCTCAGCCTGCAAGCGCGAGGGCGCTGGGGAAAGAAGCCTGGACACAGTGGCATGCCCCGGCTCGCCCAGATTTCCCAGCCGGGGCGAGACGATAGTGCCCGCCGGGCCGCGTGCCAGGAAATAGCCCTCACTGGTCAGCATCTGGTAGGCCATTTCGACTGTGCCTCGTGCCAGGTTCAGTGCACTAGCAAGGCTACGCACGGACGACACTCGATCGCCGGGATGGAGTTTTCCGGTGGCAATCGCATCCCGGTAGCGTCGATACAGCTGCAAATAAAGCGGCGCATCGTGCTCCCGGCTGGGTTTCAGGCGTTGTATATCCATGCCCCATGTCCTATTCATTTATTTAGTTTTTGCACCTTTCTACCAGGACATGAGTTTCCTAAAGTACAGGCTCCATGACAAGGAAAACAACATGAACACCTTTCGCTTGAGCCTCATCGATAACGATCAGGATTACCTGGCCTGTTTCGACGTCATGCGCGCATTGCGGCCTCATCTCCCTCATGCTGCGGCATTCGCTGCGCAGGTCCGTCGCCAGGCTGAACAAGGCTATCGTCTGCTGGCCGCATGGCAGGGCCATCAGGTCATGGGGCTGGCAGGCTATCGCATTCAGGAAAACCTGTTGTATGGACGCTTCCTCTACGTCGATGATCTGGTGAGCATCCCGGGTACCCGCCGCCAGGGTTTGGGCGGCATGCTGATCGCGGCGCTGCGCGAGGAAGCGCAGCGGCAAGGCTGTGCCCATCTGGTGCTCGATACCGCCTTGGGTAATGACCTGGCACAACGCTTCTATTTCCGTCATGGCTTGCTGTCCAAAGGGCTGCATTTCAGCCAGGCGTTACAGGAATAGGAATGAAAAGGCAAAAAAGGCACAAGAAACCATGAACCACCTTCTTTTTCTGGAGTGCAGTCCTGTCGGCAGCGAATCACTAGGCGCGCAGCAGGTGCTGGCGGCTTTGGCCGATTGTGAATCCTTCAGCCACGGCATTCATGTGACCACGCGCAGCCTGGCCATGGAACCGCTTGCGGCGCTGTCGGCGCAATACGCCCAGGCCGTCACTTCGTCCGCGCCATCCGATGATCCGGTCCTGGCACGCTCTGAACGCCTGATTGGCGAACTGGAGGCTTGCGACGGGCTGCTGATCAGCACACCCATGCACAACTTCGCGGTGCCTGCCACGCTGAAATTGTGGATCGACCATGTACTGCGCAAAGAGCGCAGTTTCACCATCACGCCAGAGGGCAAGGCCGGACTGCTGCGGGATCGCCCGGCACTGGTGCTTGTGCGCTCGGGCAACCCGTGCGTCGGAGAGACGGCCAGGCAACCCGACTTCCTGACGCCCTACTTGCGCCATGCGCTGTCCGTCATGGGTATCCACAACGTGCAATTCGTATACTTGCCGGGGTTCCCCTTAAGCGCCGAGATACTGGCTCAAACACGCCATGCACTGACTGCGTTTCTCGTTCCTTCACGTCCCACCGGAGATCTTCCTTGAACACACTTCGCTTGCCCTACCAGACTCTCTCGCCCGAAGCCTATCAAGGCCTCATCCTGACCAAAAAAGCCCTGGACAAGAGCCGTCTCGGACAACAGTTGATCGAACTGGTCTATCTGCGGGTTTCGCAGATCAATGGCTGCGCCTTCTGCCTGGAGATGCACGCAGCGGCTCTGCGCGCCAACGGTGTGCCGGATGCGAAGCTGGACAGCCTGGCGGGCTGGCGTGTGAGCGCACATTTCAGCGACCGCGAACGTGTGGCGCTGGCCTGGACGGAATCGCTGGTGGACGTGGCCGGCCGCCACGCACCTGATGAAGACTTCGAACCGCTCAAGGCGCATTTCAGTGATGCCGAAATCTCCGACCTAAGCTTCGCCATCGCACTGATGAGTGCCTTCAATCGTTTGGCGATTGGCATGCGTCAGTAAGACGTGGATCTACGGATGGCTTTGCCGCAATCCGCAATGCTTTGCTCAAACTGCGTATCGGGCCCGGGCCTAACACAGCCCATTGCAGTCCATCACAGCCCATCGCAGTGCGCGGCTGGAGTCAGCGTGAAATAAAAAACCCGCGGCGAGTACCGCGGGAGCCAGTCATCTGAGTGACGGCTGAAGGAGCATCCAGGCTCTGGCTAACACCGGCCGGATGCCGATGGAAAAGCCGGATGAAACACAGTAGGCGGCTCAGGCCTTGCCCACCGTCCGCCGTCCGCCGCCCACCGCGAGTTATTTTTTGACCGTCACAGCCGGACTATTTCTGGCGGCGGCGTTTTTTTGCGCGACAGCCGCCTGCGAGCCTGCTGCGGCATTCGTCGGGCTCGCTGAACCAGGCCCAATAGCCAAGCCCTCTGCCTCAAGCCGCTCGATGGTATGGCCGCCCAGCCCCTTGACCCGTTTGCCGAGATCGGCGGCATCCTTGAACGGGCCATGTGCCTGCCGTTCATCGAGAATCGCCTTGGCTTTGGCCGGCCCGATACCGCGGATGCCGCGTAGCGCGGCGTCATCGGCCGTGTTGACGTTGACTGCCGCGTAGGCCTGACCGAAGGCCGCCAGCATGGCGGCCGTCACCATGATTTTTCGCATCATGTGGAATCTCCCTCGTGCTACCGGTCAACGACCATCGTCGACCGGGAGACCCCAGTTTAGGCAAACGCCAAGGTGTTTTATAGCTGGCCAGATAGCCAGCGCACGTACTGGCCCACCCCTTCTTGCACACTCAAAAACGGGGCGTCGTAACCGGCTGCACGTAACCGGGTCAAATCGGCCTGAGTAAAGCACTGGTACTTGCCGCGCAATGCATCGGGAAACGGCACGTATTCGATCAGCCCTTGCTGTACCTGCTGTTCGAGCGACAGCGCAGGCTGGTTGTTGAGCGCACGCAGCGTGTTGACAACGCTCGTCGCAATATCGTTGAACGGTTGTGCCCGGCCGCTTCCCAGGTTGAAAATGCCCGAGCGCTCAGGATGATCGAAAAAGAACAGGTTCACCTTCGTGACGTCTTCGACCGAGACAAAATCGCGTGTCTGCTGGCCGGCCGCATAACCGTTGTACTCGCCGAACAGCTTGACCCGGCCTTCGGCGCGAAACTGGTTGAAGTTATGAAACGCCACCGAAGCCATGCGCGCCTTATGGGTTTCGCGCGGGCCATACACATTGAAATAGCGAAAACCCACAATCTGGCTGGCGGCATGAGGCATCAGCCGGCGCACCACCTGATCAAACAGAAACTTCGAATAGCCATAGACATTCAACGGCCGCTCCACTTCACGCGTCTCGACAAAGCGCTCCGAGCCACCGTAAATCGCAGCCGACGACGCATATAAAAACTGCGTGCGTTGCGCGAGGCAGAGCTCCAGTACCGCCCGGCTATAACGGAAGTTGTTTTCCATCATGTAGCGGCCATCGGTTTCCATCGTGTCCGAACAGGCGCCTTCATGAAATACCGCGCGTACCGAACCGAAATCGCCCCGGGCAAAGCGTTCGATGAATTCGGTTTTATCCAGATAGTCGTCAATCTCGCAGTCCACCAGATTGCGAAACTTGTCGGCACGCGTCAGGTTATCGACCGCGATGATGTCTGTATGGCCGCGCTCGTTGAGCGCCTTGACGAGATTGCTGCCGATAAACCCGGCGGCGCCCGTCACGATAATAGTCATGGTCGTTTTGCCTTCATGAAATGCGTTGCAGCGCCCCGATGCCGCCCGCCGCGGCGTGGCGCGCAGGCGCGATCAATCAAAGAGTTCGCTGTATTCAACCGTTGCGGTGCCCAGCTTGCCCACCACCACGCCCGCCGCCCGGTTGGCTAGCGACACGGCATCGACCAGCGAGAGCCCCGCGCCCAGCATCACCGCCAGCGTAGCGATCACGGTGTCACCGGCCCCCGAAACGTCGAAGACTTCGCGCGCCAGCGCCGACACTGTCAGCACCCCGTCATCGGAAAACAGCGTCATGCCTTCTTCCGAACGTGTCAGCAGCAGCGCATCGAACGCCAGCGCTTCACGCAAGCGGGTGACGCGCGCGAGTAAATCGGCTTCGGATTTCCATTGACCGACGACTTCCCGCAGCTCGGCGCGATTCGGTGTGATCAGCGTCGCGCCGCGATAACGCTCCCAGTCATCCCCCTTCGGATCGACCAGAACCGGCTTTTGTGCCGCGCGTGCACGAGCGATCATCTGCGTGACATGCGTCAGGCCGCCTTTGGCGTAATCCGACATCAGGATCACGTCATACGCGGGCAACAGCGCGTCGAAGCGGGCCAGGCCCGCCAGCAGCACCTCGTGCGCGGGCGTGTTTTCGAAGTCGACACGCAACAGTTGCTGCTGGCGCGACAACACGCGCAACTTGATCGTTGTCAGCAAATCCGGGTCACGCTCAAGATGCTCGGTCACCCCGCTGTCCTTGAGCAGATGCACGATGCGCTCGCCCGGCTCGTCATGCCCCACCACGCACAACAGCCCCGCGGAGGCGCCCAGCGCCGCCGCGTTGCGCGCGACGTTCGCCGCGCCGCCGAGACGGTCTTCCTGACGCTGGACATGCACCACGGGCACCGGCGCTTCAGGCGAAATGCGGTTGACGTCGCCAAACCAGTAACGGTCGAGCATCACATCGCCAATGACCAGAACGCGCGCAGCCGCTACCTGGGCACGGGGTACAGACGGCATGGGCAGAGCCTCATCAGCGCTGCCTGGATGATTAGCGGGGCCAGGCGTCGGTGAGTTGAGCATAGGGGCGTCCGATCGAGTGATAGTCGATGCCGAGTTCGGCCATCGCATCTGGTTCGTAGAGGTTACGTCCATCGAAAATCAGCGGTGATTTAAGCACCGATTTCATATGGGCAAAATCCGGGCTCTTGAACTCTGTCCACTCGGTGACAATGACTAGCGCATCCGAGCCCGTCAGTGTTTCATCCTGCGTGCCGGCGAAATGCAGGCGGGCCAGTTGCTGTGGCTCATCGGCCAGATCCAGCGCCAGCACACGACGCGCCTCATCAAGCGCAACCGGATCATAGGCGCGCACACTCGCGCCGCGCTCGAGCAGTTGCGTAATCACGCGACGGCTGGGCGCTTCGCGCATATCGTCGGTATTGGGCTTGAAGGCGAGCCCCCACACAGCGAACGTGCGCCCCGTCAAATCATCGCCCAGCCTGGCTACGATCTTGTTCACGAGCGTTTCTTTCTGTTCGTGATTGACCGCTTCGACCGCTTCCAGAATGCGCAGGTTCTGGCCCATCTCGCCCGCGGTGCGAATCAGCGCCTCGACATCCTTCGGAAAACACGATCCGCCATAACCGCACCCAGCATACAAAAAGTGATAGCCGATCCGGGGATCGGAGCCGATGCCACGTCGTACCGCCTCGATATCCGCCCCCACCCGGTCCGCGAGATTCGCCATTTCATTCATAAACGAGATGCGGGTGGCCAGCATCGCGTTGGCGGCATATTTGGTGAACTCGGCGGAGCGCACATCCATATACAGCATGCGTTCGTGGTTGCGATTGAAGGGTGCGTACAGGCGTTTCATCCGCTCGCGGGCACGCATGCCCGTTTCATCGTTATCGCTGCCCAGCACGATCCGGTCCGGACGCATGAAATCCTCGACCGCCGCGCCTTCTTTCAGAAACTCAGGATTGGAGACAACCGAAAAGCGGTGCTGCGGGCTATTGGCCAGCCCTCGCCGCGCCAGTTCCTCTTCCACTACGGCGCGCACACGCTGCGCGGTGCCAACCGGCACCGTCGATTTATCGACAATCACCTTGAAGCTGTCCATATAGCGGCCAATGTTGCGCGCCGCTTCGAGAACGTATTGCAAATCAGCCGAGCCATCTTCATCAGGAGGCGTGCCGACCGCAATAAACTGCACGTCACCATGCGCAACGCTCGCCTTGATATCTGTCGAGAACGTAATGCGGCCAGCGGCGCGCGTACGCGCGATGATTTCCTGCAAACCCGGCTCGTGAATCGGCACGCCACCGTTATTCAGAATATCGATTTTGCGTGAATCGACATCGACGCAAAAAACATCGTTGCCGATTTCAGCCAGGCATGCGCCTGTCACCAAGCCGACATAGCCCGTACCAATAATGGAGATTTTCATACACGTTCCGGTGTCAAGTTCCGGTAGTAAAGCCAGGGAGAATAAAGCGCGAACGGTGCATGCCATGCGCACCCGGCTTCATCACGCCTGGCGTGGCCTTCAGTTGGGCGCCGCCATGGGTTCGACCCGGCGCGGCGCATAGGTCTCCCAGCCGCTGCAACCCGGACACTGCCAATAAAACAGACGGGCGCGAAAGCCACAGTTCTGGCAGGTATAGCGCGGCAGATTTTTAGTGCGCTGCCGCAGCAGCGAGTACATCGCCGCCAACTCGCTGCGCCGGGGTTCTTCAGCCAGCGCCTGCTGCGCTTCCAGCAGACGCGTCATGCCCGCGAGGCTAGGCGATTTCTCCATCTGGGTACGCGCTAGCGCATGAGCCGTCTCCGGCCCACGCAGCGCTGAAACATACTGATAAGCCACATCGAGCAAATCAGCGGAGGGATAGCGGTCAACCCAGGCGGTCAGCAGATCCGCGCCTTCAGCCTGATGACCCAAGGCTTCATAAGCCTTCATCAACTTGACCGCGACCAGCGGCAAATACGCGGAGTTTTGCGCTTCGACCTGGCGCCAGTGCGTGATCGCCGCCTCATGCTTGCCGCTCATCTCATCGACATCGCCGAAGAGGATCGTCGCCCGCACATTCTGCGGGTTGGCCTTAAGCGCCAGATCGAGTTGCCGCTGTGCTTCATCCGGCTGCTTTTGTTGCAACGCTTCCTGAGCCAGCTCGCAATGAAACTGCGCGATCTCCCGGCTTAACGAAGCGGCGCCCATCGTTTCAAGTTTTCGGGCGGTATCAATGGATTTGTTCCAGTCCTTCTCGATTTCGTAGATCGTCAGCAACGCACGCTGCGCATCCAGGGCATGGGTACCTGACTCGAGCGAGCGAAAGGTCTCTTCCGCCCGGTCGAGCAAACCAGCCTTAAGAAAATCCTGACCCAGCTCGAACAATGCATGATCCCGCTCAGCCGCCGACAAGCTCGTCCGGCTCAGGAGATTTTGATGCACCCGGATCGCACGGTCTGTTTCACCACGACGGCGAAACAGGTTGCCTAATGCAAAGTGGAGTTCAACGGTTTCAGGATCGAGTTTGACGACTTCGATAAACGCGTCGATTGCCTGATCGGGCTGCTCGTTCAACAGAAAATTCAGGCCCCGGAAATACGAGCGCGGCAAATTAGCGCCTTCGGACAACAGCGTCTTGAGGTCATAACGTGCGGCCATCCAGCCAAGCGCGAACGCAACTGGAATAACAAGCAGCCACCAGAAATCTAGATCCATGTGGAATAGCCAGGGAAACGCAATGACAGAAACCGGAAACCGCCTGTGCGAAATCCAGGCGGCAAGGACGAATTAAATCAGTGGCGGCATGGGAGGTTGTGGTTCAACGGCGACAGGTGCTTCACGCGCGATACGCAATTCGCGTTTTAAGCGGCCATTTTCAAAGCGCAGGCGAAACAGCATGGGCAATGCCGACACGAGCCCTGCCAGCAACCCGACAATAAAAAATACGAGACCAATCAGAATAAGCGGTGCTTGCCAGACATAACCCGCCAGAAAATTGAGCGTCGCGGTTTGCGTGTTGGAGAGCGCAAGAACGAGCAACAGCACGAACACCAGAACACGGATCAACCAGACGATAAATTTCATAGTGAGTCTCTGGGCAGAAATATTGGAAGCGGCAGGCCCACCACCGGCGGCACCGCAAAAGTGCCCGTATTGTAATGGAAGCCCCCCAGCGCCGAAAGAAGCCTGATTCCAGCGCGACGATGAGCTGGCGCTTCCCAGCGAGACCCGAACCAGGGCCGCGCCAATAAAAAAAGCGCCCAAAGGCGCTTTTCTGGTCTTTGCCGTCTGGCTATGGCCATCGACGCGATCGGCACAACACTGAGACGCGAGATTGAAAATCGCACAGTGAAGGCAGATCAATCGTCATCTGGCTCATCTGCTTTAAGCGGCTCGCCTGAGCGTCCATCCACCCGTTCACGCAGTTCCTTGCCGGGCTTGAAATGCGGTACGTACTTCTCAGGTACCAGCACCTTTTCCCCTGACTTCGGATTGCGCCCTACGCGGGATGGCCGACGGTTCAGGCCAAAGCTGCCAAAGCCGCGAATTTCGATGCGATGACCGTTGGCAAGCGCCTCCGACATCGCATCAAGCATCGTTTTTACTGCGAAATCCGCATCTTTTAAAACAAGCTGCGGAAAACGCAGGGCCAGTTGAGCGACCAATTCCGATTTGGTCATACTGCAGCAGACCCTCTTAAGGCTTACTGGTTCTGGCCATCAAGTTTGGCTTTCAACAATGCGCCGAGGTTAGTCGTGCCGGTTGCAGCAGCGCTGCTGTCGGACGCCATGCCACGGATCGCTTCTTGCTGTTCAGCCGAATCTTTGGCCTTGATCGACAGGTTAATGCCACGCGACTTGCGGTCGATGTTGATGATCATCGCATTGACCTTGTCACCTTCTTTCAGCACGTTGCGTGCATCTTCCACACGATCCTGAGCGATTTCAGATGCGCGCAGATAGCCCTCAACGTCAGCCGTCAGCGTGACGACAGCACCCTTTGCATCAACCGACTTGACCACGCCGTCAACCGTCGCACCCTTGTCGTTCATGGCAACGAAATTGCTGAACGGATCGCCTTCAAGCTGCTTGATGCCGAGCGAAATACGTTCTTTTTCGACATCAATGCCCAGGACGATGGCTTCCACTTCGTCGCCCTTCTTGTACTTGCGCACGGCTTCTTCGCCAGTTTCGCTCCACGACAGGTCCGAGAGGTGAACCAGACCGTCGATACCGCCAGGCAAACCGATAAACACGCCGAAGTCGGTAATCGACTTGATCGCGCCTTGCAGCTTGTCGCCCTTCTTGAAGTTGCGGCTGAAATCGTCCCATGGGTTCGGCTTGCATTGCTTCATGCCGAGGCTGATACGGCGGCGGTCTTCGTCGATCTCAAGGACCATGACTTCGACTTCGTCGCCCAGCTGGACCACTTTGGACGGTGCAACGTTCTTGTTGGTCCAGTCCATTTCCGACACGTGGACGAGACCTTCAATGCCTGATTCGACTTCAACGAATGAGCCGTAGTCAGTGATGTTGGTGACCTTGCCGAACAGACGCGTGCCCGCTGGGTAACGGCGTGAAATGCCTTCCCACGGATCGTCGCCCAGTTGCTTGATGCCGAGCGAAACGCGGTTTTTTTCCTGATCGAACTTGAGAATTTTTGCTGTGACTTCCTGGCCCACCGACAGCACTTCGCTCGGGTGACGCACACGACGCCATGCGATGTCGGTGATGTGCAACAGGCCATCGATACCGCCGAGATCCACGAATGCGCCGTAATCAGTGATGTTCTTCACCACGCCTTCGACAATCGCGCCTTCTTTCAGCGTCTCGAGCAGCTTGGCGCGCTCTTCGCCTTGCGTGGCCTCGATCACCGCGCGGCGCGACAGCACCACGTTGTTACGTTTGCGGTCAAGCTTGATCACGCGGAATTCGAGCGTCTTGCCTTCATACGGCGTGGTGTCCTTAACTGGACGCGTATCCACCAGCGAGCCCGGCAGGAAAGCACGAATGCCATTGACCATGACGGTCATGCCACCCTTGACCTTGCCCGTGATCGTGCCGGTTACCAGTTCGTTGTTGTCGAGTGCCTTTTCCAGCGACAGCCACGAAGCCAGACGCTTCGCCTTGTCGCGCGACAGAATGGTGTCGCCATAGCCATTTTCCAGTGCGTCGATCGCCACTGAAACGAAGTCGCCCGCCTGCACTTCTACCTCGCCCGCGTCGTTCAGGAACTCTTCGAGCGGGATGTAGGCTTCGGACTTGAGACCTGCATTGACGACCACAAAATTGTGGTCGACACGCACGACTTCGGCGGAAATAACTTCGCCGGCGCGCATGTCTTGCTTGGTCAGCGACTCTTCGAACAGAGCCGCGAAAGATTCGGTATTCGGGTTGGAGGTTTGCAGGTCGGACATAAAGATCGAGATTTACATGGTCCCGCACTGCCGGGTTGTCTGGCAGGCCGATCGGCCTGCTGCTTTAACGACACAGGGCAAAAATGCGAATACCACGCGGAAGGTTAAGGGCTGAACACACGTTGCGCCACACGCTGCAGCACAACACCGACATACCCGCAGGCTTAAAGTACCAGGTACTTTAAGCCTGCGGAACAAGCGCCCGATACCACTGCACCACCTGATTGACCGCCTGGTCGATCGAGAGCGCCGAGGTATCGAGCAGCTTTGCTTCTGCTGCGGGCTTGAGTGGCGCGGCGGCACGCGTACTGTCGCGCTCGTCACGTTCACGCAAATCCTGGAGCAAGTTTTCCATATTAGCAGAAAAACCTTTTTGGATCAATTGCTTATATCGCCGTGCCGCACGCGCTTCGACACTGGCTGTCAGAAACACCTTAAGCACTGCATCCTGAAAGATCACTGTCCCCATATCGCGGCCATCGGCGACAAGGCCTGGCTCCTTGCGAAAAGCCCGTTGCCGGGCCACCAGCGCCGTACGCACCGGTGCGTGCACCGCGATGGCCGAAGCCCGGTTGCCAATGTCTTCCGCACGAATCTCCGCCGAAACATCCATTCCGTCGAGCTGCGCCAGCCCTTCACGAAACGTGATGTGCAGCTCGCCAATCAGTTTCTCGATCGCTACGGCATCGTCAGCCGCGATGCCATAGCGCAGGCTCGCCAGCGCCGCAAGCCGGTAAAGCGCACCGCTATCAAGCAGGTGAAAACCAAGGCTGGCCGCCACCAGTGCGGCAACGGTGCCTTTACCGGATGCAGTCGGGCCGTCAATCGTGATCACCGGCGTTTGATGAAAGGGACGAATGGGTTTCATGAGGAAATCGCGTATAGCCAGATCAAGGTTGAACCAGCGCTAAAAAACGCTCGAAATAATCGGGAAAGGTCTTGCGCACGCAACCCGGATCATTAATGCGTACCGGCACGCCACCCAGACTCACCAGCGAGAAACACATCGCCATCCGGTGATCGTCATAGGTATCAATGACCGCTTGAGGCACAAGCCGTGCCGGGGGCGTGATCACCAGATAATCAGGACCTTCCTGCACCGTCGCGCCCAGCTTGCGCAATTCGGTGGCCATCGCAGCGATCCGGTCGGTTTCCTTCACGCGCCAACTGGCAATATTGCGCAGCGTGGTCGTGCCATCGGCAAACAGTGCCGCCACGGCAATCGTCATCGCGGCATCGGGAATCAGATTGCAATCCATCTCGACCGGCATCAGCTTGCCGTGGTCATGGCCAACGCCACGCACTTCGATCCAGTCTTCGCCCATCGTCACATTCGCACCCATCCGGTTAAGCGCATCGGCAAAACCCACGTCACCCTGGATGCTTGCACGGCCCACGCCCTCCACCCGCACCGGCCCGCCGCCAAGCGCCCCCGCCGCCAGAAAATAGGAGGCCGACGACGCATCGCCTTCCACCATGATCTGCCCCGGCGACTGGTAACGCCGCCCCGCAGGCACGATGAAACGCTGCCAGTTGTCGTGCTCGACCTGAATGCCAAAGCGCGCCATGAGCCGGATCGTGATGTCGATATAAGGTTTGGAGATCAGTTCGCCCTCCACCTCAAGCGTCGTCACACCGCTTGCGCTGCGCACGAGCGGCAGCGTCATCAGCAGCGCCGTCAGGAACTGGCTCGAAACGTCGCCACGAACGCGAATCGGCGCCTCCACGGCAATCCGAGCCGGATGGATGCGCAATGGCGGATAGCCCTCGTTAGCCTCGTAGTCAATCTGCGCGCCGATTTGCCGCAAGCCGTCAACCAGATCCCCGATGGGCCGCTCATGCATCCGCGGCACGCCGTGCACGCGATACTCCCCACCATTCACCGCCAAGGCCGCCGTCAATGGGCGCACCGCCGTTCCCGCATTGCCGAGAAAGAGGTCCGCGTTTTTGGCCGTGAATGCGCCGCGGGTGCCCGAGACCACGCACGCCTGATCGTTATGGCGGAGCTTCACGCCAAGCTGCATGAGTGCCTCAAGCATCACGCGGGTATCGTCGGAATCGAGCAGATGGGTGATTGTGGTTTCGCCTTCCGCCAGCGCGGCCAGCAACAGCACCCGGTTCGAAATACTTTTCGAGCCAGGCAAACGGACCGTGCCGGTCACGCGTGAAAAAGGGCCGAGATCGAGGTAGTTCATGAACGAATCCAGTTCTTCCAGCTTCCTGTTAAGCCGGGCTGCTGCCCGGCTGCCATACACTACGGGCCTCGCGTGAGCGGGCAAAGATGGCTTCGAGTTCGGCGCCGTCAGCGGCGTCGATGGCCGCACGCAAATGAGCCAGAACAGCGCTGTAGGCATCGAGTTCTTCAAGCAGTGCCGTGCGGTTCGCCACGCAAACGTCACGCCACATCTCGGGGCTCGACGCCGCGATGCGCGTGAAATCCCTAAAACCACCCGCTGCAAACGAAAACTTCAGCGCCGCATCAGGCGAGCCCAAAATCTGTTCGACTAGCGCGAAAGACAATACATGAGGCAAATGACTCACAGCAGCAAACACGCGATCATGCTGCGCGCTGGACATTTCATGCACTGTCGCTCCCGTTGCGCGCCACATCGCCGCAATTCGCCCCACGGCTTCTGGCGTGTTTTCCGGCAATGGGCACAACACCACGTTGCGGCCTGAATATAAATCGGCCAGCGCCGCGCCGACGCCACTCGTCTCGCGTCCGGCAATCGGATGTCCTGGGACAAACTGGCCCACCTTTGCACCCAACATGGCGTATGCGGCAGCAACGACATCCGATTTGGTGCTACCCGCATCGGTCACGAGCGTCGCCGGTTCAAGCCAGGGCGCAATCCGTTCAAGCAGCGCCCCGGTTTGCGCCACGGGCGCAGCCAGCAGCACGATATCCGCCCCCGTCAACGCGGCACGCAACGCGGCTTCGTCCGCCCCCGTCAGCGCTTCGTCAATTACGCCTAGCGCCAGCGCATGGGCTAGCGCTGCAGCTGAACGTTCCACGCCGATCACGCATCGCGCGCCCCCGATGCCCGGCTGCTCACGCAATGCCCGCGCGAGCGAGCCGCCAATCAGCCCAACGCCGATCACCACCAGTTTGTTGAAGGAAAACATGGCCACATCGATCATCAGAAGAGTTTTCGGCGCACACCAGGCAAGCGAAGCTGCTCAAGCCAGCGCAAGTGTTTTTTCAAGCGCAGCGAGAAATGCGGTGTTTTCATCAGGCAGGCCAATCGTGACGCGCAACCACTGCGGCAAGCCATAGTTGCCAACCGGCCGCACGATCACACCCTGCTTCAGCAAGGCCAGATTGACCTGGTTGCCAGCGTTGTCGTCATGCCCCACCCGCACCAGCACAAAATTGCCGTGGGACGGGACGTATTCGAGGCCAAGCCGGTCAAATGCCGTGGTCAGATCACGGTAGCCCTCTGCATTGGTCTGCGCGCTTTTGGCGAGAAACGCCTCGTCCTGCAACACGGCAATCGCCGCCGCCTGAGCCAGCGTATTGACATTGAACGGTTGCCGCAGACGGTTCAGCAAATCGGTCAGCGCCGGCTGGGCGATGGCAAAACCCACCCGCAGCCCGGCCAGGCCAAACGCTTTCGAAAACGTCCGCGACACCAGCAAGTTCGGATAGCGCCGCACCCAGCTAATCGCGTCGTAACGCTGGTCTTGCGCGAGATATTCGGTATAGGCCTCGTCCAGCACGACCACCACATTACCCGGCACCTTGTCGAGAAACGCTTCGAGCACCGGGCCCGGAATGAATGTACCCGTCGGATTATTCGGATTGGCGAGGAAGATCAAACGCGTGTCGGCATCGATTGCGGCGAGCATGGCGTCGAGATCATGGCCGTACTGCACCGCGGGCACCACTTTCGCGCGAGCGCCCAGCCCTTGTGTGGCGAGCGCATAAACCGCAAACGAATACTGCGAGTAAATCACCGTCTGCCCTTTTTCGACAAAAGCATGGGCGGCAATTTCAAGAATGTCATTACTGCCATTGCCCAAAGTCACCCAGCCGGCGGGCACACCATAGCGCTGGCTCAATGCAGCCTTCAATTCAAAGCCGTTGGCATCCGGATAGCGGCCCAGCTCGCTCACGGCCCGGCTTATCGCACGCTTCGCTGATTCAGGCATGCCATAGGGGTTTTCATTTGAAGCCAGCTTCACGATGCGCGTTTCGTCCAGACCAAATTCGCGTGCGACTTCCGAGATCGGTTTGCCCGCGATATAAGGTGCGATCTCCCGCACATAAGAAGGGCCGAATGAGAGAGTCATGAGTTTCTCCAGGCAACAGTTAACAGATTGACAGGTGAAAGGCGAAGGAAAAACCGGTTGAAAGACCTGCCCTGAAAAACCAGGCTAACTGGCACGCGGATACGAACCAAGAATCTTCAGGAAAGCGGCTTTTTCCTCGAGTTCGGCCAGCGCCGCAGCAACGGCAGCACTGTCCCGATGGCCTTCGATGTCGATATAAAAGTAGTACTCCCACGTCCCGGCCCGCGCCGGGCGGGACTCGAAACGGGTCATCGAGACGCCATGACGCGCCAGCGGCCCAAGCAGTTTGAAAACGGCGCCCGGCTCGTTCTTTACGGAGACAATCAGTGACGTCTGGTCGCGGCCGCTGCTGCCCACGGGCACCTTGCCGATCATCACGAAACGGGTGCGATTGTGCGGATCATCCTGAATCAGCGCATAAGCGACCTGCAGGCCGTAATGCACCGCCGCGCGGTCACCCGCGATCGCGGCCACGGTCGGATCACTCGCGGCAAGACGCGCCGCTTCCGCGTTACTCGACATCGCCAGACATTCGAGATGAGGCGCATGCGTAGCCAGCCAGCGCTGACATTGCGCCAGCGACTGGGCATGGGCACAAACCCGCGTCACACCCGTCAGCCCGCCGCTTAATGTCAGCAGATTATGGTGAATCGGCAGCGCAAGCTCACCGCCAATGAGCAATTTCGTCTGAAGCAGCAGGTCCAGCGTGCGCGATACCGCGCCTGCCGTCGAATTCTCGACTGGGACAACGCCGAATTCAGCCGCACCCGCATCAACCGAACGAAATACCTCATCAATTGAAGAACAAGGCAAGCCTTCGATCGACTGTCCGAAGTAAAGATGCATAGCCTGTTCGCTATACGTGCCAACCGGGCCCAGATAAGCCGCTCGAAATGGCTGTTCAAGCTCACGGCTGGCCGACATGATTTCACGCCAGATCGCGCTGATATGGTCGCCACCGAGCGGACCCATGCTCATGTCCTGCAGGCGTGCAATCACCTGCTGCTCACGTTCCGGGCGAAATACCGGCGCATTGAAATGCTTCTTGATCTCACCCACTTCAAGCGCAACGGCTGCCCGCTGGTTCAAAAGCGCGATGAGCTGCGTATCAATCGCATCAATACGTTCACGCAAAGGTTTAAGTTGGGAATTAAGTTCGTCGTCCATGCTTGAAAAAAGCGTATCGGTGAGGAGGCTAAACAGGCAAACCCTGCCGCATCAGGCGTGGCGCTGCTCGAATTCGTTCATGTACTCGACGAGTGCCGTCACCGCATCGAGGGGTACCGCGTTATACAGCGATGCACGCATGCCTCCTACCGATTTGTGCCCCTTCAGTTGCACCAGACCTCGTGCCTCGGCACCCGACAGAAAAGCTTCATTGCGCGTGGCATCGGCGAGAAAAAACGGAACGTTCATCCGGGAGCGCGCATGGCGCTCGACCTTGTTCAGATAAAAGCTGCTGGCGTCGATGGTGTCATAAAGCAGTTTCGCTTTGGCGACATTGCGCGCCTCAATGGCCGCCAGACCACCCTGCTTCTTAAGCCATTTGAAGACCAGCCCGGCGATATAGATCGCGTAGGTCGGTGGCGTGTTGTACATCGAATTATTGGCCGCGACGGTTTTCCATTCGAACGCCGTCGGACAAATGCTCAACGCCTGCTCCAGCAGGTCTTCGCGCACAATCACGACCGTCACGCCCGCGATGCCGATGTTTTTCTGCGCACCACCAAACAGAACGCCATATCGGGTGACATCCATGGGACGCGAGAGAAGATGGGATGAAGCATCCGCGACCAGCGGTATCTCGCCCAGGTCGGGAAGATCGAAGGTTTCGATACCGTGAATGGTTTCATTGGTACACAAATGCACGTAGGCCGGATCTTCCGATAGTTGCCACTCCGAACGAGGCGGCACACGCGTGAAACCCTCTGCAGTGGCACCGTTTGCGGCCTGGTGCGCGACGCCATATTTACGTGCTTCGTTCAGTGATTTTTGCGACCAGGAACCGGTCACGACAAAATCAGCGCGCGGCTTCGTGCCAAAGAGATTCATGGGAATAATCGCGTTTTCAGCTAGCCCGCCACCCTGCAGGAAGAGAATACGGTAACTGGCAGGCACGTCGAGCAAATCACGCAAGTCGTGTAACGCTTCTTCGTGAATGGACGAAAACGCCTGGCCACGGTGGCTCATCTCCATCACGCTCATGCCGCTATCGTGCCAGTTGAGCATCTCGTCGGCGGCCTGGCGCAGCACCTCTTCGGGCATCGCCGCTGGACCAGCGGAAAAATTAAAAACGCGCATGAAAAATCCTGGGGCAGGCGAAAAAACGGGAAGACCAATAGCGATAGCGAGAAACGAACTTCGCGCTCAAAAAATAATGGCTGTTTGCGCCTACGCGCAAACAGCCATTATGGCATCACCACCAGAAACCCGCCAAACCTGCTCGCCTGAAAACTCAGGCAGGTCGACGTTGATGCTTCAGCATCTTATTTGGCAGCCTTAACCGCTGCGACATCCTTGTCGGCCTGTTCACGCGTTGCCTTGATCGACTGTGGCATGTACTTTTGCATCAGACCATTCACGACATCACGACCCACCTGATCTTGCACCTGAATAAACTTGCGGCCAGTCGGGCTCTTGTAGAACGTGGTCAGATCCTTGATTTCCTGCGCGCTGTAGTATTTTGCATAGGCATCGTACTGTGCCTGCATTGCATCCTGACGGAATGAATCTGTAGCAAACACCTGGCCTGCGGCTTCAACCAGCTTCGGCACTGCATTTTTTTGCAGCGTCGGCACCGATGCCTGCTTTTGCTTGTCGCTCAACGATTTGTTTTCGCTTAGCGCGTCCGACAGAATTGCCGGAACCAGTTGCTTGGCTTGCATCTGCGCGCTATTGCCAATTGCGCCGACGAGCTTTTGTGCGTCGATCGCATCCAGCAGATCCTTGATCGCAGCCTGCTTGGCCGGGTCAACCGGTGCCGCGGCAGCAGTCGGAGCTGCCTGGTTCTGAAGCGCTTGAGCCATTGCAAAAGTTGGCACGAGTGCTGCCAGCAGCACCAGTTGTTTGAATCGTTTTTGCATCATTACTCCCTCAGAGAAAATAGACGAACTACGCGCCGCGCTGGCTGCGTATCTGGCTGATACGTTAGTCCGTCACCATGCCAGCGCTGCGCTTAACTCTTAACTCAGTTAAACAAAGAAACATCAAACCGTTCAGACGCTATCGTTCTCGCCCGCATCACCTTCACCAGCGGAACTTTCGGCATCATTGTCCACGTCAACTTCCGCTTCCGCTTCCGCTTCCGCTTCCGCTTCCGCTTCCGCTTCCGCTTCCGCTTCCGCTTCCGCTTCCGCTTCCGCTTCCGCTTCCGCTTCCGCTACCTGTTGCAGACCAGAAAGCTTCGTGCCCTCATCAAGACTGATAAGTGTAACACCTTGCGTTGCGCGCCCCATTTCCCGAATCTCCGATACCCGCGTCCGTATTAGCACGCCAGTATTGGTGATCAGCATGATCTGAGCTTCCGGATCGACCAGTGTTGCAGCCACGACCCGACCGTTGCGCTCAGAGGTCTGAATCGCAATCATCCCCTTCGTACCACGCCCGTGACGCGTGTATTCAGTAATCGGCGTACGCTTGCCAAAACCGTTTTCGGTCGCCGTTAAAACGGACTGCTGCTCATCACCCGCCACGAGAAGAGCGATAACCTGCTGCCCGTCTTCAAGTTGCATGCCACGAACACCGCGCGCCTCACGTCCCATCGGGCGGACGTCATTTTCGTCAAAACGGACCGCCTTGCCTGAATCAGAGAAAAGCATCACGTCATGCTGACCATCGGTAATCGCTGCGCCAATCAGGTAGTCACCATCGTCAAGACCGACAGCGATAATCCCCTTGCGCAAGGGTCGACTAAAGGCCTCAAGCGGGGTCTTTTTGACCGTGCCCAGCGCAGTCGCCATAAATACATACTGATCAGCGGAAAACTCCTTCACCGGCAACACGACGTTGATTTTCTCGCCGTCTTGCAGCGGGAACATGTTGACCACCGGACGGCCACGCGAGTTGCGCGAACCCTGCGGCACCTCGTACACCTTGATCCAGTAAACCCGGCCGCGGTTCGAGAAACACAAAATATGATCGTGCGTGTTGGCAATGAAAAGCGTGTCGATCCAGTCGTCCTCCTTCATCGACGTCGCCTGCTTGCCCCGTCCGCCGCGCTTTTGCGCGCGATATTCTGATAGCGGCTGCGATTTGACGTAGCCGGTATGGGACATCGTCACCACCATGTCTTGCGGCGTGATCAGGTCTTCCGTATTGAGCTCGGTGGCGTTGAGTTCGATCTTCGAGCGCCGTGCATCGCCAAATTCGCTTTTAACCGACGTCAGTTCACCGACGATGATTGCCGTGATCCGTTCAGGACGCGCCAAAATATCCAGCAAATCGGCAATCTGGGCCATCACTTCGCGGTACTCGCCAATAATCTTGTCCTGCTCCAGCCCGGTCAGGCGCTGCAAGCGCATCTGCAGAATTTCCTGCGCCTGGACATCCGACAGACGGTACAGGCCACTCTCCTGCATGCCAAACGCCGGGAGCAAGCCATCTGGCCGGTACGCCTCGCGGCCACCCACCAGGGCATTATCGGTTTCAGCACGCGAGAGCATTTCACGCACCAAAGATGAATCCCATGAACGGGACATCAACTCCTGCTTTGCCACAGGCGGTGTCGGTGCGGCCTTGATGAGCCCAATGAATTCGTCAATGTTGGCAAGCGCAACCGCCAGACCCTCAAGTACGTGGCCACGCTCACGCGCCTTGCGCAGTTCGTATACAGTGCGCCGCGTCAGCACTTCACGCCGGTGCGAAAGGAAACACGTCAACATTTCCTTCAGGTTCAGCAACTTGGGCTGGCCGTCAACAAGCGCCACCATGTTCATGCCAAACGTGTCCTGCAACTGGGTCGCCTTGTACAGGTTGTTCAGCACAACCTCGGGCACCTCTCCACGCTTGAGCTCGATCACAACCCGCATACCACTCTTGTCGGACTCGTCCCGAATATCGGAAATACCCTCGAGCTTCTTCTCGTTGACGAGTTCGGCAATGCGCTCCAAAAGTGAGCGCTTGTTCACCTGGTAGGGCAACTCGTCAACAATGATGGCCATGCGCTGGCCGCGATCAATTTCTTCGAAGTGGGTTGTCGCCCGCATCACCACACGGCCCCGGCCGGTGCGGTAACCATCGCGCACGCCAGCGACACCATAAATGATGCCCGCCGTAGGGAAATCAGGTGCCGGGACGATCTCGATCAACTCGTCAATAGTCGCGTCAGGATGCTTGAGCAGATGATGGCAGGCATCAACAACCTCACCCAGATTGTGCGGTGGAATGTTGGTCGCCATCCCCACAGCGATCCCGGACGAGCCATTGATCAGCAGATTGGGAATGCGGGCAGGCAGGATAGAGGGCTGCGTTTCGCTGCCGTCATAGTTAAGTTCGAAATCGACAGTTTCCTTATCGATGTCGGAAATCAGTTCATGGCCAATCTTGGCCATACGAAT
Source organism: Paraburkholderia hayleyella (assembly GCF_009455685.1). Lineage (NCBI taxonomy): Bacteria > Pseudomonadati > Pseudomonadota > Betaproteobacteria > Burkholderiales > Burkholderiaceae > Paraburkholderia > Paraburkholderia hayleyella. The sequence continues at coordinate 1,076,805 of NZ_QPES01000001.1, read as the reverse complement.
TTCGGTATAACGCATCGCGGCGGCATTATCGCCGTCAACCGAACCGAAGTTACCCTGCCCATCGACCAGCATGTAGCGCAGCGAAAAACTTTGCGCCATCCGGACAATCGTGTCGTAGACAGCGGTGTCGCCGTGTGGGTGATATTTACCGATGACATCACCGACGATACGTGCAGATTTTTTATAAGCGCGGTTCCAGTCGTTGTTCAGCTCATGCATGGCATACAGGACACGACGATGCACAGGCTTCAGGCCATCGCGGACATCAGGAAGCGCTCGCCCAACGATGACGCTCATCGCGTAATCGAGATACGAGCGGCGCATTTCCTCCTCTAGGGAGATTGGCAGAGTCTCTTTGGCGAATTGATCCATTTATCCGTATCTTTTTGACGTGCAAAAACGGGAGTAAAAAACGGGGACGAACCGGGTGTGGACGAGCCCTGGACAGGAACGAACAGGCGGTAAGCCTGGCGCAGCCCCGCTGCCACCCCTGCCGCCAGCAAAGCCGCAGCGCGCGATTCTAGCATGCAGGACATGGCCCACCGGGTAACGCGCTATATATAACTGGCACATAAGCCCGCCAACGGGCAGTATCCGTCTCTTGCCGGGATCCGCTGCGATGTTGTTCAAGCACCACAATTGCAGCGGGGCTAGAGAGGGGGACGAATTTTTTTTCGTCGGAAGGGAACGATATGGCAGAATGCCAACGCACAAAGTTAGACAGGGCTCGAAGTCTACACAGCGCGTCTTTTGTTTCCGCTCCGATGTTATACTCCGAGCAATGTATGACTTGTCTTTGTCAACAAGCTCGCAGTAAATCTGCGGTAATCTCAATTTCGAGAGGAGAAATATGAATAAACTTTCAAAGCTCGCGTTCATTGCAGCTACCGCAGTAATGGCTGCATCCGCTTCGGCACAGTCGGTGCCGGCTTCGCGACAAGCTATAAACGACAACTGGGTGAACGGCACCGGCGAATACGTGTGGATGAACGGCACGAACGAGCTTTGCTGGCGTGATGCCTTCTGGACACCGGCAACGGCAAACGCAAAGTGCGATGGCGCCCTGGTAGCCCAGGCTCCGACCCCGCCGGCACCGCCTGCTCCGGTTATTACCAGCCAGAAGATCACGTATCAGGCTGATGCGCTGTTCGATTTCGACAAGTCTATCCTGAAGCCTGCGGGCAAAGAAAAGCTGAGCGATCTCGCTTCCAAGATCCAGGGTCTGAACCTGGAAGTCGTGGTTGCAACGGGCTACACCGACCGTATCGGTTCGGACAAGTACAACGACCGCCTGTCGCTGCGTCGTGCTCAAGCTGTGAAGGCCTACCTGGTCAGCAAGGGCATCGAAGCCAACCGTATCTACACGGAAGGCAAAGGCAAGCGCAATCCTGTTACGACTGGCTGCCACCAGAAGAACCACAAGCAACTCATCGCCTGCCTCGCACCGGATCGTCGCGTGGAAGTCGAAGTTGTCGGAACTTCAAAGTAACAAGCTCCGTCGCTTTGCAGCATCGCAAAGCCCCGCTTCGGCGGGGCTTTTTTTATGCGCGTGGCGATCGGTCGCGCGCTTTTCCGTGTTCCCGTGTTTTCGTGGTTTGTATCGCCTATATACTTCGAGGTTCCCTCCTTCGACTTACGCCATTTTCAATGGCCTATCCGCCATGACCAACGCTGATCCCCACGAACTTCAAAAATTTAGCGATCTCGCCCATCGCTGGTGGGACCCGAATGCAGAATTCAAGCCGTTACACGAACTCAATCCCGTCCGGCTCAACTGGATCGACTCACATGCGCGTTTGGCCGGCAAACGCGTACTGGATATCGGATGCGGCGGCGGCATTCTCTCGGAATCCATGGCCGGGCGTGGCGCGCAAGTAAAAGGTATTGACCTCTCCAGCCAGGCGCTGGGCGTTGCCGACCTCCACAGCCTGGAGAGCGGGGTCAACGTTGAGTACGAAGAAATTGCCGCAGAGGCCCTGGCAAACCGCGAACCAGGTTCCTATGACGTGGTGACCTGCATGGAGATGCTCGAACACGTACCGGAACCCGCTGCCATCGTTGCGGCTTGTAAAGCTTTGGTCAAACCTGGCGGCTGGGTCTTTTTCTCGACGCTTAACCGCAATCTTAAGTCGTACCTGTTCGCCGTGATTGGCGCCGAATACATCGTGGGTATGTTGCCCAAAGGCACGCACGATTACGCGCGCTTCATTCGTCCCTCCGAGCTGGCCCGTTTCGTTCGCCTGGCGGAGCTCAACACAGCGGACCTCAAAGGCATTACGTACCATCCCATCAGCAAACATTTTGGTCTGTCGAACAATACCAGCGTCAATTACATGCTGGCCTGCCGACGCGACGGCTGATACGTTACCGCCCTGCATTTTCACCATCTCATGAACCCTGTTACTTCCTCGCCCGCGGCACAGAGCAACGATATCTCGCGGCCAGAACGTGCTTACAAGGCCGTTTTGTTCGACCTCGATGGTACGCTGGCCGACACCGCCCCCGATCTTGCCGCTGCCGTGAACACAATGCGCGAACAACGGGGGCTCGCGCCTGTGCCCTTCGATGTGTTGCGCCCACTGGCTTCAACCGGGGCGCGGGGCCTGATTGGCGCCGCATTTGGTATCACGCCGGAATACGCCGAATTCGCCGCGATGCGAGACGAATTCCTCGCCAATTACGCAACAGATATCTGTGTAAAAAGTGTACTTTTCCCGGGTATCGCTGCCCTGCTGGACGACCTGAACGCACGCGGCATTCGCTGGGGCATCGTCACCAACAAGGTCGCGCGGCTGACCAGCCCGCTGGTCGCGTTGCTCGGGCTGGATACACACGCTCGATGCGTTGTCAGCGGAGACACCACTGCACACTCAAAGCCCCATCCGGCCCCATTGCTTCATGCCGCCACCGCGCTAGGCATCGCGGCGCAAGACATGCTGTATGTCGGCGACGATTTGCGTGATATTCAAGCAGGCCGTGCGGCGGGCATGGCGACGATCGCCGCAGCCTACGGTTATTGCGGCAACAGCCTGAAACCAGCAGATTGGCAAGCCCAGTATCTGGTTCAGTCACCCTCTGAATTGCAGGTGTTACTGCGCGAGATCACCCAGGCAGGATGATGCAAGCACCGCTTGCAAGCGCTCGCGCCTCCCCTGCCAACTTGAAATCCATCGCATTAGCCTCAACTCGGGTTCTATGGGATAATCGACGTCCCATTGGGGCCGACCTGGTTTCGACGTGGGTAGCGAAGCAATTCAGGGCATACCGAGGACCCGTCACCTCGTAAATCAATGGGAAATTTGTAAATGCAAAAATCGAAGTCAAGAACGCGTCTAACGACAGTTCTTTCTCCGCACAAGCCGCCTAAAAACCGGCTTTCCTCGCACAGGCTCGCTGATGGGCCTGGGCCGCAAGGCTAGCGAGGTCATTTACGTCAGATAATCTCCGGTAGTGTCATGACGCCGGGGCCGAAAACTTAGTGACTCGCCGTAACGAAGTGTGTTCGTCCACGTCGGTACGGTTAAATTAAATTGACTGGACTAAGTATGTAGAACTGGTTGTAGAGTGCTTACGGACGCGGGTTCGATTCCCGCCGGCTCCACCACGATTCAAACCCCGCAAGTTCAAAGTTTTGAACTTGCGGGGTTTTTGTTTTTGGGCTTGGTCATGGGGCCTGTCAAAGCCCTGGCTCAGACCTACGCGATGTGAGCCACGCGTGGTTCGTTCTGCCGGCGCCGATAGGCCGTATCCCGGGTCGCCAGCCAGAGGTATAGCGGAGAAGTAACAAGGAGCCCGATCAACCACGAGAGGTCCGCCCCATCGAGGTATCGCGGAATCGGCCCCGTATACATCGGTGTGTTCATGAAAGGTATTTGCACCAGTATGCCAACCGCGTATGCCGCCAACGCCTGCGGGTTAAAGCGCCCATAGATGCCACCGTCCGCCTGGAAAATAGACGGGATGTCGTACTTCCCTTTATGAATCACGTAGAAGTCAATCAGGTTGATCGCAGTCCAGGGAACAAGAACAACGAGCAAGGCCAGCACAAGGTCCACCAGGTTCCCAATAAAGTTTGTGGACGCGCCAATCGCCGCGTAACAGCACGCCGTAAAAATGACAATCGACACCACTGCCCGTGCCTTCGCCGTCGGAATCCAGCGCCATGCGAAGGTTTGTACCGAGGTAATCACAGCGAGGACAGCTCCGTACAGGTTAAGGGCGTTGTGACTAATGACGCTCAGCAGGAAAAGCACGAGCATGAGAGAACCCAGCGGCCCGGTAGCCTGCTTCACCGCGTCCATCGTATCGATTCCCGGCGGAACTGCCAGAACAGCAACGGCACCGAAGATGAACGCCAACGTCGAACCGAGCACACAGCCAAGATAGGTAGCCCAGAATGTCGAGGCAACGCCAACGTTCTCCGGCAGGTAGCGTGAGTAATCCGAAACGTAAGGTGCGAAAGCAATCTGCCAGAGCGCGGACAGTGACACCGTCGCCAGCCAGCCTGCGAAATTGAACCCCCCGCGGGTCAGGAAGTCAGCCGTTCCGATGTGCGTGAGGATGTACCAGAAACCAACCGCGATGCCGATTCCGAGCACCCAGGTGCCGATGCGGTTGAGAATGTGGATGAAGCGGTAACCAATGATGCCGATTAAACCCGAGCCAACCGCGCCAATCACAATACCGGCTGGAACCGATACCGATGACGCGATGCCGTGCACCGACTTGCCTGCGAGCACAATATTGGATGCGAAGAATCCAACGTACATCACTGCGGCGATGACGGTCACCAGCAATGCGCCCCACGAACCAAACTGCGCGCGGCTCTGCACCATCTGCGGGATACCCAGTTGCGGGCCCTGCGCGGAGTGAAGCGCCATTAATATCCCCCGACTGCCTGACCCACGACGATTGCGACGATTCCCCAAAACAGGTTCAGATGAAACATTTGCACGCCAAGCGCACCCGTTACGATAGGCAGGGGTGCGATATTTCCGCCGAACCAGAGTGTGAAAAGGTCTCTAACCTTTCCATGCCGCTCCTCGGGGGGGACGTATCCAATCGTATGCTTCTCGATAAATGGCGACGTGCTGCTATCAACTGTACTCACGATGCTGTCTCCTATATTTCACGCTATCGCACCTATAATTTTTTTGAAATCTTTTGCCCTGAAACCAAAACTCGGCACATACATCGAAACGATGTTGATTGAGTCTCTTTGAACCAGTCCCGCAAAGTGGAACAATTTCCAGCTAAAGCCACGAGAACTGGGTTCTGTACATCACAGAGCCCAGCCCATTGAGTTTGATACGTTTGTGGTTACGGCTATGGTTGCAATCGTGAACGTAGTGCCTGTTTCGTGCCTGTTTCGTGCCTGTTTAGTGTCTGATGTATTCCTGAATAGCGCTTCCTGAGCGCGTCTACACGTTCAAGAAAAATGAGACATGGGTTTATCAGGCAACAGGCAAGCGCACAGGCAAGCACGCTCAAGCTCGACGTCACGACCTTAATTTAGCGAAGCACCTTATTTTTAGAAAATAGGGTTTTATGTGCTTCTAAACAGCTTTTTTATTTCTTCGTCGAGCACCCTTTTCCATAAGGGTTAGCAGAGCACTAGCGCTCATACCGTCAGTACATCGCTGGGTAAACACCGACTACCACACCCTAATCCGCTCTATCTGCTCGCTAGCGGCAAACAGCACCCGCGCGACTTGCCAGATCAAGCGAGTCGCGCTGGCATCCAGGCTCCGTCTTTGCATGTATCCGTTCGGCAGGCTTCTCCTGCTTTTTTTCGCGCGGTATTGTACGTAGGGTTTAAACAGTTTTATTTCACGCCAGGTCGACATGGCTTGATAAAACAACCGAGGTTTACGGTGGCAACTTATACATTGAGACAACTAAAGTATTTTGTAACAACAGTGGAAGCTGGGAGCGTGGCCGAGGCATCGCGTCGCCTCTACATCGCCCAGCCATCCATTTCGGTCGCTATCAAGGGCTTGGAAGAGAGCTTCAATATGCAGCTCTTCATCCGCCATCATGCCCAGGGCGTGTCTCTGACGCCATCAGGAACACGCTTTTACCTTAAAGCGCAGGAACTCCTTCGCATGTCTCACGAGTTCGAACAGAATGCCCTTGCCGACAACGATATCGTGACCGGCCATGTTGACATCGGCTGCTTCGAAACTATGGCGCCACTCTATCTGCCCCAACTCATCGCGGGCTTTCGAACACGCTACCCCGGTGTGGGTATCCGGATGCACGACGGCGAACAACAGGAACTCGTACAGGGGCTCACCACCGGCACCTTCGATCTGGCCTTTCTTTACGATCATGAACTCGACGGGACGATAGAAACCGAACCTCTGATGCCTCCGCAAAAGCCTTATGTCCTGCTGCCAGAGGGCCATCGCTTCGCCAGCCAGAAGCAGGTATCGTTGCACGACTTGTGTCCTGAACCCATGATTTTGCTTGACGTGCAACCTAGCCGAACCTATTTCGTGAGTCTCTTTCACGAACTGGGATTGAAACCCAATATCGTTTTCGGCTCCCCCTCCATCGAGATGGTTCGCGGCATGGTCGGGCAAGGCTTTGGGTTCTCGTTGCTGGTCACGCGCCCGCACTCGGAATGCGCTTATGACGGCAAGAAAGTGGTGATCATCGACATCGCTGAAACCGTCGCCCCATCAGGGCTCGTCAGCGCCCGATCCCGACGGGGCCAACTAACCAGGCCAGCTCAGATCTTTCTGGAGTTTTGTCGAGAGCGGTTGGCCGCCATGCCCCTCCAGCCCAACCCATGACCCCGCCCGACAATCGCGGGCCGCAGCAACCGCCAGAACGGTCACCGCCCCAAGGCTTACAGGTTGATGGGATTGCAAAGGTACTCAACGAGCCGCTCCAGCATCGCATCGCAACCTTCCAGCTGTTCGATCTCAATAAACTCATCGGGCTTGTGCCCCTGGTCCATGCTCGCTGGCCCGCAGATGACAGCCGGAATACCTGCCTGCGTAAACAACCCGCCCTCCGTACCAAAGGCCACCGTGCCGAAATCGCTCGAACCGGTGAGAATCGACAACAGTCGCGCAGCCTGACTATCCGCAGATGTGGCGAGACCCGGATACGAATTCAGTTCTTTCAGGCTGATACCTGTATCTGGCTTTGCCGCCTGCATTTTAGGCAGCAGCTCTTTCTCCGCGAACTGTCGCAGGTCATCAGCCACTTGCTGCGAATTGAAACCGGGTAGCGCCCGTACCTCGAAGTCGAATTCGCACTCGGCGGGCACGATGTTCAGTGCCCGTCCGCCCTTGATCATCCCGGTTTGTACCGTCGAGAACGGCGGGTCGAAACGTTCATCGTGATGAGCCGGCCCGGCGAGTCGCTCACCTATCTCTTCCAGGTGGCCAACAAGACGTGCTGCATACTGAATCGCATTAACACCGTAGGGTGCATAAGCGGAGTGGCACGCATGGCCCTTCACCTGGCACCGCATGGCCAGCTTGCCCTTGTGCCCAAGGACGGGCTTCAACCCCGTCGGCTCGCCAATCAGGCAAAGACGCGGCTTGAGTTCGCGGCTATCAAGTTCGGCCAGCATTGATCGCACACCGAGACACCCCACCTCCTCATCGTAAGAAAAGGCAAAATGCACGGGGAGCTGCAAACGCTGTCGGTAAAACAGGGGCACAGCGGCCAGTACTGAGGCAATGAAACCTTTCATATCGGCCGTCCCCCGCCCATACAGGCGGCCGTCCCGATGCGTCAGCTGGAACGGATCCACGGTCCAGGCTTGCCCCTCTGTCGGAACCACGTCGGTATGACCTGAGAGGGCCACGCCACCGCGGTCTTCCGGGCCGATGGTCGCAAAGAGGTTGGCCTTTGTTCGCTCAGGGTTGTAGAAGAGCTCACTTTTAACGCCGTGGTCGGACAAGTATTGCTGGATAAAAGCAATTAACTGCAAGTTCGAATCACGGCTGACGGTCGGAAACGCAATGAGCCGCTCGAGCAGGTCGCGGCTGGAAAGTTCATTCATTGCCTGGAACGCCATAGCTGGGTGCTGCTGCAGGATTCAAGGCTCGGGCGATGTAATCGTGCATCTGCGGCTGATACGCACGCCATAGCGCATCGACTTTGCCAATAGGGTCGTCGTCGCTCCAGTCGACACGCAAGTTCACGATAGGCCACCTCAGGTCACCGACTATCTTCAGCGCCGCCGAATGAACCGGACCCGCTTCCCCGCCTGCGGCCATTGCTGCATGCATGGCCGCGAGCAGGCGATCTGCCAGGTGTCCTCGCGCGTTTTCAAAAGCAGGCACCATGGCTTCGATGACTTGCCTGTCTGCAAGCAGGTTTCCAGCGGCCACGCATTGCTTTCCTGTCACGGCATGGTGAATGCCAAGCGCTTCTTTCCCACTAAAGCACGCGGTTTGGCCGCGGCTATCAATGACCGTAACTTGCCGATACTGGCTCCATCCATTAGCGCCCAACGCACGGCCCAATGCGGCCTCCGGCGTTAACTGGCCAAACTCGAGCAAATCAAGGATTTCCGGGCCCAGCGCGGGCAACGTGACATTTTGCGTCGCCACAGCACCTACACCCGAGCGTACCCAAGGACAGCGCGCGCCAACGGCAATGCTCGAAGAGCTAATTGCGATACCGAGCTGCCCACTTTCAGGACAGCGCCCGACAATAGAAAACGTCACATGACCTCCGTCAGGTACGGGGCACAAAGCGCGAACGCTTCGGCCCGGATTCTGGTTTTAATCCTGGACATCAGATTTGCTGAGCCTTCCAGTTGTCCGGAATGACTGCGATGACATCGATTTCCATTAACCATTGCGGCTGTCCCAGTGCCGAAACAACGAGCCCGGTAGAAATGGGATAAACGCCCTTGAGCCACTTGCCCACTTCCCGATACACCGGCTCCCGATACCGCGGATCAATGATGTACGTCGTCGTCTTGACGATGTGCGACAGGTCACTACCCGACTCTTCCAACAGTTGCTTGACGTTCTTCATAGCCTGTTCGGCTTGAGCTCCCGGATCACCCAGACCAACGAGCTTGCCATCGAAATCCGTGCCGACCTGACCGCGCACGTAAACGGTATTGCCAGCGCGTACGGCCTGGCACAGGTCGTTATCCAGTATCTGGTTCGGATAGGTATCCTTGGTGTTGAACATCCGAATACGGGTATGGGTAGGCATCAGTTCACTCCAGTTTCGCTGATTTCGTTAGTCTCGCTAACGCTGACGGATTCCTCGACGGCGCGATGGGTCTTTCCCCTGCGTTCCAAGGCATCCTGATAAGAAAGATATGAGCGCTGCGTAGCAATATGTCCCGCCACATGTTTGGCGTCGTGCCAGACGCCCCAGATGAATGACGAACCGCGGCGCGACAGCCAGGGCAAACCCAGGAAATAGATTCCCGGTTCGGACGAGACCCCACGCTGGTGACAGGGCCGCCCCTTGCCGTCGAAAGCATTGACCTTGAGCCACTGGTAATCGAGCGAAAAACCCGTAGCCCAGATAATCGATGTAATGCCTGCCTCAGTGAGGTCGAGGTGATGAAGCGGATTTTTCACGCAATCCGGGTCTGGCAGGAAATCACGGGCGGCCGGTTCTTCAGGGAGGTCAAGGCCGTTTCGCTCAATGTATGCGTCGGCTGCATCCAGCAAGGAAAGATAGTTTTCGTCACCCGCCTTGATATTGGCCGCCAGGTCGGATTCGAACGTCACCACGCCTGCATCGTTAAAAGACTTCGTCAAGCCAACCAGTGTTATTCCTTCGTGCGCGAGACGACGGAAATCTACCGTCTCGCCCCCATGCGCGCCGCTTACCGCGATGGTGACGTGCTCCTTGCCAGGACGCATGGTTTCCGCATCCCATTCACCCAGGACACCAAGCCACCAGCAAAAATCACGCTTGCGATAAGCTCGCGGCGGACGATCATGAGGCCCGACAGAGAGAAATACGTTCCTGCCCGCGCGTCGCAGCTCATCGGCGATCTGCACCCCCGACGACCCTGCGCCCACCACCAGCACGCCGCCAGCGGGTAGTTGCGCGGGGTGGCGATAATCTGCCGAGTGCATCTGGAATAGCTTGTCTTTGTTCGATGTAACCGGTGTAACCGGTGCAATTGGCGGAATCAGCGGGCGCTGAAACGGACCCGTAGCGACAACGACCCGTTGCGCCTCGATAACGCCATCGGAGGTTTCCACGGTGAAGCCCGGCCGATGAGCGTTACGTACGACACTGCGCACTTCAACGCCCGTGCGAACGGGCACATTGAACTTTTTGGCATACACCTCGAAGTAGGCCGCCACGCGATCTTTGGAAGCAAATGCATCAGGGTCCAGATCATCGAACTCAAGGCCAGGGAAGCGGTCATGCCATGCCGGACCATTGGCCACCAGCGAATCCCAGCGGCTTGTACGCCAGCGCTCTGCGATCCGGTCACGCTCAAGGACCAGGTGCGGCACACCCAGTTTGCCCAGGTGCTCGCTCACCGCGATGCCGGCCTGACCGGCGCCAACAACGAGTGTATCGATTGAAGTCCCTGCAACTGTCATGACGGTTTTCCCTCTAGTAGGCATTCGGCAATCCGGTATGTGTCCCGGGAGATCTCTGGCCATCGCAACCGGTTGGATCTTGAATTTTTCGATCCGATAGCGGTTTTAATGAGTTTTGCAATACCGCAGCCTTACGGCTTTGCGTAGACAGGATTCTCTTTAGCCGAGGGGATGAGCGAAATTATTTTTTTTATGGTCGCTAGCTAGGAAAAAGCTCCGATCAAGTTCTGCCGGGCCATGGACACTTCCACGAACCGATTCAGCCCCTTTGCCCTACAGCGGCCTGCACAGCAAGCGGCAAGATTCTGAAAAAGAATGACGTCGCCCTCATCTCTCGATTAAACTTCCAGCTTTGCCTTGAGCTAATAACTGCCGTGTTCCCGCAGTGTTCCTGAGCGTGGCGTTTTTTATTTTCAAGCTATCGTGAATATTAAACGCTGCAGAACAAAATTAATTCACGAATATGAAGTTGAAAATCGCAGTCGTCATTCCAAGTTACAAGGTACGGGAACATATCCTGGATGTATTAAATTCATTCGGCCCCGAGATTTTCCGGATTTACGTTATTGATGATTGCTGCCCTGAAAATTCAGGTGATTTCGTAACCGCCAACTGTAAAGACGAACGCGTCGTCATCATCCGGCATACGGAAAATCGGGGAGTTGGCGGTGCAGTAATGACCGGCTATCAAGCTGCAATTAACGATGGCATGGATATATTCGTCAAGATTGATGGCGATGGGCAAATGGACCCAGACCTGATTCTGGATTTTGTCGCGCCCATTATGGCTGGCGAGGCTGATTACGCCAAAGGCAATCGTTTCTTCGATCTGGAAAAAATTAGCGCAATGCCTAAAATGCGTCTGTTCGGCAATGCGGTGCTGTCATTCATGTGCAAGGTGTCGTCGGGCTACTGGAACCTCTTCGATCCAACCAATGGCTATACGGCCATCCACGCCGATGTCGCGCGCCACCTTCCTTTCCATAAAATCAGCCAGCGTTATTTCTTCGAAACCGACATGCTTTTCAGGCTGAATACCTTGCGTGCCGTGGTCATCGATGTCCCGATGGAAGCAAAATACGGCAACGAGGTTAGCAATCTTAAAATATCCCGGATTGCCGGCGAGTTTTTTGCTAAACATATGCGCAATTTTTTCAAGCGAATTTTTTACAACTACTACCTCCGCGATATGTCGCTGGCTTCTATCGAATTGCCGGTCAGCATTGCGCTACTCGGTTTCGGCTTTGCTTACGGTGGCTATCACTGGATATATTCCGCGCACAAGGATATTCCCACACCATCCGGTACGGTAATGATGTCGGCGTTACCTATTCTTGTCGGCATACAGTTTTTGCTGGGCTTCCTTGGGCAGGATATTGCCTCGGTGCCGGTTCACCCTCTTCATCGAAAAGCCCGCAAGCCTCGCGTCCCCAAAACAGGAACATCTGCATGAATGGGTTTGCCAGTTTCAAGCGCAGGCGGGCCCTGCGTCACCTCGTTATCGCCTGGAAACAAGTCTGATGCAGTTCACGCGTTATCTGATGGTCGGGGGAATCACCTACGCCCTGGACATGGGTGGGTTCTTGCTGTTCTTTAACTATTTCGGAGTAGGCCCGCTCATAGCCAATGCGATCGCCAAAGTACTGGCCGGGCTGTTCGCCTTTTTCGCTCACCGTTATTTCACTTTCGGCGTAGCCAAGGGTGGTGGAACAGCGCGGCAGGCGATCCGCTATTTCTCCCTGCTCGCACTGAATATTCCTTTCTCGGCCCTGATACTGAGCATCATGTTATGGCTGATTCCCATCGCGGTGGTGGCCAAGTTCACGGCGGACATCATTTGCGTATTTTATACGTACTGGTTGAGCAAACACTTCGTGTTTTTGAACCCAGAGGCAGCCTCAAATGCAGCCTCGCCCAGGGTTGCGGCAACCGGAACAAGCCGTGGGCAAAACCGTTTATGAGAAAGCGCTCCATGCCCCATTCATTGCAACGGCTGCAGCCGCTAAACGCCAGCCATCCGTCGAATCACGAATTCGTATACCCATGCCTTACCCGGTAAAGTCTGGTCGGCAAGATTCCTTCTCATTTAAGTGTTTATGAAGACCAGAAACTATGCTTTTATTGGGTTAGGCATCCTCGTGCTAACCGCTTCGCAGTATCTCCTGAACGACCCACTACACCTGGATTCAGTTCGACGCGATAGCCTGGTATGGCTCGCCGGTATTCTGCTAACCGGCGCAATCCTGGGTGTATTGACGCCAGGATATTCACGCGCATGTCTACTCGGCCTCATGCTGGTCTGGCTAATTGCAGGGGTCGGTTTAACCCAGGCACTCGTGGTCGCCGTATGGCTGCTGAGTGCCTGGAGCATCGGCGCAATATTGCTGCGCTGGCTTTACTCCGGTCCGGCCAATCCCAACCCGGCAGTTAGCTCAACCGTAGCCATTCTGCTGGGTACGACAATCTGGCTTGGCATTTGGGGGGTGATGCTGCATTTTCCGGCCAACTACCCGAGCCTTTATCTTGGGCTTTGCCTGTTGCCTCTCCTGGCGCTCCCAAGCCTGAGGCCGCTCATCTTCACGAATCTGCGCGGGCGAACACTAGCGCTCCATCACTGGATGCAGTCCATCCCGTTTTGGGCCTGGGTCGCCGGGCTCGCCCTGATCGCGTGGACCCTGCGCTGGGCCAGCTTGCCAAACCTGGTCTATGACGACCAAGCGCTCCATCTGCGGCTGTGGACCGAACTGCTCTACGAACAACGTGCGTTATTCGATGTGCGCAATCAGATCTGGGCCGTTGCCCCCTTTACGACGGATCTGCTGCATGCAGGCTTGTCGCTGATCGCCGGGGCCACCGCGCGTAGCGCCATGAACCTGACGTTAGCACTCGTGCTGCTCACGCTCTTCGTTCGTATTTTGCAGCGCCTGAATATACCCGCCTGGGTGCAGTGGCTTCTGCTAGTGCTCATGGCCAGCACGCCGATGCTAGGCTATTTGCTGCTGTCGCTACAAACCGAACTCATGCTCGCTGTGCTGGGGCTGGCGGGCCTCTATCTGGTGCTCGAATCAAAGGGCGACTGGCGCAGCCAGGCGATGCCTGGCCTGCTGGCTTGTGCGGCGCTATGCGCTGCCATCAAACTGCCCGGCGCCATATTGGGCGTGGCACTGCTGGCCTCATTCGCGTGGCATTGTTGCTGCAGCCGACGCGCCGCTGCAGCGCCGCCACCTGCGCCACTACGCTGGTCGGCACTGGTTTTATTGATTCCGCTCACCTTCGTAGCATTGCACGCATACCTCATCGCCTGGCAGATGACGGGCAACCCTGTCTTTCCGCTTTACAACGCGGTATTCCGCTCCCCGCTATTGCCGCCCGATAACCTCAGCGATTCCCGCTGGATCCACGGCTTCTCCCTCAACAGCTATATCCGGGCGTTCTTTCAAACCTCTGATTTCCTGGAAAGTGGCAACTATGTAGCAGGCTGGCAATATCTTTTGTTGCTGCCGTTCGCGCTCATCGCAGTCTGGCGCAAGGGCGTACCCGCCGGCTTGCGGCTTGCCTTGCTGCCCCTGTTCGGTTTTGGCCTGGCCATGTTCGCCACAACCCAGTACTGGCGCTATCTGTTCCCGGTCATGCCTATCGCTGGAATCGTGCTGGCCGCGCTTTTCATCAGAACAAGCCGTGGGTGGCAAACCATCGTGATCGCCGTGACCTTGACTTGCATCGGACTCAATTTAGTCTTCTTCAAGCGAATATCGTCGCTGATGAGTTTGCCCGCGCAAGCCGCATACACGAAAGCAGGAAAAATGCAGTTCGAACACCTCCATGCTCCGCCGGCTATCCTGACCGCCGAGGTCAACCGTATAGCTCCTGGCTCCCGCGTTCTTTACCCCCCACGGGACCCTTTTGGGGCAACGCTGCACGGCACCCCCTTATACGTGAACGGGTACGCACCATTCCGTCGTGCTCGCTTTGACGCCTTGAAGAACTCGCAGGACATGGCAAGCTTTCTCGCTGACGAGAAGGTCGATTTTGCGATTTTGCGCCTGGACGGCAAGCTAGACCCTGAAGTGCCCCAAGTGTTGCTACGTGAGTATCTGGCTCAATACGGCATCGCGCTGGCTCAGGAGGGCATGTATATTCTGTATCGCCTGAACCGCACCCCAGTGTCCTACCAGCCGGTATTCGACCTGCACAGCGCCATGCTTAAGCATCCCGGGCAGCCCACCTTACAATTACCGTTACCCGCTTCCGGGACAGAAATCACGGCTACTCAGCAACCATAGGTGCTGACCGTTTTATCGCTGCCGCCAGCGACACAAGTGCGTTACAGCGCGCACCTGCATTGCCCATCGAAAAAAGGCGCTTTTATCGCCCAAATCAATTGGGACGTGGGCACGCCTTATTACCGCCTGGTAGCTTGCCGCGCAGAAGATCAATCGTTTGTCGAAACAGCGCCCATACCGTTGGGCGCGCGCGAGGGGACGCTTTATATTACGGTCCGCGATGCGGCATCGGCACAGATCGAGGACTTGCAGGTGGACGCTCATTAACGGGAACCGGCTGCAAGAACCGGCCGCAAAGCGTCACCATCATGGGTAACAGGAAACTGACAGCGGCACCCGGCGCTCACTGCTCATTGTTCACCGCATGCTTATCGCACCGGCTTAATCATCCTGCGGGCATTTGAGATTACAGCCGTCTGGATCGCCCAGATCACCCTTGCGGCGTCGAGCCGAGGGCGCGCCATGCTGGTACTTCGCCGAAGGAGCCGAGGCCGCAAAAGGCAGCTGCGGATGCGCCTGCAGACGGAACTCCTCTTGCAGGATACCGCCGGGCACACCAGGCGTATTTTGTGCCAGTGCGATTGAACTTGCGCCGAAAAGCGCACCGGTTGCCGCCACAGCGGCGCATGCATGGATCAGTTTCATGTCGTTCGATACGGCGTACAACCGTGCCATGAAGGTGAAATAGAAGGCGTAGAGCGTACCTCAATCGGCTGCCGCACGCAGCCGGTGCTTTTTGGGTCTGCTCCATCCGCACGGTTTGCAGTACGGTTTGCAGTACGGTTTGCAGCAGTTGCCAGACACCTCATCACCCCCTCACCCCACGCCCGCCAGCCCGGCCTCGCACGTCACTAGCGCCCCGCAGTCATGCGGCTCATAACCCGCCAGTTGCGCCACGCTGTGCCGGAACGCTGCCGCGCGCATCACCTCCCGCACCTTCGCCAGCGCACCGTGCGCCAGCGCATCGCGCTCGCAGGCGAAGTAATAATCCTCGTCGACAATCGGAATAAAACCGAGGCCGAAGTGATGCGCCGCGGGCTCCACGCCAAACCCCACATCCGCCATGCCGCTGGCTACGAACGCGGCAATCGCCGAATGCGTCAGTTCGGTCGAGGCATAAGCATTGACCTGCGCCGGATCAATGCCGGCATGCCGCAAGGCAAGATCGAGCAGCATCCGGGTGCCCGATCCCGGCTGGCGGTTCACAAAACGGATATCCTGGCGCGCGAGGTCTTCCAGCCCGCTCACGCCTTTGGGATTGCCTGGCGCCAGAAACAGCCCCTGTTTGCGCCGCGTGAGATGAATCAGCACATGACGTTGCGGGTCTAGCCAGCGCCAGCAGGTTGCAGCGCACGCGGCGCGAAATTCGCCGCGTGGCAGATGAAACCCCGCGAGATCACATTCGCCGCGCGCCAGCGCGGTGACCGCGTCGACGCTATCGCGGTATTTGATGTCGAGCGGAACCCCCTGCGCGCTCAGGGCACTCACCAGTGCCGCCACCGCATAACCATGCGACGCGTGTATCCGGACTTCGGCCCCAAGTGCTTGCAGGGGTTGAACACAGCGGTTCAGATCAGCCGCGACTTCATGGGCCAGGGTCTGCAGACCGCCATCCAGCCGTTCGTGCGCTAGCCGCTGTGCACGCAACACCGCGGCCCCCAGCGCGGAGAGTACCGAGCCGCGCCCGCGGGTTTTTTCGATCAGCGGGGCGCCCAGAGACGCCTCGATTTCACGCAGCACACCCCACGCATGCCGGTAGGACAAACCCTTAAGCACCGCCGCTTGCGCGATGCTGCCGGTTTCTTCGACCAGCATCAGCAGCGGGATGAGATCGGTCAGGCTGGCCGTGTCGCCGTGCTCGCCACGCACCAGCAGGTGTACGGCGCATTCGATCTGGATCATATATGTTGAATGAGTTCCTATTGCGCAAGCCGCTCCGGCCGCCTATCTTTCGCTCTAATTGCCGTCAATAACTGCATTCAATCAACAAAAACAGCGCAGCGCACATTATGCACAAAAATGCATATAGAAACGCTGGAGGAACCCCACGTTGACCGAAACCCCTGTCCTTGCCACGTCATCCGTATCTGCCGTGGAACTGGTGCGGCGTCATGCGCAGCCTGGCCGCTCATTGCTAGCCGTCTTGCACGCCATTCAGGATGAAACCGGCTATGTGCCACCCAGCGCCGTCGCGCCGCTGGCACAGGCGCTCAACCTGTCGCGCGCCGAAGTGCATGGCGTGCTGACCTACTATCACCACTTCCGCACGCAACCGCCCCCGGCCCTCACGATCCAGCTATGCCGCGCCGAAGCATGTCGCAGCATGGGGGTCGAAGCGCTCTCGGCGCATATCGAAGCCTGCACCGGCCAGCGCTTCGACACTTCGGGCAATCCAGCGTTGGGCCTTGAATCGGTCTACTGCCTCGGCCAGTGCGCGCTGGCGCCGGCCATGACCCTCAACGGCACGCTGCACGCCAAAGTCACCGCACAAAAATTCACCGCGCTGCTCGCCGCTGAGCGCGACAGCGCACCGCACACCGGAGAGGGCGCATGACACGCGTCTATCTTCCCCGCGATTCATCCGCGCTGGCGCTCGGCGCGGATGCCCTCGCGGCCACGCTCGTCCGCGAAGCCGCGCGGCGTGGCATGCCACTCGATCTGGTACGCAATGGCTCGCGCGGGCTGCTCTGGCTCGAACCGCTGCTCGAAGTCGTCACGCCAGGCGGGCGCATCGGTTACGCCAACCTCGAAGCCGATGACATCGGCGCGCTGTTCGACGCCGGTTTTCTGACAGGCGGCGCGCATCCGCGCTGCGTCGGCGTGGTCGACGACTTGCCCTATTTAAAGCAGCAGCAGCGGCTCACTTTCGCGCGCATCGGCCTCACCGATCCGCTCTCGCTCGACGACTATCTGGCACACGAGGGCCTGAACGGCCTGAAACAGGCGCTCGCCATGGATGGCAAGGCCGCCTGTGAAGCCCTGATCGAATCGGGTTTGCGTGGCCGCGGCGGCGCAGCGTTCCCCACGGGCATCAAATGGCGCACCGTGCGCGAGGCGACGGCGGCACAAAAATACATCGTCTGCAATGCCGATGAAGGCGACTCCGGCACGTTCTCCGATCGCCTCATCATGGAAAGCGATCCGTTCGCGCTGATCGAAGGCATGGTGATCGCGGGGGTCGTCACCGGCGCAACGCGGGGTTACCTCTACGTGCGCAGCGAATATCCCCACGCCATCGCCACCCTCGAAGCCGCGCTCGCCCAGGCCCGCGCGGCAGGCTGGCTCGGCGAGCGCGTGCTGGGTTCGGCGCACCACTTCGAGTTGCAGGTAGCCAAAGGCGCGGGCGCTTACGTGTGCGGCGAAGAAACCGCACTGCTCGAATCGCTCGAAGGCAAGCGCGGCATCGTCCGCGCCAAGCCGCCGGTACCTGCGCTGGTGGGCCTGCATGGACAACCCACCGTCATCAACAACGTCATCACCCTCGCCACGGTGCCGGTCATCTTTGCGCGCGGCGCGGCGTTTTACCGCGATTTCGGCATGGGCCGCTCGCGTGGCACGCTGCCGTTTCAGCTTGCGGGCAACGTGCGCCAGGGCGGGCTGGTCGAACGGGCTTTCGGCGTCACCTTGCGCGAACTGCTTTTTACCTATGGCGGCGGCAGCGCCAGCGGGCGGCCCATACGCGCAGTTCAGGTCGGCGGCCCGCTAGGCACCTATGTGCCGCCAGCGCAGTGGGACATTCCGCTCGATTACGAGGCCTATGGCGCAATCGGTGCGGTGGTTGGCCACGGCGGCATTGTGGTTCACGACGATACGGCCGATCTCGCCGAGCTTGCCCAATACGCAATGCATTTTTGCGCGCTCGAATCCTGCGGCAAATGCACCCCATGCCGCATCGGCTCGACGCGCGGCGTCGAAGTCATCGCACGGATTCGCCAGGGCGACACCTCTGCCCGTCAGGTGCAACTCTTGCGCGACCTGTGCGACACGATGATGGCAGGCTCGCTGTGCGCCATGGGCGGCATGACGCCTTATCCGGTGCTCTCGGCACTCGAACACTATCCCGAAGATTTCGGTCTCGATGCTGCGGCCCGCACCGCATCCGGCACATCACCTGACGCCGCAGCCGCCTGACCCTGGAGCCCCGCATGTCCGATACCTTTCCCACCTCCGCTCCCGGCGCGTGCGGTTCTGCCGCGTGCGCCTGCCGCAGCACGGCGCGCGCGCCCTTCGACACAACCGATTACGGCACCCCACCGCGCGAAGGCGCAACTGGCATCACACTCGAGATCGACGGCCATTGCGTGAGCGTCGCGGCCGGCACCTCGGTGATGCGCGCGGCAATCGAAGCCGGGGTGAATGTGCCCAGGCTGTGCGCCACCGATTCACTCGAACCGTTCGGCTCGTGCCGTCTATGTCTGGTCGAAATCGAAGGCAAGCGCGGTTATCCCGCATCCTGCACGACGCCCGTCGAAGCCGGCATGAAAGTGCGCACCCAGAGCGAGCGTCTACAGGCGCTGCGGCGCAACGTGATGGAGCTCTACATTTCCGATCACCCGCTCGACTGCCTGACCTGTCCGGCCAATGGCGATTGCGAACTGCAGGACATGGCAGGCGTGACCGGGCTGCGCGAAGTGCGTTATGGCTTCGGCGGCGCGAACCATCTGCAGGCACAGAAAGACGAATCCAATCCGTACTTCACCTACGATCCCGCGAAGTGCATCGTCTGCAACCGTTGCGTGCGCGCCTGCGAAGAAACCCAGGGGACCTTCGCACTCACCATCGCCGGACGAGGTTTTGAATCACGCGTTGCAGCCAGCGAAAACCAGCCGTTCATGGAGTCCGAATGCGTCTCCTGTGGCGCATGCGTGGCGGCTTGCCCCACCGCCACGCTGCAGGAAAAAAGCATCGTGATGCTCGGGCAGGCCGAACATTCGGTCGTCACCACCTGTGCTTACTGCGGCGTGGGCTGCGCCTTCGAAGCGCAGATGAAAGGCAGCCAGGTCGTGCGCATGGTGCCGCACAAAAACGGCCAGGCCAATGAAGGCCACGCCTGTGTGAAGGGCCGCTTTGCCTGGGGCTATGCCACGCACCGGGACCGCATCACAAAACCCATGATTCGCGCGAAAATCACCGACCCCTGGCGCGAAGTCAGCTGGGACGAGGCCCTGGGCCACGCGGCCAGCGAGTTCCGCCGCATTCAGGCCAGACACGGACGCGATTCGATTGGCGGCATCACCTCCTCGCGCTGCACCAACGAAGAGACCTGGCTCGTGCAAAAGCTTGTGCGCGCCGCGTTTGGCAACAACAACGTCGATACCTGCGCTCGCGTCTGTCATTCGCCGACAGGCTATGGCCTCAAAACCACACTCGGCGAATCCGCGGGCACACAGACCTTCGCCTCTGTCGAAAAGGCCGACGTCATCATGGTGATCGGTGCGAATCCCACGGATGGCCATCCGGTTTTCGCCTCCCGCCTGAAGCGCCGGGTGCGCCAGGGCGCGAAGCTGATCGTGATCGACCCGCGCCGGATCGATCTGGTCGAGAGCCCGCATGTGCAGGCGTCACACCATCTGCAACTGCGGCCCGGCACCAACGTCGCCATCGTCAATGCCCTCGCTCATGTGATCGTGACTGAAGGCCTGCTGGACGAAGCGTTTATCGCCCGCCGCTGCGAGCCGCGCGCCTTCGCTGACTGGCGCGCCTTCGCCGCGCGGCCCGAAAACGCCCCCGAAGCCACGGCCGGCCTCACCGGCGTGAGTGCCCAGCAGGTGCGCGCGGCGGCCCGGCTCTACGCCACGGGCGGCAATGCGGCGATCTACTACGGCCTGGGGGTCACCGAACATGCCCAGGGCTCGACCATGGTGATGGGCATCGCCAACCTGGCGATGGCAACAGGCAATCTCGGGCGCGAAGGCGTGGGCGTCAACCCGTTGCGCGGCCAGAACAACGTGCAAGGTTCGTGCGACATGGGCTCGTTTCCCCACGAGCTGCCCGGCTATCGCCACATCGGCGATGCAGCCACCCGCGCGTTATTCGAAGATGCCTGGCAGGCCACGATTCAACCCGAGCCGGGCTTGCGCATTCCGAACATGTTCGATGCGGCGCTGCATGGCAGCTTCCTCGGCCTGTATTGCCAGGGCGAAGACATCGTGCAGTCCGATCCCAATACGCATCACGTGGCCGCGGCGCTCTCGGCCATGGAATGCCTCGTCGTGCAGGATATTTTCCTGAACGAAACCGCGAAGTACGCGCATGTATTTTTACCGGGCGCGTCGTTTCTTGAGAAAGACGGCACCTTCACCAACGCGGAGCGCCGCATTTCGCGCGTGCGCCGCGTGATGCCGCCTCTCGCGGGCCTGGCCGACTGGGAAGTCACATTGCGGCTGGCACGCGCGCTCGGTTATGAGATGGATTACGCTCACCCCAGCGCGATCATGGCTGAGATCGCACGCCTCACGCCGAGCTTTCAGGGCGTCTCGTATGCGAAGCTCGACGCGCTCGGCAGCCTGCAATGGCCCTGCAATGACAGCGCGCCGCAAGGCACGCCCACGATGCACATCGACACTTTCGCACGCGGCCTCGGCAAGTTTGTCATCACCCAGTTCATCGCCTCGCCCGAAAAAATCACGCGGCGCTTTCCGCTGCTGCTGACGACCGGGCGCATCCTGTCGCAGTACAACGTCGGGGCACAGACGCGCCGCACCGAAAACTCCCGCTGGCACGACGAAGACCGACTCGAGTTGCATCCCCACGATGCCGCAGAACGCGGCATCAAAAACAACGACTGGGTAGGCATCGAATCACGCGCGGGTTACACCGTGCTGCGCGCGAAGCTCACGGAGCGCATGCAGCCAGGGGTGGTCTATACGACGTTTCATTTTCCTGAATCAGGCGCGAATGTGATCACCACCGATAGCTCCGACTGGGCCACCAACTGCCCGGAATACAAGGTCACCGCTGTGCAGGTGATGCCGGTCGAACAGCCCTCGCAATGGCAACGGGATTATTCACGCTTCAATACCGAACAGTTGGGCTTGCTGCGCCTCGCGCAAACAGAGCCTGATGGACACGAAACCGCGGATGAGCGTCATGAATGAAGACAACCTGATCGGCATGGCGAACCAGATCGGCGATTTTTTCGCCTCGCTGCCCGGGCACGACGAAGCGCTCGAGGGCATTGCCGATCATATTCGCCGCTTCTGGGAGCCGCGCATGCGGCGCGCCTTGCTCGCCACGCTGGACCTGCCGGAACACGCGGCCGCGCTCTCCGGCCCCGTGCGTGAGGCGCTGCTGAAGTACCGGGCCGAACTGACACCGGCCGCCTGAATCAGACGCCCATCACGGCATACGGCATCACGTGCCGATCATGTGCCGATCATGTGCCCATCATGTGCCCATCACGTGCGGGATCAGCCCGCGGCGGGCAGCGGGGCCGCGAACCATGCTTCGCTATGGCGCAACAGGGCCTCCAGATCATCGCCCAGGTGGCCGCGCGCGCACACATAACCATCGGGACGCAACAAATAGAACGCCGGACGCGTCTGGCCGTAAGCCTGCGTCAAGGACGGCACGCCCTCTTCCAGCCCATCCGTCACGCACCAGACTCGCAACGCTCCGGACAACCGCTGCGAGAGTTCGCCGCTCTGGCGCTGCCATGTAGCCTCCATGGCAGCGCCAGCGGATGTGGTAAAGGCCCCCTCGGACACCTCCTCCGGCGTTGGCGCCAGCAGCAGCCAGAGCGAGAAGAACGCCGGATCGTGCAGCTCATACAGGCGGCCATGTCCCGGCGCGGTGCCGAGCGGCCCATCAAGGACATGCACCATGGCATCGGGTGCGCGTTCGCCAGCGCGTGGGCCGCCATCGAGCGCTCGCTCCAGCGTCAACGGACTGCGCCGATACTGCACCGAGAGCTCGCTCACCTCCTCGCATGCGGCATCGCGCAAAGGCCCAATGCCCGCCAGCACCGGCATCACGTATTCGCGCAGCAGCTTGAGCAGGCCATGGTCAGCCTGCGCCATCTGCGTGACAAAACTGCTCTGGCGCAGCACATCGCGCGCGACCGGATGGCGCTCGGCATGGAATGTATCGAGCAAGGCATCGGGCGCACCACCCGCCAGCACACGCGCGAGTTTCCAGCCCAGGTTGAATGCTTCCTGGATCCCGGTGTTCATGCCTTGCGCGCCCGCAGGGCTATGCACGTGCGCGGCATCGCCCACCAGAAACACCCGTCCAGCACGCATCTGCGTGACCATGCGGCTATTCACGCGGAAATACGACGACCACGTCATCGCCGTCAGATGCACCTGGGCGCCCATGCGCTCGGCAACCAGCGTACGGCATGCATCGAACGAGGGCCCGCCCGTGGCGTTAGCCGCCTCGGCCGCGCTCACGGCCTCGGGGGCATCCGCGCTCGAGGCATGAGGCAAATCGGCAATCAATCGGTACTGCCCCGCGCCCAGCGGAAACAACCCCGCCAGCCCCGCCACCGCAAACAGATGCAACTCGTTATCTGGCCATTCGGTATGGCCTTGCACATCCGCGAGCAAAAACCTCTGCTCGAAGGTCTTGCCCTCAAAACCCATCCCCAGCCGATGCCGGATTGCGCTATGCGCGCCGTCCGCCGCGACCAGACAAGCCGGGTGCAACGTCTCATCATGCCGCCCCGCGCATTGCAGCGTGGCACTCAGGCCCGCCGCACCCTGGGTGAACTCAATCAGCTCCACACCGCGCTCGACCTCGACTCCGAGCGTGGCCAGATGCGCCGTCAAGATATGCTCGGTGAGGGTTTGATCGAGGAACAGCAGATAGGGATAGCGAGTGGCTAACGATTCGAAATCGAACCGCGCGAGGCGCTGTCCCTGCGAATACAGATTGGCGGCATACACCCGGTGGCCGAGTTCGAGAAAGGGTTCGACAGCGCGATGCTGTTCGAGCAGCTCCAGCGTGCGCGCCTGGATGCCGATGGCACGCGAATGCGTCGCGGGCTCGCGGAGCTTGTCGATCAGGCGCACAGGAATGCGCGCGCGGGCCAGACTCATCGCGGCAGCCAGCCCAACAGGGCCGGCGCCCACCACCAGCACAGTCGGAAGAGCGGAAGTCATGACCATGGAACGCTCCTGAAAGTGGCAGGTGGCTTGCAGCTCCAAGCGCCTGCCAAACACACGCCATGCCCGGGCATAGACGTGCCAAATGGTTCGGAAGGCACGAGACAGCCACCCGCGTCAAGCTTGCCGCGTGAAGCATACCGCCGATTCATCCCCCTATCCAGAGACTCACGGAGAGGCCCACGGAGAAACCACCGCCGAGGCCCATGCACATGCCCGCACAGGCTTCCATGCGAACACCCCTGCCGAGTATGGGAAAATGCACGCTTCAGTTGCCCTTCCGCCGCTCCCTCCTTTCCTGGCATTGCGCCCTTCATGGAACACGCTTTCAATCAGGCTTACGCTGCGCACCACAATGGCCGTCTTGAGGAGGCCGCACGCGGCTACCGCACGCTCCTCGACAGCTATCCACTCCATGTCGATGCCTTGCATATGCTGGGCGTGCTGCATCATCAGCAGGGCCAGCACAGCAAAGCCGCCGATCTGGTGCGCCGCGCCGCCGACCTGCGGCCCGGCGATGCCGCACTGCAACTGAACCTCGGCAATGCACTCAAGGCGATGGGGCAGCTGGATGGCGCGATCGAGTGCTTTCGCAACGCGCTCACGCTCGCCCCGACCTTCGTGCTGGCGCATTACAACCTCGGTAATGCTTACGCAGCGGCCGAACGCCACGAAGATGCTGTCGATGCCTTCCAGAAAGCGCTCCGCCTGCAACCGGACGACGTCTCTTCGCACAACAACCTCGGCAATGCCTTGCACGCGCTCGGACAGCATGAAGAAGCCGCCGCCGCATTGCGTCGCGCCCTGGAGCTGCAGCCACAGCATGCCGGCGCACACAACAATCTCGGCATGGCGCTGAATGCGCTGGGCGAATCCGCCAAAGCCACCGAGCATTTCCGCTCAGCACTGGCGCTTCAGCCACAGTTCGTCGCCGCGCATTTCAATCTGGCCAATACGCTCGATGCAACCGGACGCCACGATGAAGCCATCCACGCTTTCGAAGCCGTTCTCGCCTTGCAGCCCAACTTGCCGCTCGCACTCACCGGCCTGGGCAACGCGCTGGCGGCGCTAGGGCAGCACTCGCAGGCCCGGCCGCACTTCGAACGGGCGGTGGGCTTCGATCCGCACCTGGCCCCCGGCTGGTTCGGCCTCGGCACCACCCATCAGGCGCTCGGCGCCCCCGCCGCCGCTGTGCGCGCCTTCGATCAGGCCTTGCGCCTGCGGCCCGATCTGGCTGCCGCGTATCTCAACCGGGCCCTGGCCCGGCTCACGCAGGGCGACTTCGCACGCGGCTTGCCCGATTACGAATGGCGTCTCAAACTGCTCGCGGATGATCCCGCGCCGCCGCTGCCACGCTGGTACGGCGAACCGCTCGCACCGCACCACACCTTGCTGATTCAGGCCGAACAGGGCTTCGGCGATACGCTGCAATTCGTCCGTTTTGTCCCGCTCGCCGCACAGCGCGCCGCACGTGTGATCCTTGCCGTGCAGCGCGAACTGCTGCCGCTACTCGCGCCTGCCGCGCGTAACTGGCGGATCACGCTGGTCGCGCTGGATACCCCTCGCATCGTCGCCGATCTGTACTGCCCGTTACTGAGCCTGCCCCTCGCACTCGGCACCACCTTCGAGACGATTCCGCCACGCACCGCTCATCTGAGCGTGCCGCCCAGTTACCAACGCAAATGGCGCGGCTCACTGGGCGGCCAGTCGCGGCGCAAGATCGGCCTTGCGTGGTCGGGCCGCATCCAGCGCCAGGAAACCCGCTCACTGCCGCTCGCCGCGCTTGAGCCGCTCTTCGCCCTCAAGGGCATCGACTGGATCGTGTTGCAACCCGATCTCAGCCCAGCCGAACACGCCGCACTCACGGCCCATCCGCACGCCGCGTCGATCCACCGTCTGCACGAGAAAATTCACGATTTCGCGGATACGGCCGCCATCATCGAACGGCTCGACGGTGTGGTGTCGGTGGATACAGCGATTGCCCACCTCACAGGCGCGCTGCGTATCCCGCTGTGGCTCATGCTGCCGTTCGCCGCTGACTGGCGCTGGTTCACCGGCACGGCCCGCAGCCCGTGGTATGGCAGCGCGCGGCTTGTGCGCCAACCCCATCCCGGCGCCTGGGCCGAAGTCATCGAAACCGTGGCCCGCGAACTACAACACACGTAAGCGGATTGGCGGATTCATAAAAAAAGCCCCGCACCGTTTCATTCGATATGAATAAAGCGGTGCAGGGCCTGATTCGAACCCGTCTTGAACCCGTCTCGAACCTGTATCAAAGGTGAAGACATCAGGACGCAACCGCCGTTGCGTCCCGCGATGGGCTACTCGCTGCGGGCGACTGTACTGCCCGCGCGGTGCTAGGCCATGCGGTACTGATTGCGCGCCTCCGGCGTGCGATACAGCCAGAGCGTTGCAATCAGGCCGCACAGCGCTGCCGCACTCAACCACAATCCCGGAGCAGCCTTATTGCCTGTGGTGTGGATCAGCAGCGTCGAGATCGCTGGCGTAAATCCGCCGACGGTCGTCGCCAGGCTATACGCCAGCGAAAACCCTGCGGTGCGCACTTCCACGGGCATGACCTCGGTCAAGGCGACGACCATTGCGCCGTTATAGCTGCCGTAGAGAAACGACAGCCAGAGCTCGACTGCCAGCAGACGTTCAAACGACGGTTCAGCCACCAGCCACAGCACAGCGGGATAAGCCGTCAGTAACGTCAGCACAGTAAAGCAGAGCAACACCGGACGCCGCCCGATGCGATCCGACAGCGCCCCCGACAGCGGCAGCCAGATCAGGTTTGACAGCCCCACACACACCGTGACCACCAGCGTATCGAGCGCCGAGAGCTTCAGCACTTCCTTGCCAAAGGTCGGTGTGTACGCGGTGATCATGTAAAACGACACGGTCGTCATGATGACCATACCCATGCCGCCTAACACCACGCGCCAGTTCTGCACCATGGACTGCATGATCTCGCCCATGCCTGGACGATGCTTGCGGGCAAGAAATTCATCGGTTTCTTTCAGCGAGCGGCGAATCAGAAACAGGAACGGCACGATCAAACAGCCAATCAGAAACGGCACGCGCCAGCCCCAGGCACTCATCTGCTCGACGGGCAGCAGTTGGCTGAGCAATACGCCGATCAGCGCGGCGAACACCACCGCGACTTGCTGGCTACCCGATTGCCAGGCGCAGTAAAAGCCCTTGTGGCCTTTGGTGGCCATTTCCGACAGATAAACCGAGACCCCGCCCAGCTCGACTCCCGCCGAGAACCCCTGCAACAGCCGTCCAAGGAGTACCAGCACCGGCGCGAGCACCCCGATCGTGGCGTAGCCGGGAATCGCCGCGACCGTGAGCGTGCCGAGCGCCATCAGCCCAAGCGTAAGAATCAGCCCTTTGCGGCGGCCATGGTGATCAATATAGGCACCCAGCACGATTGCCCCTAACGGGCGCATCAGAAAACCCGCGCCGAATACCGATAAAGACAGCATCAGCGAGACAAATTGATTACCGCTGGGAAAATAAGTGCGGGCAATGGCTGAAGCGTAATAGCCATAAACCATGAAATCGTACATTTCGAGAAAGTTACCGCTAACGACACGGAATACTGTCCGGACTTTCGATTCATTTGGAGACACGTGGGAGACGGTGGACATAGCGCTCTCGATTAGGACGGGCACGCGGCAAAGCACGCGCTTAAACGAAGGGGACAGCGGATAAATAACCAGTAAGGAACCCGCAAGAACGGAAAAAAGCCAGACATCGGATTCAATGCAGCCTCATCACTTCTTCAGGGCAGCGAAGCCCAGCGGCTGGCTGGGGAGGAAAACTGACAGTGCATGCATTTTCATGAAAACGCCAACGTGTAAAGCAAAAGACATTTCCATGAATCGAGGCTGGGGAAAAAGGAACCAGCGATGTTGCCAATGACAATGCCGACGACATTGTGTCGCTTATTAAATACAAATCCCTTTCACAAATTCGCTTTAATCGCACACTCTCATCTGTCTCAATTTAATATCGTTCGGACCGATGCTAAAATCCCCTCGCAGTCATGACTTCGTAACCGATATCTGTGTCGAATACTGATATATACGCATACGCTTTTAGACTTTCAGAGCAATCTGATCGTCTGTTTCCCTGAGCAGCACGGTATTATTACGGCGCTCCCGATGGCTTCACCCTGACCCACCCGGATAACGAGCGCATCCTCGCCTTGTCTGCCGGCGTTTTTTGTCAACATCTGCCCCCCGAGGCCACAAGACCCAACAAGGCGCTGCGAAGAGACCGATGTCGACAACTGTCCCTCTTACCCTGATTGAAGGCAACATGGCGCTGCCGCGGCTGCGCCCACTCGAACTTATCCCTGTGCCATTCGGTCAGGAGTGGTCGCTTCTGCCACCCAACATCAGCTTTCGCACCGAGCTCAAAGCGCTCTACGCCGCGATGCTGCACACCTTTTGCATCGAATCCGGCTCGGTGCATGCGATGTGCCAGTGGGGCCCATCAGGAAATGACGCTACGTCTGCTGCCGCATCTGCTGCTATTGCGGCCGAAGCACCGCCCACGCCCATCATCGTGCCGCTGGCGAAACCAGAAGCCGCGTCCACCATGGCATCGGCCGTGCCAGCCAGCATGCCGCCGCCCTCCACTCGCCGTCATGTGATCGCAGGCAGTGTCTGCGCGCTGAGTGGCGTCGCCCTGCTAGGGTGGCTCGCACTGAGCCATTCGCCAACGTCGAAAACCGTGCTGGATACGCCAGCGTCCGACACCGTGCCGTCCGCCACAACCGGTCAGCCAGAAAGCCATGCCGACAGAATGTCGGGATCTGTCGTGACCGCCCAGGCGCTTCCAGCGCCCGCCTCGGCGTCGACCCAAACGGCCAAAGCGGCCAAAGCGGCCGCGCCAGGCAAATCCGTATTGCCATTGGCCCCAACCACAACGGTTGCTGTCGCTCCCGCGCCGGTCTCGCCGTTAACGCCAACGGCTCCAGAGGCAACGCAACATCCCGCGCAACCACAATCGCAACCATTAACTCAGGCCAAGGCTGCACAGCTCGCCAAACCTCGCTCAACACACGCCAGCAACCGCGTCAAAAAAAGCGCCACGCTGGCCGAACAACCGTCATTCCGCACAGACACGAGAGCGGCCACCCGGATGGCCGCCCGTGCCCCACACCATACAGACAAAACGCGTGGAAAAACCCGTCACGATTACTACGACGACACCTACCTCGCGGCGCCACACAAGATTCATCGGAATGCCAATGTCGCGCGCTGGGATGTCATACCCGACGTCACAGATTCCGCGTATATCCCACCGCGAGCCATGCGTCATGCCGAGGCCACTTCCACTTATTCGGCAGCCGGCCCGTATTCGCCTCCGCCCCCCGCGCCATTGATGACAAACTCTTATCCGTCAGTCGCGCTCTCCGCGAATACCCAGGCGAGCTCCCCCCCTCCGCCGCTGCCACGCACCAACACGGGAGCGGCCGCCCGTGCGCCTTCCGGGGCTGCTGGCAGCGACTGGATGCAAAGCATTTCCCAACGCCGTGTGACCGAAATTCCAGACCAGTTTGCGAAGTAATCACGTGCCGGCTCAAATTCCGGGCTTCCGCGGCTTCCACTCTCACAACGGTTTGAACATAAAAAAACAGCCTGGCAAATTGAATTTGCCAGGCTGTTTTTTTTAAGCTAACGCTATTAATCGTGAAAGCGCGAAAGCGTGAAAGCGCGTCGTGAAAGCGCGGTGAATCCGAATCAGGATTCGGCCACCAAGCCAGAAGGCCCGCGGCTCAACGCGGCATAGGCAAACCGGCTTCGGTCTGACGCTGCAGCACCTGCACCTCGCGCTGCAACTGGCGCAACTGGCCTTGTGCCTTTTCTTTCTCAACACTCAGCGCCACCGCCTGACCTTGTACCTGACGCTGGTAATCGCTCACCTTCGCCTGCTGCGTGCGTGCAACCGAAATATCCGCCTGCAAGCGGCGCGCACGATCTTCCGACAATGCAATCACCCGCTCAATAAATGCTTTTTGTGCCTGCAACTGGGTGCGGCGAATCTCGACCTCCGCCAGTTGCCCCGTTTGCCGCACGAAACCGTCATAAATCGCCTCGGCACGTCCTTCGTCCTGTGATTTGATCACGCGCCAAAAATGCTTGTCCTGGAATAATGCGGCGTAATACGTCATTTCCTGGGGATAGAAAAACAGGCTCGCACCATAACTGCCGTTATAGGTTGTACGTAATTCGACCAGATTTGAATTGTGAATCAGTTGCATCAGCTCAGCGACATCGCCCTGCGCGCCATTAGAGCCTTCTGCAAGCGGTACCGCCGATGTGGTGGGCTGTGGCGTCATGCTTCCCATAGCAGGACGGGTGCCAACCATGGGAATGGTATCGGCGTCTTGTGCGGCGGCAACGCCGCCCTGCAACATCGCGCACGCGGTTGCACACAGCATGACGCGTCGCAGAAGAGAAGGTAAAGGGTACTTCATACGTGCAATGCTCCCTGCGAATCCCAAACAGTTCCGGATTATCACCCGAATTTGCAATCGCGCGAAACTTTCACGTGCCTCACTACAACACTTTAAATCGAGATAAATCACTCAATAGGCATTGGGTCTAATTAATGCACGCATAAACGGCACGCATAAACGGCACGCATAAACGGCACGATTAAACGATTCAGTTTTTTTGAAATACCCGTAGGCGCCTGGCCTGCCGCCGCAGTGGTCCTTAAAAACGGGTTTCCCGCGCCGCGCGCAAAAATGTATCGAGCAAGGGCGTGCAATCGAGCAACTCCGGCCCACCCGCGCGGTGAAACTCCGGATGCCATTGCACCCCCATGACGAATGGCGCGCGCCGCAAGCGCACCGCTTCGATCAGGCCATCCGACGCCGAAACTGCTTCGATATTGAGATCACGCCCCAAGGTTTTGACCGCCTGGTGATGAATCGAATTCACCACGGCATCGCGTTGTCCAGGAAACATGTTCAGCAACGTCGAACCATCCGGAAAATGAATCGCATGCCGATGCTGATCGTAATGCTCGCTGACATGCGCATCGGCCGTGGGCACATCGGTCGCAATGTCCTGGTACAGCGTGCCGCCAAACGCCACGTTAATCAGTTGGCAACCGCGGCAAACGCCCAGTACCGGTTTGCCCGATTCGATGAACTCGTGCAGCAGTTCCAGTTCGTACATGTCGCGCACACGGTCGCCAGGCCATTCCGGGCGGCTCGCTGTTTCCGCGTAAGACTGCGGCGACACATCCGCGCCGCCTTGCAGCAACAGGCCATCCAGATTTCTCGCGTAATCGCGCAGGCGGATATTGCTCGGATGCAGCATGCCCTGATGCCCGACCGTCGGAATCATGAACACCAGCACGTCGCGTGACATGGCCCAATGCGCAATGGATTCTTCGAGATATTGCAAGGTCTTGCCACGCAGCCCCTTAGCACCTGGCTCAGGATGAAAAATCCGCGCGGACACGCCAATACGCAGCGTGCGCTGCGTGATCCGCTGGCCTGCCCGATCGAAGAGCTGGCGGGCGCGGGCCGCGATGATACGGCCAAACACCGACCATGCGGAATCCGTCTGCTTCAGATAGCGCGGCGGCGCAGGCGGCAGCGAGCCAAGCGGTGGCGGGTTCGGAGCGCCGAAATCGGGCGGCACGCCAAACCCGGGGGGGAGTGTCCCGGCCGGACGTGCCGCAGCAGTGGCCGCGCCCCCGGCGCTGGCAGTAGAAGCCATGGCGGGCGGGCTCGCAGCCGCATCCGCATCCGCATCCGTCTGCGACGCTGAGAGGGATGTTGCCGTTGCGGCAGCAACCGGCGCCGCCCCTCCAGCGTCCGGCCCGGCATGCCCAGCCATGGGCTGCCGACGGACCGCCGCCTCTTGCCGGGCGGTCGCAGCCACAGCCGATACCCGCGCCTCAACAGCATCGCGCTGCCGCCCGGCTAACGTGCTACTGCTGTCAGCAGGTTCCGGCGTGAGATTCGAGGCGCTAGCGGGTTCGTCGGTCGCCGCGCGGGCGGCGGGCGAACCCGCTGGATCGGGTTGGGTTGCCTGGATGGCATCGCTGTCCGGGCCTGATACGGCTGAAGAGGAGGGGCCTGGGGAAGGCGAAGGCGGGGAAGAATGGGAAGCAGAAACCGCGCGCGGCGCGTCAGCCGGATCAGACGTTTTTTCATTCATGACGTTGAACCGCCGCGCTGTGGCGCGCGAACGAAAAATGGACGAATCTGGATTATCCGCCAGCCACTCCAGCACGGCAAACCCGCCCGTCCATGCCACCCTGGTTTCAGGGGTCCGGCTGCTCGTCGAACGTCTCGCGCAAGGCAATTTGCATGGCCGCGTGAATCTTCACGCACCAGCGCCACAACAGCATCACCAGAAACGCCGCGCACACCAGAACGGCAATCAGCAAGCCCGTCGGCGGCAAAATACCACCCGAGAGCGCAGCCACCAGCACGAACACGCCCACCATCGAGACCAACGGCACCAGATCCGAAATCGCATAACGCAGCGCTCGCGTAAAGCGCCCCGCCTTGGCAGGTTGCACGCTGACTTCCGCCAGCAACAGCGCCAGCGATTTGGTTTTGCGATACACCGCAACGAGAAACGGCAGCGACAACAGCAACGCCCCACCCCACAGCACCACGCGTTGCATCGGCTCGGACGGCAGCCAGCGCACGAGCCACGGGCTGGCGTAAGGCGCGCTATACGACACCACCAGAAAAATCGCCGCGACCAGCGCCAGATTGATCGCCACTTGCACGACGATGCGGCGGCACAGGCTAAAGAGCGTCGGGCCGCCGCTGCCTGGACGCAAGCTGCCAAGCCACTGCGCATACATGCCAAACACATTGGTCACCAGCGGCGGCATCGCGCGGCCTAGCCGCTGGGTGAGCGGATCAGCCGCGCGAATCAGATAAGGCGTAAACAAAGTGGTCAACGCCGAGACCGCCACGGCAATCGGATAGAGAAACGCACTGGTGACTTTCAGCGTCAGGCCCAGCGACGCGATGATGAAAGAGAACTCGCCAATCTGCGACACGGTCATGCCCACGCGCATCGCCGTGCGGGCGTCCTTGCCCGCGAGAAACGTGCCAAGGCCGCACGAGACAATCTTGCCCAGCACCACGGCAATCGTAATGACCGCGATCGGCCAGGCGTAATCGACCAGCACCCGCGGATTGAGCATCAAACCGATCGTGACGAAGAAAATCGCGGAAAACACGTCGCGCAACGGCATGATCAGGTGCTCGATGCGATGCAGGTGACGCGACTCCGCGATAATCGCGCCGATCAGAAACGCGCCCAGCGCAATGCTGTAATCGAGCTTCATCACCAGCAGGCAAAAGGCAAAGCAAAAACCCAGCACCGCCACCAGCAGCATCTCATCGCTGCCTGCCCGTGCCACGTAGTTAAGCGCGCGCGGTACCAGCAAAATGCCCACGACGAGCGACACCGTCATAAACAGCAGCAGCTTGCCCAGCGTCACCATCGCCACGCCCGCGCTGAGCTCGCCAGTCTGGGCAATGCCGGTAAGCAGCACCAGCATGGCAATCGCCAGGATATCCTCGACGATCAGGATGCCGAACACCAGCTGGGCGAAACGTTCACGCTTCAAACCAAGATCGGACAAGGCCTTGACGATAATCGTAGTGGAGGAAATAGCGAGAATCGCACCCAGAAACAGCGAATCCATCGAACTCCAGCCAAATGCCTGGCCGATTTCATAGCCCACCCACAGCATCAGCACAATTTCCGACAGCGCCGCGACAATCGCGGTCGCACCGACCCGGAACAACTTGCGCAAACTGAATTCAAGCCCCAGCGAGAACATCAGGAAGACCACGCCGAGCTCGCCCAGCGTCTGGATGGTCTGCTGGTCATTGATCAGCTGGAACGGCGGCGTGTAGGGGCCGATGATCACCCCAGCCGCGATATAACCCAGCACCACCGGCTGTTTCAGGCGATGGAACAGCACGGTGACGAGGCCAGCAAAGGCCATCACCACCGCCAGATCCTGAATGAAGCCGAGGCCATGATGCATAGAACCGCTCCTTCTTACATAACGTAATTTCGGGAAGCAAATGGTAACCCACGAGGCATCCCCAGCCGCAGTAAAACAATCCGTTACCGATCTACAATGCACCCACGGCGCGCCTGCCGACGCGGTTTCTAGCCTTATTAGCCGTGTGTCTAGCCTTATTAACCGCGTGATGCGCCAGCCCCGCTCCCCATCGCTCCCCGAGCCGCCTGTCCACAACCGGATTGCCCAGTTTTCTTATGCCTGACATTGCCTCCTCCTTTCCTCCCCTCGCCCAGCTTGCCGCCGATCTCGCCACCGGGCGCACCACCAGCCGCGCCCTGATCGAAACCGCTCTTGAGCGGATCAGCCACCCAGCCGGCCAGGGCGCGACCGTCTTCCTTGAATCAAACGCCCGCGAGGCGCGTGCCACCGCCGCAGCGCTGGACCAGTTACGCGCCTCGGGCATCGTGCTGTCACCCTTGGCGGGCATCCCGGTTTCAGTGAAAGACCTGTTCGATATCGCAGGCCAAGTCACGCGGGCGGGCTCAACCGTGCTCGCCCACGCTGCGCCCGCACGGGTCGATGCGCCCGTTGTTGCGCGGCTACGACGCGCGGGTGCGGTCTTCATCGGGCGCACCAACATGAGCGAATTTGCCTTCTCGGGGCTCGGTCTAAACCCGCATTACGGCACCCCTCTTTCACCCTATCAGCGCGCTGTGCCAGGCGCTGAGCGGATTGCAGGCGGCTCGTCGTCGGGCGCGGCGGCATCGGTCGCGGATGGCATGGCGGCAGTGGCACTCGCCAGCGATACCGGCGGCTCGATCCGCATTCCGGCGGCGCTGTGTGGCCTGACCGGCTTCAAGCCAACCGCAGCGCGCATTCCGCTGCAAGGCGGCGTGCCGCTTGCGCCTTCGCTCGATTCGTATGGCCCCATCGGCGTCTCAGTCGCCTGTTGCGCATTGCTGGACCGGCTGCTCGCAGATCTCGCCCCTGAAATCCCGGCCGCCCGGCCACTGGAAGGTGTGCGGCTGGGTGTGCTAAACCATTACGTCACGGACGATGTCGAACCCGCCGTAGCCCGCGCCATAGAAACTGCGTTACGTCATCTGGACGCCGCGGGAGCGATTGTCAGCGAGATTCGTTTTGCGCCGCTGGAACGGTTACCGGAAATCAACCGTTTCGGTTTTTCGCCCATCGAAGCTTATGCCTGGCAGCGGCCGCTACTCGAGCAGCATCGGCAGCAATACGACCCGCGCGTGCTAAGCCGCATTCTGAAAGGCCAGCCTGCCAGCGCCGCCGATTATCTCGATCTGCTTGCGGAGCGCCGTGCCATGCAGGCAGCCGCTGAGCCGCTGTGGCAGCGCTTTGATGCGCTCGTCGCGCCGACGGTACCCATCATTGCGCCACGCATCGCCGATTTCGCCCATACCGATGCCGCCGATAGCGTATTTACGCGCGTCAATGCGCTCGTGCTACGCAACCCCAGCGTGTTTAATTTCCTTAATAGCTGCGCGCTGTCTCTGCCGTGCCATCCTCACGGCAGCGCGCCCGTGGGCCTGATGCTCGCTGCCGCGCCGTTTCAGGACGAAACGCTGCTAGCGATCGGTCTGGCCGTGGAAGCCGTGCTCAATACCATCCGCTAGCGCACCCGCTCAACGCCCTATCCGCCGCGCCGATCCACCCGATTGCCGTGGATGGCGCGAAGCCTGGCTGCAAGCACAACCAGGCTTCGCGCTAGAATCGTCCCATTGCGTCGTCCCCAAGACATCGGAGCATCGGCTCAACCCTGCTCACCCGTCTCTTTTCCGGTCGTCTTTTCTGCCTCCCTCTTTCCTTTTTGTCACATTGCGATCTATGAACTACCCCTCCGCTACGCTGCGCCACGAGCGCCTGATGCTAGTTCTGCTTGGACTGGTTTGCCTCGGACTCGTCGCCGGTGCTCTGTATTTTCAGCATGTCCGCCATGAAGACCCGTGCCCGCTGTGCATTTTGCAGCGCTATTTCTTTTTGCTCATCGCGCTGTTCGCCTTCCTGGGAGCGCGTTTTCACAGCTGGACCGGGGTCCGCGTACTCGAAGCGATGGCCGCGCTCGCCGCTGCCGGGGGCATCGTCACCGCGGCGCGCCATATGTATGTGCAGGCCAATCCTGGCTTCAGTTGCGGCTTCGATGCACTCCAGCCCATCATCGACAGCCTGCCGCCCGCCACCTGGCTGCCCAGTGTCTTCAAGGTCGGCGGACTGTGCGAAACCCTTTATCCGCCAGTGCTCGGGATCTCACTGCCAGGCTGGTCGCTTATCGCCTTCGTGCTGGCGTTTATTCCATTGGTGCTGAGCCTGTGGCGTCACCGCAATCGTGCCCGTCAGGCGGCACGCCCTTAACCGGTCTGGCAGACACCTGCCGTCAGACCACCCAGAAAATAATGCCCCGGATGCAAACCTGGCTTGCCGATCTGCAACAACTGCTAGCGCATGGCGATGCCGTGGTGCTGGTCACGGTCGCGCGCGCGGAAGGCTCCGCACCGCGCGATGCCGGCACCAAGATGATCGTCACGCGCGATGCCACGCGTCACACCATTGGCGGCGGTCATCTCGAATGGAAAGCCATCGACACCGCTCGCAAGCTACTACGTGATGGCATGCGCGTCGCGCATCTGCGGCGGCTCGAACGCTTCGCGCTCGGCCCCAGCCTCGGGCAATGCTGCGGTGGCGCAGTCGTGCTCGCATTCGAACGGCTTGATATCGGGGACCTGGGTTGGGTCACGACGCTCGCGCGGCGTCTCGCCCACGGCGAAGCCACTGTGCGCAGCGTGGCTTTCGCCACGACGGCCAGCGCGGCCGAAGCCGTGCTGCTCTCCGAGCCGGAAGCGGGTGCCGAACGCGCCGACTGCCTGCTCTGGGACCACGCCAGCGCCTCAGGCATGAGCGCAAACGAAAGTGCGAACGCGAGCGCGCTGCTCACCGAAACCCTCGTGGCCCGCGAATTCGCCATTGAGCTTTTCGGCGCGGGCCATCTGGGCGCCGCACTGGTGCGCGTGCTGGCCACGTTGCCCTGCCGGGTCCACTGGGTGGATGAGCCCGGCGCGGCATTCCCGCCAGACGACATGCTGCACGCCCCCGACGCTCATCCCGACCTGCACTTCGATGCCTGCTCCGACGCCACGCAAGCGGTCATGCAAGCCGCGCCGCAGAGCTATTTCGTCGTCATGACCCAGGATTACATGCGCGACCTCGCGCTCGCCGAGTGCATCTTGCGCCGTGGCGATTACGCGTTTTTTGGCTTGCTCGGCTCCTACGCCCGCCGCCAGCAATTCGAACAGCGCCTCGCCGCACTGGGCATCGATCCCATGCAGATCGCGCGCATGCAATGTCCGCTGGGCATAGCAGGCATCGCCGACAAGGCGCCCGAAAGCATCGCCATCGCCACGGCAGCGCAGCTTTTGCAAGCCTACGAAACCCATGAGCCCGGCCACACGGCTTCCGCGGCCCATACAACGACGCGCCGTTGATCGTTGATCGTTGATCGTTGATCGCTGATTTTCCACTCGCCCTCATCCGGACCTGCTTCCCGTCATGCGCCCTACCTCCACCCCCGCAGCCCCTTCATTCACCACCGCTTTCGCCAACAAAATCGCCACCGCGCCCAAGGCCGAGTTGCACATTCATATTGAAGGCTCGCTTGAGCCCGAGCTGATCTTCAAACTGGCTGAGCGCAATGGGGTGAAGCTTGCCTACGGCAGCATCGAAGCATTGCGGGAAGCCTATGCCTTTACCGACCTGCAATCGTTTCTCGACATCTATTACGCGGGGGCGAGCGTCTTGCTGACAGAACAGGATTTCTACGACATGACCCGCGCCTACACCGAACGGGCGCTGGCCGATCATGTCGCGCATGCCGAAATCTTTTTCGATCCGCAGACCCACACCGAACGCGGCGTGCCGCTTGCGGCCGTCGTGGCGGGCATCGAGCGGGCGCTGGCCGAGGCCGAAACGCGCGGTCTGAGCAGCAAGCTGATCCTGTGTTTCCTGCGCCATCTGCCTGAAGACGATGCGCTCGCCACCTTTGATGCCGCCCTGCCACTCTTTGAGCAATACGCGCACCGCCTGATTGGCGTCGGGCTCGATTCATCGGAAGCCGGCCATCCTCCGGCGAAATTCGAACGCGTCTTTGCCCGGGCACGTTCGCTGGGGTTGAAATGCGTCGCGCACGCAGGCGAGGAAGGGCCGCCGGCCTATATCTATGAAGCCCTTGATCTGCTGCAAGTGGACCGCCTGGATCACGGCGTGCGCAGCATCGAAGACCCGGCGCTGGTCGCCCGTCTTGCGCAAACGCGAGTGGCGCTCACGGTGTGTCCGCTGTCGAACCTGAAACTCTGCGTGTTCGACGACATGGCCCAGCACACGCTCAAGGCACTGCTCGACCAGGGCGTGGCCGTGACCGTGAATTCGGACGACCCGGCTTATTTCGGCGGCTATGTCAACGCGAACTATCTGGCCAGCGCCGAAGCACTCGGGCTGGACGACGCGTCGGTGTATACACTGCTGCGCAACAGCTTCGAGGCATCGTTCATCACTCCCGCCGAGCGCAGCGCGCTGCTCGCCCGGCTCGATGCGCACTGGCATGGGTCGCAAGCCGAAGCCGCGGCGCTCGACGCGAGCTGATCCCCGCCAGGCAACGTTTCAGCGATACAGCTTTTCGTATTTTTGACGCGTCGGCGCGTCAGCCTTTCCCATGCTAGACTCCGCCCTTCATTGGGGAGTAGCCGCCCCGCACTGGCTCCACGTCTTCTGAGCCGTTTCACTCAGAGACCTGGCGCGCACGCTGCGGGGGCGCCTGTCAACAAACTTGGCCTGTCGGGCCATGGCAGCCGCAGCCTCTGGCCTGGCGAGACCGATGATCCATGACTACCGCTATCGGGCCCGGTGTGTCGTGGATCGTCGCTCGCACACATTTCGGCCCGGGGATACCCCACAAAAATGACTCAAGCCTTCCTGATCTCCACCGGCGCCGTCGCGCTCGCTGAAATCGGTGATAAAACCCAGTTGCTCTCACTCGTACTCGCCGCGCGCTATCGCAAGCCGCTGCCGATCATTCTCGGGGTGCTGGTCGCCACGCTCGTGAACCATGCCGGCGCGGGTGCGCTGGGCGCCTGGCTGGGCGCACTCGTCACACCGGGCGCGATGCGCTGGGTGCTAGCGGCATCGTTTATCGCCATGGGGCTATGGATTCTGATTCCCGACAAGCTCGATGCCGACGATGCGCGCGCCACCCGGACCCAGCTCGGGGTTTTCGGCGCAACGGTCATCACTTTTTTTCTCGCGGAAATGGGCGATAAAACCCAGCTCGCCACCGTGGCGCTTGCCGCGCGTTTCCATGATTTTTTTGGCGTGGTGCTCGGCACGACCCTTGGCATGATGCTGGCGAACGTGCCCGCGATCCTCCTCGGCGACCGTTTCGCTCATGCGCTGTCGCCCAGGCTGGTGCACGGAATCGCGGCGGTCATGTTTGTCGTGCTCGGGATCTTGCTGGTTTTGGGCGTGGGTTTTTAGTCAAGGCGCGCAGCGGCCAGGCCCACGTTGCCGCGGCGCCCACCCGCCGCGTGCTATTGGCGTGCTATTGGCGTGCTATTGGCGTGCTATTGGCGTGCTATTGGCGTGCTATTGGCGTGCTATTGCACCGTCTTCACCGCGGAAGCCGGTGCAGCGGGCATCGCGGGGGTAACCACGGGCACCTCGTTGCGGCCAGCGGCAGGAGGCGCCAACGGAATCCTGACGGTGCGGACCACGCCATTACCCAGCGGAAAATCCGCCAGGGCACTGCGCACGAGATACGGCATGGCGTAGACCAGCGCGGGCTGTTGATCGACGTTGCGCGCCTCCACGCGATAGACCTCCTTGCCGCTCACACGCTCCGCGATCCGGATGTTCAGGCTATGTGCAAACACCGGATAGCTCTGGTTCACATAACCCGCCGGAAATGGCCCGTAAGGCCCCCATGGGTCAATGGGCCCGCCCCAGTAATACGGCCAGGGATTGGAGTAATACACCGGCTGCGCCACGGTTATCGTGTCCTGACGCACGCTATACGCCAGCTTCACCAGGTAGTTCGCCTCAGCGGGTTTCACCTGATAGAAGGCATGTGTGGCCAGTTCATTGGCCACGAGCTGTTCGTAGGTGGCTTGCTCAAGGTTGTTTTGCTGGCCTGCGGCGCGGTTGAAGGCATAGGTGCGGGCGGCATCGGCGCCGCTCCAGTCAGAAAATGCCGTCACCTGGCTCGTCACGTAGGTGGTGCAACCGGATAGCAGGGCAGCCAGCGCGACTAGCGCGAGGGTGATGGGGCGGGTCCATCGTTGGAGTGTCATGGTCTTCCTTTCAGGGCAATCATCGCTCGCTTGAAGCGCCCAGATAATACGCTGAGCCAGGCAGACGGCACAATGCGCGACGCGCCTTTGTACAATGAGACGCCTCGTCCGGATGCCTGCAGCGCAATCGTGCTGCCTAGCGCCGGCGTTCCCGGCGCTTCAGGCGACCCAACCCACTCTTTCACTTCCGACGCTCATGGCCGATTCCACCTCCTCCACCGTGATTCACCGCGCCGACTACGCGCCGCCGCCCTTCTTGATCGACACGGTCACACTTGAATTCGATCTCGCGCCCGCTTGCACGACAGTCACCAGCACGCTGCGCATGCGGCGCAATCCCGATGCGGCGCGAGCCGGGCAACTCGAGCTCGCGGGCGAGCAACTCGAATTCGTCAGCGCGGCGCTCGACGGCGCGCCGTATACCGCTCTCCGCGCACATGAACACGGCCTGACACTCGAGCATCTGCCAGACGCGTTCGAGCTCACCCTGGTGGGCCGCTGTAATCCTGGGCAAAACACAACGCTATCGGGCCTTTATGTCTCGGGCGGCAATTTTTTCACGCAATGCGAAGCGGAAGGCTTTCACCGCATCACGTGGTTTCTCGACCGCCCGGATGTGATGTCCGCCTATCACGTCACGCTGCGCGCGGATAAGGCCGCGTATCCCGTGTTGCTCTCCAACGGCAATCTGCTCGAAACGGGCGATCTGCCCGATGGCCGCCACTTCGCGCGCTGGGAAGATCCGTTTCGCAAGCCTTGCTATCTGTTTGCGCTCGTCGCGGGCAAGCTGGTTGCGCTCGAAGAGCGCATTCGCAGCCGCTCGGGGCAAACCAAACTGCTGCAAGTCTGGGTCGAACCGCAGGACCTCGACAAAACCCGGCATGCGATGGATTCGCTGATCCATGCCATTCGCTGGGACGAAACCCGCTTTGGCCTGGAGCTGGATCTGGAGCGCTTCATGATCGTCGCAGTCAGCGACTTCAACATGGGCGCGATGGAAAACAAGGGGCTCAACATCTTCAACACGAAGTACGTGCTGGCGAACCCCGAAACCGCGACCGATACGGACTTCGCTCATGTGGAAGCCGTGGTCGGCCACGAGTATTTTCACAACTGGACAGGCAACCGCGTCACCTGCCGCGACTGGTTCCAGCTCAGCCTGAAAGAAGGGTTGACGGTATTCCGCGATCAGGAATTTTCTGCCGACATGGCGGGCGGCGAGCACAACGCTGCGGCGCGCGCGACCAAGCGCATCGAAGACGTGCGCGTGCTGCGCCAGGCGCAGTTCGCCGAAGATGCGGGCCCGATGGCACATCCGGTGCGTCCGGAAAGCTACACCGAGATCAACAATTTCTACACGATGACGGTCTATGAAAAAGGCGCGGAAGTCGTGCGGATGTATCAGACGCTTTTTGGCCGTGAGGGCTTTCGCCGTGGCATGGACCTGTACTTCCAGCGGCACGACGGCCAGGCGGTGACCTGTGACGATTTCCGCCATGCGCTCGCCGATGCGAACCAGCGCGATCTGACGCAATTCGAGCGCTGGTACAGCCAGGCGGGCACGCCGCGCGTGACCGTCGACACTCACTACGACGCTGCGACATACCGCTATAGCGTCAGCCTCAGGCAGCAGCCAGGCCCGCAGACGCCCGATGCCGCCGCCCGCCCCCTTGAACCGTTGCTGATTCCATTTGCCCTTGGCCTGATCGACGCCCGTGGCGCGGATCTCCCACTGCGTCTCGCGGGAGAAGCCCACGCCGCCGCCAGCACCACGCGCGTGCTGGAACTGACCGAAGCCGAGCAGACTTTCGTCTTCGAAGATATTGCGGCGCGGCCGCTGCCCTCGCTGTTGCGCAACTTCTCCGCGCCCGTGATCGTGGCCTACGATTACAGCGTGGACGAACTGGCATTCCTGCTCGCTCACGACAGCGATCCCTTCAACCGCTGGGAGGCCGGCCAGCGGCTCGCCACGCGTGAGCTGCTCGCGCTCGCCGGGCAAGCCGCACGCGGCGCACCGCTGCAACTGGATGACGCCTTCAGCGCCGCGTTCGCACGCGTGCTGAATGATGCAACGCTCACCCCCGCTTTCCGCGAACTGGCGCTCATGCTGCCTTCCGAAGCCTATCTCGCCGAACAGATGGCCGAATCGAATCCGGCGGCGGTGCATCAGGCACGACAGTTTGTACGTCAGCGTCTGGCGCATGAACTCAGGAACGAATGGCGCGTCGCCTACGAGCACAACCGTACCCCCGGCCCCTACGCCGCGACGCCGGAAGCAGCGGGACAACGTGCGCTCAAGCATCTCGCGCTGTCGTATCTGGCTGAACTGGACGACACCGCCGACGCCGAACGCCTGGCCCGTGCGCAGTACGCCGAAGCGAACAACATGACCGACCGCGCCGCCGCCCTCGTCACACTGATCAGCCTCGCGGCAGCCAGCGGCGGCACCCAGGCCGAGGCCGCGCTCGATGATTTCTATCGCCGTTTCGAAAACCAGCCACTCGTCATCGACAAATGGTTCGCGGTACAGGCAACCCAGCGCGGCAGCGCCACGCGGAATGTCATCGACGTAGTGCGCAAGCTGATGACACACCCCGCGTTCAACCTGAAAAACCCGAACCGTGCCCGCTCGCTGATCTTCAGCTTCTGCATGGCCAATCCGGCGCAATTTCACGCCGCGGATGGCTCGGGTTACGCGTTCTGGGCGGAGCAGGTCATCGCGCTCGATGCGCTCAATCCTCAGGTTGCCGCGCGTTTAGCACGTTCGTTAGAACTCTGGCGGCGCTTCACGCCGGTTCTGCGCGAGGGCATGCACGCCGCGCTAGAGAAGGTCGCCGCACAAGCCAAATCGCGGGACGTGCGGGAAATCGTGGAAAAAGCCTTGAAGTAAATCCCGCTCACGCCGCGACAAAACGCAATGGGCGCCTGATGCCAGGCGCCCATTGCCATCCTTCACGCTGATCGTCCCAGCCCGTCCTCAGGCTTCAGACCAGCGCGCCCGCGGGTTGTTGTAGTTTCTTCGGTTTCAGCGCCAGCGCGGCACGGGCTTTCTTCGCCGCTTCGACCATCGCCAGCAGCGCCGGATCCACCTGTTGCCAATCGCGCGTCTTCAAGCCGCAATCCGG
Organism: Paraburkholderia hayleyella; assembly: GCF_009455685.1. Lineage (NCBI taxonomy): Bacteria > Pseudomonadati > Pseudomonadota > Betaproteobacteria > Burkholderiales > Burkholderiaceae > Paraburkholderia > Paraburkholderia hayleyella. The sequence continues at coordinate 1,033,337 of NZ_QPES01000001.1, read as the reverse complement.
ATTCACCCACAAACGTTGCGGCGCAATCCGCTCCAGCGCGAGACCAATCAACGCGGCCATCTCGTCGGATGTCGGCACCCGTGGCGAGTGAATGTCATAGACACCCGGGCCAATCTCATTCGGATAGTCGAAGGTTTCGAAGGCATCGAGCAGCTCCATGTTCGAGCGTGTCGTTTCAATCGAAATCACGTCGGCGTCGAGTGCGGCAATCGAAGCCAGGATGTCGCCGAACTCCGAATAGCACATATGCGTGTGAATCTGCGTCTCGTCCTTCACCCCCGATGACGCCACACGGAACGCATGCACCGCCCACGCGAGATATTCGGCGCGTTCGCGCGCCTTGAGCGGCAAGCCTTCGCGTAATGCGGGCTCATCGATCTGGATCATGCCGATGTGCGCGGCTTCGAGCGCCTGGGTTTCCTGGCGCAGCGCCAGCGCGATCTGCAAGGCGGTCTGCGAACGTGGCTGGTCATCGCGCACGAACGACCATTGCAGCATCGTCACGGGCCCCGTCAGCATGCCTTTCACGGGTTTATCGGTGAGCGATTGCGCATACGTGGCCCAGCCCACGGTCATCGGCTCGGGCAAATACACATCGCCGTAGATCAACGGCGGCTTGACACAGCGCGAGCCATAGCTTTGCACCCAGCCGTTTTCGGTGATCGCGTAGCCCCATAGCAGCTCGCCGAAATATTCAACCATGTCGTTGCGTTCCGCTTCGCCATGCACTAGCACATCGAGCCCGTATGCCAATTGCTTGTCGATCGCCAGGCGAATGTGCTGGCGCATCGCTTCGAGATAGTCGAGATGGCTCAGGCTGCCCTGCTTGTATGCGGCGCGAGCCGCGCGAATCTCGGCCGTTTGCGGAAACGAACCGATCGTGGTCGTGGGCAGGAGCGGCAAGGCAAAACGTTCACGCTGCGCCTGTGCCCGCTGTGCATAAACCGATTCACGCCGGGCTTGCGCCTCGGTCAATTCGGCCAGGGCGCGTTGCACCAGCGGGTTGTGAATCCGGCTCGACGTGCGCCGCGCGGCGCTTGCTGCGCGGGCGTCGTCGAACTCAGCGGCTACCGCACCGCGCCCTTGAGTCAGCGCATCGCGCAAAAGCGCGATTTCGCGTACTTTTTGCACCGCGAACGCGAGCCACGCGCGCAACTCGGCATCGAGTTTCTTCTCATGACCGAGATCGACCGGCGTGTGCAGCAGCGAGCAACTGCTGCCGAGCCAGAGCCGCTCACCCAGACGCTCACGCGCGGCCGTGAGGCGGGCTAGCGTTGCATCCAGATCATTGCGCCAGACGTTGCGGCCATCGACCACGCCACATGACAACACTTTGTCAGCCGGATAAGCGTCGATGAACACATCGAGTTGCGCGGGCGCACGCACGAGGTCAAGGTGCAGCCCGGCCACGGGCAGGGCCTTGAGCCATGCGGCATGCTCGCTGACATCGGCGAAATACGTCGTGAACAGCAGCTTGGGCGCATGCGGCGCCAGCGCGGCATACGCTGCGGGCGCCGCTGCGCGCCAGGCGTCAGGCAAATCCAGCGCGAAAATAGGCTCGTCGATCTGCACCCATTCGATCCCCTGTTCGCGCAAACGCGTCAGCAACCTCTGATACGCAGGCAACAGCCGCTCGAGCAAGCTCAGCGTGTCGCTCAAACCCTCACGCGCCTTGCCTAGCCAAAGCAGCGTCAACGGCCCCACGAGCGCGACCTTCGCCCGATGGCCTGCGGCATGGGCTTCTTCGACTTCTTCGAAAAGCCATTCGACGCCCGCGCCAAATTGCGTCTGCGGCGAATATTCCGGCACCAGATAGTGGTAATTCGTATCGAACCATTTGGTCATTTCCATCGCGGGCTGCGCTGCGTTGCCACGCGCCATCGCGCAGTACTGCGCCAGTGTCAGTTGCGCCGCATCGAAGCCAAAACGTTGCGGCAAGCCACCCACATGGGCCAGGGTTGTCAGCACGTGGTCGTACCAGGCGAAGTCGCCTACGGTGACGTAGGTCAAACCCGCTTCACGCTGCGTCTTCCAGTGGCTCGCCCGCAACTGGCAGCCCGTCTCACGCAGCGCGGCCGCGCCTGCGTCGGTCATGCCATCGCGCCAGTAGCGCTCAAGGGCAAATTTCAGTTCACGCTCCGCGCCAATGCGCGGAAAACCCAGGATGTGTGCAGTGCTCATGGTGTCCTCCAAAGATGGACGCCAGTATTCATTTCAGCGATTTATTATTCAAACGAAAGTTTTTGTGAATTATTATGAATTTCTTTCATGATCCGTAACCGCTCTCCATTGCCTGCCCCATGATCCGCTCCCCCCTCGAACTCCGGCATCTGCAAACGCTAGCCGCCTTGCGCGATACCGGCAACCTGTCACGCGCCGCCCAGCTTTTATGTCTGACGCAATCCGCGCTATCCCATCAGTTGAAGGCGCTTGAAGCGCATTTCGGCATGCCGCTTTTTGTGCGTAAATCAGCGCCGCTCAGCTTTACGCCCGGTGGCAAACGGCTACTGGCGCTCGCCGCAGAGGTGGTGCCCGCGATCGAAGCCGCCGAGCGCGATATTGCCCGCCTCGCGCTCGGCACGGGCGGCACACTGCGTATCGCCGTGGAATGCCATACCTGCTTCGACTGGCTCATGCCCGCGATGGATGTCTTTCGTCAACGCTGGCCGGAGGTCGAGCTCGATATCGTGTCAGGCTTTCACGCTGACCCGATCGGCTTGCTGCATCAGGACCGCGCGGATCTGGCGATCGTCGCCGAAGCCGATCCCGATGAGGCCGTTGCGCATCATCCGCTGTTTCGCTTCCAGATCGTTGGGCTCGTGAGTAACGATCACGCACTGGCGCAACAGTCCCACCTCATCGCGGAAGATTTCCGTCACGAAACCCTCATCACCTATCCGGTGCCAGACGATATGCTCGACATCGTGCGCCAGGTGCTGAGACCTGCCGGTATCGAACCGCGCCGCCGCACCTCCGAACTCACCGTCGCCATTCTGCAGCTCGTGGCAAGCCGTCGCGGCGTGGCTGCGCTACCGTTATGGGCGGTCGCTACCTATCTCGACAAACACTACGTCAGCGCCCGCCCCGTGTTGACGGCGGCAGGCGCAACACTCACAGGCGAGCTATACGCCGCCACCTTGCCCGCGTTTGCCACGCGGCCTTACGCGGCCGATTTCGTTTCGATCATGCGCGAAACCAGCGTGGTGAGCCTGCCGCAAATCGAGCTGCTTTGAGCGCCGTGGACGGCGTTGAACACGAACGATGCGACGCTCAAACCACGAAACGCCAGGGCTCACGGCATAGACGGGTAAAATCGCGGATTCTTTCGCATTTTCCCTTGGCCTTTTTCGGCCCTTTCGGCCCTTTCGTTTTTCCGGAGTCCTGCAATGGCTTTACAGCGCCGCACCACGCTTACGAAATACCTGATCGAGCAACAACGCGAAAACAATAACCTGCCTGCCGATCTGCGCCTTCTGATCGAAGTCGTGGCACGGGCCTGCAAGGCGATCAGTTATCACGTCAGCAAAGGCGCTTTAGGTGAAGCGCTCGGCAGCGCGGGCAGCGAGAACGTGCAGGGCGAAGTGCAAAAGAAGCTCGACATTCTGTCCAACGAAATCTTGCTGGATGCCAACGAATGGGGTGGCAATCTGGCGGGCATGGCATCCGAAGAAATGGAAACGTTCTTCCCGATTCCGAGCAATTATCCAAAGGGCGAATATCTGCTGGTGTTCGATCCGCTCGATGGTTCATCGAACATCGACGTGAATGTTTCGATTGGCACGATTTTCTCGGTCTTGCGCTGCCCCGATGGTCAGCAGCCCACCGAAGCCTCATTTCTGCAGCCAGGTACGCAGCAGGTTGCCGCGGGCTACGCGGTGTATGGGCCGCAAACCGTGCTGGTGCTCACCACGGGCAATGGCGTGAACTGCTTTACGCTCGACCGCGAACTCGGCTCATGGGTGCTCACGCAAAACGACATGCGCATTCCGGCGGATACCCGCGAATACGCCATTAACGCGTCGAACGAGCGCCACTGGTATCCACCGGTCCAGCGTTATGTCAGCGAGCTGCTCGAAGGCCAGGAAGGCCCGCGCCAGAGCAACTTCAATACACGCTGGATTGCCTCGATGGTGGCCGATGTCCATCGCATCCTGAACCGTGGCGGCATCTTTATGTACCCTGCCGACAAGCGCACGCCCGACAAACCGGGCAAGTTGCGGCTGATGTACGAAGCCAACCCGATGGCGTTCATCGTCGAACAGGCGGGCGGCGCGGCCACCAATGGCACCAGGCGAATTCTTGAGATCGCACCGCAAAGTCTGCATGAACGGGTTGCGGTGTTCCTCGGCTCGAAAAACGAAGTGGAACGCGTCACACGCTACCATCTCGAAACAAAAAATTGACCGTCAGGCTTGTCAAGTAGCTGAAAAAATCCATATAATCGCGGTTCTCGTAACGGGACGCCGGTGTAGCTCAGTTGGTAGAGCAGCGCATTCGTAATGCGAAGGTCGGGGGTTCGACTCCTCTCTCCGGCACCATCAAGATTCAAGCAAAAAGCCCAGCCTTATCCTGAACTGACCCCGTAAAGTTGGACGGTTAAGTTATGCAGCTAAGGGCTGAGTTCTGTACTGCACAGGACTCAGCCCTTTTAGCTTTAGCTTGATGCGCTCGTGGTTGTAGTAGTGGATGTAGTTAGCAATAGCGCTGCGCAGTTGCTCCACATAATCGAAGCGGGCCAAGCGAAAGCACTCTGATTTGAGGGTTCCGAAAAAGCTCTCCATCGCGGCATTATCCAGACAATTACCTTTGCGTGACATGCTTTGCACCAAACCTCGCTTGGCGAGCCGCTCCCGGTAGGCGCGCATTTGGTAAGCCCAACCTTGATCGGAGTGCAGCATCGGCGTTTGGCCGCGCGACAGGCGTCTAAATGCCTTATCTAGCATTCCCTGGATGAGTGCAAAATCCGGGCGTTCGCTACTTTCCCAAGCGATGATTTCGCCGTTATAAAGATCCAAAACCGGCGATAGATATAGTTTCTTGCCACCGACGTTAAATTCCGTGACGTCCGTCACCCATTTCTCATTGGGCTTGCTCGCCTCGAATTGGCGCTTGAGCAAGTTCGGCGCGACTCGACCGAGTTCTCCGCGGTACGAGCGATACTTCTTGGGCCGTACCAGCGATTTGAGTCGCAATACCGACATCAAACGCTGCACCGTCTTGTGATTGACTAAGCTGCCGTCCTTTCGCAGGGCCGCCGTCACACGGCGATAGCCGTAGCGGCCCTTATGTCGAGCGAATATCTGAGAAATCCTGGCTTTAAGCTCGGCATGATGATCCCCGGCTTTGCGTGCAGCCATCTGGTAATAGAACGTGCTGCGCGCCAAGCCTGCAATGCTTAACAGTGCCCCGAGCGGATGATGCTCGCGCAACACGCTCACCGCTTGCGCTTTTTCTTTGGCGCTGTCTGCTCCTTGGCCCGGAGCAGCTCGTCCAACTTTTTTAGGTACGCCACCTCCGCGCGCAGGTATTCGATTTCTTTGAGCAAGTCTTCGCGTGGGCGCTCATCGCCTGGCGTCGTCGGTTGGGTGTGCTGTTTGGGCTGTGACATCTTGGGTGGCCGCCCCCTGGGGCGCGGCTTGAGGGCTTCGAGACCGCCCTCATGATACTGGCGCTCCCAGCGGCTCACACTATTGGCCTCGCGCAAGTCGAATACCGCACACGTGTGTTGGTACGACAGTTCGTGACGCCACATATGCTGGAGCACCGACATTTTGAACTCTGCGCTATACGTTTCGTGCTTCTTGCGAAGCCCGGCCTCACCATGTTGCCGAAAAGCGCCCACCCAGCGCCGCAACACCGAATAGCCAATTCCGTGCTTCTGACTCACGTGCCGCAAACCGCCTCGACCATCTAAATACTCCTGAACCACCTGGAGCTTAACCGCCTCGTCATACTTCGTCATGAAAAAACCCCCAACGATTGGAGTTATGTCCAACTCTTGGGGGTCAGTTCAATCCGGCTGGGCTTTTTGCTTTTTGTAGCCATGCAGGCATGGTGTTGGCAAATCCGGGCAAATCCGGGCAACGCAAACCCGCATTTGTTGCTACCGTCCGGCTGCGCACAAGCCATAAGGCTCGCCTGAAACTAAAAGGGCTGAGTCCGTGCAGTACAGAACCCAGCCCTTCGCCGTCCAGTCTTCCTGAACCTTCCAACTTCGGGGAGAAGGCAGTTCAGTTCACGCAAGGTTAGCTTTCCGCATACAGGCCGCCCGTGCTAGCCGGTCAGTCAGTCTGCCCCGTCAAAACCGGTGAACAATCCCCACGCTGGCCGCGAACTGGCTAGCTGACGATGCAGGCGCTGACTGAAACCCATCGCCGATCGTTGCGGTCGCACCGATGATCTTGCCCGCGCCTGCAGTGCCCAGCGTCTGGCCGTTGGCCCGCTGGAACCCCTGTAACGCGTACAGGCCCGTGCGCTTCGACAATGTGTAGTACTCGGACAATGTGACCTGGTGATATTGCGCGGCGTTCTTGATGCCATTCGCCTGAGTCGCCCATGTATAGCTATAGCCAGTGGCAAAATCCCACGCGACGTCAGGCTTCCAGTGCAGTACCGCGCCCGCGGTATTGAAAATAGCCGTATCGGTGTATTTCGAGGCGACGCCTGGAATGTATTGCACGTTCGAATAAGACAGCGCCATATCCCATGTTGAACTGAACTTGTAACCCGCTGTCACGGCAAAGCGTTGCTGCGCCTGTGCGCTCTGATAGCCGTTCGTCAGCGCGGACAAGCCAGGCTGTCCTCCCGAATGCGTTGTCGATGCAGCGCTATAAACACCACCGCCAGGCGTAGCGTTATTACTGCGAGTCAAACCCGCTGCAATTCCGGCCGGCCCATTGGTGTACTGAATCGCACCACTCCATGTCGATCCCTGACTCACACTGCCTGGAATGCCCGCGAAGGCATACGAACCGCTCACGGTGAATCCGTACAACTTGGGCGATGTATAAACCAGCGCGTTGTTCGTGCGATAAAGGCTATCCAGCCCGTCGATATCGCCTGGATGTGCGCCGTAGAACCCCGTCAGCCAGTTCGTCGGACTATAAGCCGAAAGCAGACTGTAATACGAGGTGTATTGCCGCCCGGCAGTCAGCGTGCCATAGGCCGGATGCGTCAACCCAACCCAAGCCTGGCGGCCAAAGAGCGCCTGGTTGTATTGATGCTCACCCGTGTTCAGGTTAAAACCTGACTCAAGCTGAAAAATAACCTTTGTCCCGCCGCCCAGGTCTTCCGCGCCTTTCAGGCCAAAGCGGTTACCCGCCCAGGAACCTGTGGTCGTTCTCACGTTCGCCTTGCCACCCGTTGTCGAGCCCAGCTTGGTCTGACTGCTTTGATAAGTGATACCACTATCCACAACCCCATACAGCGTTACACCACTTTGTGCATGCGCAATGCCGGCCAATAAACCCGCCGCACTCGCCACGACCCTACCTCGCTTTCTCATCAAATCTCTCCAGAGTCTCCTCCAAGAATTACCTATGCCACAGCGCATGTCTGGTGCGACCGCGGCAATCCCATTTCATCCTCAGATGGTCCCATCAGCGGAAAAATGCCGTGAATACTAAGTTTTCTTCAGAGACAAGCATCTTGAAATTGTCTGTATGAACCTGGACAAAATGCCCTCGCACAGTTGACCGGTTAAAAATCGCACGGTCAAAGGGCCAAATACAGGATCCTGGATCCTGTATTGCACGATCTTTGGTCCTTGCAGTTTGAGCCTGGTACCGCCGTGGTTGTAGTAATAGGGTGCGGCTGTAGATCAGAGCCCAAGCTTGTCGCCGTGGCAAAGGCATGTAGCACGACACAAGAACTGAACCCCAAACGGGTTTTGCTGCTTCAAACGTTGCGAGATAAATACATATCCTGACAATGTCATTGAATGTCATTGCATCCGCGCGAAACAACAATCCAATAACAATAATTGTCATATTTTCTTTAATCTAATTTGATACACCTGGAACTGTGCGGTTAATGCAACACAGAATGTAGGCTTTTGTTATCGCACTAGCGTAAAACGGCGAGCCAGGCCGATAATCGCTCCACACAGGAGAAAGATCATGGATGCCAAGTCACCCAAAGCTCCCCCACCACACCAGGTACTCAACGCCGACCCAGAACCGGTCGGTGTTGAATTTTTAGGGGCCGAGCTGCCAGAGCACGTACGTGCTTTTTTTGATGAGCAACGCAAGTTACCAATACAAAAATAACAACATTATGAATTTTTTATTTAAAAATACTTACGGCATCAGGCAAGAAAGTTAACGTCCCGGCTTTATAAAAACGAAGCCGCTTCCTGGCACCCGTAATTCGATATTTGTTTATTTATAAGCCGGTACTTGCGCTGCCACGACAAAGTTTTGTCGTGGCTTTTTATGAGCCCGGCCTTTGCTCACACAGGCCGTTCTCATGAAGTCTTTTTTTCACGCTCACGCACGCCGCGTGGCTGTACTGTGTGCAGGCCTTTTCCTGGCTTGCCCAGCCGTTCACGCGAGTAGCGATGAGAGCGCGTTGACCAGCCTCATCGCCCTTGTCTCGCAACGTCTGACACTCGCTGAACCGCTCGCACGCCTGGAATGGGCTAACCGCGGAGCCCGCTCTCAGAGCGCTTCCCCGTCGGTTGCCACGCGTCAGCATGAAGCGCAATTATTCGCCGAGGTGGAGAAACAAGCCAAAGCGAGCGGCGTGGACCCTGTTTTTGCTCACACGTTTTTTCAAGATCAGATCGACGCAAATCGGGGGCTTCGGCAAGCGCTGTTCGATACGTGGCGCAATCTGCCGCCGGGTGCCGCGCCAGAACCTGCTTCGAGCGCCAGCATTCAAAACCGGCTAGACCGCTTCACGCCGCTCATGATCCTTGCCCTCAGCCGCTTGCAAGATTTGCGGACAGCCGCTGATTGCCCATCACGAATCGCACAAAGTCTGACGGGCTGGAAATCATTGACGCGAGACGACAGTCGCTATACCACCGCACTCAACCAGGCGCTCAGCCATATCTGCGAGACAGGTGGCGTCGGCGCACTGGGATAAATAACTTTTTGTGTACTTTTCGTGTGTTCCGACACGCAACCGGAGGTCACCTCGCCAATCCGTCTGGCACTAGCCCAGTTTTAGCCTGACTGAGTGGCGTCACACGCAAGCCGCGCGCCAGATACGTTTGCAAGATTCGGTATGTGGTCAATTCAAAGCGGCCTGAAGGGCTACGCGCCAATAGCGCTCTGGCCTGATCGAGTGAAGTGGCATGTCCCACGTAACACCACGCATCAACCACATGAAATATCGGTGCAGCTGCGCTGCGTCCATCCTGTTCCTCGAAAACAATCGCGCCATCAAATGGCCATGGCGCACAGACGGGGTCCCCTTTTCCCGCACGAACCTTGCGGTTGTGGCTCGGGCGCAGCGCCGTGATCCATTGCGCTTCCGTCAGCAACGCCCCCAGCTCCCCACCGGTTGCACGCCATTCGACACGTCGCACCTGCTGCGCCAATCGCAAATCTTTCGCTGAACGGCGCTCACCGCTCAAATGTGTCCGCACACGCTGGCGCACACGGACGCTACGTCCAACATAAAGCGGCAGGTCATTCTCACCATAAAACACATACACCCCGCACCCGGTGGGGGCGGCATCGAGCATGGTCTCGGTGATCTCACCCGCCAGCCTGAAACGCCGCACGGTACGCTCGATCTGCGCACGCAACACATCAACCGGCACTAATGTATGGAGCCGCTGCCAAAACTGCCAGAGCAAATCAGCATCTGCCAGCGCCCGATGCCGATCGGAAGGCAGCAGTGCATGGCGCTCAACGAGCGCATCGAGACCATGACGTTTTTCTGCGGGAAACAGCGCGCGTGATAAGCGGACCGTGCACAGCACATCCGGATTGAATGAAAACCCCGCGCGACGGAAAGCACTTTGCAAAAAGCCGCGATCAAAGCTCGCGTTATGCGCGACAAACAGCTTACCGTCCAGTCTTTGAAAAAGCATGGCGGCAATCATTTCAAAAGTAGGCGCGCCCTGAACCATTTCATGAGTAATCCCTGTCAATTGCTGAATGAACGGAGGAATCGGCTGTTGCGGATCAACCAGCGTGCTCCAGCGTGAAACGCCAGCGGGGCCCAGTTCGACGACACCCACCTCGGTGATCCGGTCGCTAGCGGCAGCTCCCCCGGTGGTTTCAAGATCGACGAAGACAATCGGCACATCAACTGCCGCAATCTGCAAAAGTGGTTCAGACATGAAAATAAGGAGGTTTTAAAGCATGCTCGGAAAGACGGCCAGTATGCACCAGTTGTCATCCTCACCAGCATGCGTGCTGCACAATGCCATGCGCACAGGATGAAGCGCATAATGCAAAAAAAAGCCCCCGGCTAACCGGGGGCTTTTTTTGCATCATGCCGCTAATCACTTAGCGGCAGACCAGAATTCCGCGAAAAATTACAGCGGCTGAATATTAGCAGCCTGCTTGCCTTTCGGGCCTGCCTTGATCTCGAAAGAAACACGCTGGCTTTCCTTCAATGACTTAAAACCTTCTGTGCGAATTTCTGAAAAATGGGCGAACAAATCGTCGCCACCCGCGTCCGATGTAATAAAGCCAAAGCCCTTAGCATCGTTGAACCATTTGACGATACCAGTTTCCATAATGCAGTTTCCCTCGAAATTTTAATTAAAACAGGCAATGCCCTCATGCTGATAGCGCGGCGTGCCTTCCGTTCCCCGAAGGCTCATGGCAAATAATATCTGCCAAGCATGACAGCGCAAATGCAGCTGAAACGTTATACGGCCCAGACTCCGCGTCCGTCAAGAAAATTTTTAGTTACGCCATTCGCCTGACGCAAGTTGTTATGCAACCGGCATGAATCACGAGCACGCCACCCTCTGTATGTAAAAGCGAGTGAAAAATCCTGGCGCGACGCAATACAGCATTACGAATATTTCAACCGTGATTTTATTGCACCCGAATGCATCACCTCATGGAATTTTTCTTCGCTAAACGAACCGTCTTTTTATCGGCATACACATAGGTCATGTCGACCATTTCAATGTGATGCGCGATGGCTTGACTATGCATGCAAAAAAAAACTTGCTGTGAGCCGTGATAAACCACACAGCCGAGCCAGCACAATATGGTGATCGCCGCCGCGGCACGCGCGCAAAAAAAGCGCGACTGGAGGGTCGCGCGTGCAAGGTATGGAGATATTTCTAGATGAAAAAGGCTGCCGGTCAGAGCAGCAAGCACAGTATGGAGTTCGGCTGCATCCGGATAAACCAGCTGATTTGCAAACTTCTATTTTGTATATGGCAACAATATTTTTATGCTTTTCCCTATTGCATCCCTATTTCTGCCGATGTAGCAAGCACACAACGCCCAGCGGTTGACACGTTTCAAAAAACTATCTTAAAAATTAATTTCTCTTATTTATCAACTGGTTAGATCAACACCCCATGCATTCCATATCTTGGAATACTTTATTGCGAAAATCGGAAGCTCCCTTGCTGCAGCCCCGTCACTACACTCTGCCTGTCCGGAAACGAACGCGCTGAAATAACACGCGTAATCACGCAGGTTCACCGCAGCATCTCTAACGCCTGCGTGATAGTTTCCCTCAAGCCTGAGCTTTCCAGGCTCACCCCTGCTCTCGGAGTTACAAAGATGAAAAAGACACTACTGGTTGCAGCCCTGACGGGCGTTTTTGCTTCAGCAGCTCAAGCACAAAGCAGCGTGACGTTGTATGGCCTGATCGACGCTGGTATCACTTACACAAACAACCAGAATGGTCATTCGAACTGGCAAGCAACAAGCGGCCAAGTCAATGGTAGCCGCTGGGGCCTGCGTGGTGCTGAAGATCTGGGTGGCGGTCTGAAGGCCATCTTCGTGTTGGAAAACGGTTTCTCGATCATGAACGGTACCCTCGGCCAAAATGGTCGTGAGTTCGGCCGTCAAGCCTACGTTGGTCTGTCGAGCAACGACATTGGCACCGTGTCTCTTGGCCGTCAATACGACAGCGTGGTGGACTATCTGGCTCCACTCGCACTGACCGGCACGCAATACGGCGGCACGCAGTTCGCTCACCCGTTTGACAACGACAACCTGAACAACTCGTTCCGCATCAACAACTCGGTCAAGTTCCAAAGCGCAAACTACTCGGGCTTCCGTTTTGGTGCCCAGTACGGCTTCTCGAACGCAGCAGGCGGCTTTGCCAACAACCGTGCTTACAGCGCGGGCGCATCGTATAACTACGGCGGCCTGAACGTCGCTGCTGCTTACCTGCAACTGAACAACAGCTTCGCACCGGGCGCGACGAACATTTCGAATGCCGGTGGCGCAGTAGCGGGTGACAACACGTTCACCGCAGCCCGTCAGCAAACATGGGGCGCAGGTGTAAGCTACGCGTTCGGCCCGGCAACGGCTGGCCTGGTCTATACGCAAACCAACCTGTCGCAACTGGTTGGTATCGGCGCCAGCGCTTCAGGCATTCCGGGCGGCATTGGCCTCGTGAATGACAGCGCACACTTCCAGAACTTTGAAGTTAACGGCCGTTATGCCATTACACCGGCACTCAGCCTGGCGGGTTCATACACTTACACGCAAGCCAGCATCTCTGGCATCCGTCCAAAGTGGAACCAGTTCAACCTGCAAACAGCCTACTCGCTGTCGAAGCGCACCGATATTTACCTGCAAGGCGAATATCAACGCGCCAACGAAGGTTCGGGCGTGAATGCGAACATCAATGGTCTGGGCGCTGCATCATCGACCAACCAGCAAATCGCTGTGACGGCCGGTATGCGTCACCGCTTCTAAGCCAGCTAGCTGGACTTGCGCCGGAAAACGTTATCTATAACAGTTTCCGGTTGCAAAAAACCCCGCATTTTTCAAATGCGGGGTTTTTTTTATCTGTCGGAATCGCAGACAGAGCCTGACTATCGACCCAATATCCGCGTGTCTCTGGGCCTATGCCCCAAGCATTGAGTGGCACCACGAACACCACGAGAGCAGCAAGGGGACGATGAGGGGACGACAAATGGCCACACTTCTGATCCAGATAAACATGGAGGGAGAAAGGTCATTGAACCAGGAAAGCATTCGCCGGCTCACCGATGAAGAGTGGACCAAAATCAAACACCTTCTACCCGGAACGGAGCCACGCAAAAGCAGCGGGCGGCCCGCCATTAACTCTCGTGCGGTACTGGATGCCATCTACTGGATTGAAGACAGCGGCGAACGCTGGCTTTATCTGCCATCGCACTTCCCTCCCCAACAGACCTGTTATACGAAATATCTGAAGTGGAAACGGGAAGGCATTCTCGACCAGATCCACGCGCTACTTGAGCGCAACGCCTAGCCACCCGAGACATCTTGTGAGGCCAACTTAAGTGGCAGCATCCGGCGCAGGATATTTGACGTCCAGCACGTCAATGAACTGCTGACCCGCCGGCGTATGCAACACGACCCGCTCACCAATCCGGGCCTTTAGCAACGCTCGCGCTACCGGGGAAATCCAGCTCACCCGTCCGTGGTCCAGATCGACCTCATCGACGCCAACGATGGTCACCGTCTGCAACTCACCATCAGGTGCCGCGTAATCGACGGTCGCGCCAAAAAAGACTTGGTCGACATTCTCCTGGCGGCTGCTCTCGACCACCTCAGCCAAATCAAGACGTTTCGTCAAAAAGCGGATGCGCCGGTCGATCTCGCGTAACCGGCGTTTGCCATAGATATAGTCACCATTTTCCGAACGATCGCCATTCGATGCCGCCCAGGACACCAGCCGCACCACTTCGGGCCGTGCCTCGTCGATCAGGTGAAGCAGTTCATCGCGCAAGCGCCGGTAGCCTGCGGGCGTTATATAGTTTTTCGCACCCGCAGGCATCTCGGGCTGGGCGATATCCCGATCGTCATCATTGTCTTCGCTCGACTCCTTAACAAACGCTTTATTCATCGTCATCCACCCTCGCAGCCAAGCCGCCGCCGGTTATCGTTAAGCAAAGCAGCACGATGAAGCAAATTGCCCTTTCGTGCTTTTCTTTTTTTTCAAGTTTGCTATAATCTCGTTTCTGCGTGCGGCTGTAGCTCAGTTGGATAGAGTACTTGGCTACGAACCAAGGGGTCGTGGGTTCGAATCCTGCCAGCCGCACCACTTATTGTTGAAGTGGCCTTCCTGAGGGAAGGCCATTTTATTTCAGGCCGCTGCCGTGTTTAAAAATTTTTGAAGTACGTTGATACATCGCTTTCGCGTGCGGCTGTAGCTCAGTTGGATAGAGTACTTGGCTACGAACCAAGGGGTCGTGGGTTCGAATCCTGCCAGCCGCACCACTCATAAAGGGCTTTCCGCAAGGAAAGCCCTTTATTTTTTAGCAACCGTTTTCAGTACCCGTGATTTAGAGCACTACGCCGCATGTGAGGTAGTGCCGGATATGGCACAGTTCAAAAGCATGAAAAACGGCGCACATTCAATGTCAAGATGAACCGCTCCAGATTGGGTTCCCACTTGATGTCAAATGGCCTCAGCCACCCAATCCAATGCGTAACTTTGCTTTACCGATAACGCTATCCAGCAAATCACAATTGATACGGCAAAAAGTTTTATGGAATTTAGAAAAGATATCAACGGGTTGCGCGCCATTGCCGTCATTGCCGTGGTGTTTTACCACTTTGGTCTCACGCCGTTCCATGGTGGTTTTGTGGGCGTCGATATTTTCTTCGTGATTTCCGGATTTTTGATTACATCGATTGCTTATCAGGATCTGCAAGCCGGAACCTTCTCGGCGGTTCAATTTTTACTGAAAAGGCTACGAAGAATCTTCCCGGCCCTTGCTGTCGTAACGGTCGCCTGCCTGATCTGGGCGGGCTTTTTCTATCTGCCGGGCAACTACAACCGCCTGGTCCGTGATGGGGCGTCGGTTCTGATCATGCGCTCGAATTACATCCTCAACGGAAGAACCGGATATTTTGCACCCCTAGCTGAGCAAAACATTTTTTTACACACATGGTCATTAGCTGTGGAGTCGCAATTTTATCTCGGCTTTGCAGTGTTATGCGGCGTCTTCTGGCCGGCGAACCGTCAGCGACGCGCATCTGGAGCCGCCATGTTCGTGGGGCTGGGTTTGGCTTCTTTCGCGTGGTGTGTCTGGAGAACAGAGATCGATCAGAGTTCGGCGTTTTATCTACTTTGGTCGCGTGCATGGGAGTTCATGGTTGGTGCAGGCGTTGCTGTTTATGGCATGAAAAAATGCAACGACCAGATAGCGAATTTTCTTTCTTTCATCGGCCTAGCGCTGTTATGCGGCAGCATATTTGTTTTTCAGGGAACCGCACCGTATCCCGGATGGCGCGCAGCACTTCCCGTTGGTGGAGCTGCCTTGGTGATTTTTGCTCGTAGCGCCGTTGTTACCCGAATGCTTTCATTCAGGTTTTTGCAGTTTATCGGGCGCATTTCATATTCCGTTTATCTTTGGCATTGGCCCATTTTGCTTGCCTTCCGTGAACGTACAGGCACCAACCCGGAAGGCAAACAAGTCGCTTTATTAATGCTGTTGACGGGTGTGGCGGGCTGGCTATCGTTCAAATTTATTGAGCAGCCCGTACGTCTTCATGACAAGACACACGGCCAGCGACGTTTCGTTACTGCATCGCTGATATGTATTGCCGGAGCATTTTCGTTTTCGGGTGCCATATCTGCCACGAATGGATGGCCGCAACGCTTACCGGAATATTTAAAACCGGTTTTACCTGCCATGAACAATGGCAACCCCCGTTCGACAGAATGCATGCGAACCGTGGATGGAGAGAAAAAAACAGCGGGAGATTTTTGTCATATCGGCACATCCCGGCACAACTCGCCTCCCACGTTAATTCTATGGGGTGATTCGTTTGCGGACCGGCTGCAACCGGTTGTTGATCAGGCTGCCAGTACGCTAGGGCTTGGCGGCATCGTTGCCACGCAAGGCGGATGTCCGCCGTTTAGTGGCAAAGTTTTTAAAGGGTCCGGCGCGGAGATTTTTTCCGGATGTGAACACTACGCGAATTTCGTTTTTGATTATTTCGAAAAAACGCCTTCGATTACCCTCGCCGTTATAGCGGGCGACTGGCAACGTTACGATCCGGATTATGAAGGGGGCGTGATTAAGAAAATCGCGCAAATACTGGCCTCCAGAGGTGGCCAGCTTGTACTGGTAGGGATCGTGCCCAATCCTCGTGAAGACGTGCCTCAGGCATGGGCACGGCGTCAATTTCAAGCCGGGCGTTCGATTCCCGAGTGGACCGTACCCCGGTCAGGGCAGACCGATATTGCCAGTCATGGCGAAAAAATTGTTTCACTGGCCAATGAATCCGGGAACGTGATTAACGTCGACCCATTCAAGTTATTGTGCTTGCCAGATCAGTGTTTTTCAGTGAGAGATGGCCAGGCGCTGTTTAGCGATACCAATCATCTGAGTATGGCGGGTGTCGATTACCTCGCACCCGATCTGATCCACGCGATCAGACATGCTACGGAAAAAATTAAAAACGCCCCGGCGCTGGTCGCCAGGTCAGCGCAGCCAGAAGCGTGGCGGTAAACAAAAACGGGAAATCCGGAAGGCTGGGCGGGTTGTCTGGGGACCATTCCGTTGCATAAAGCGAGTAGGGACGGCATGCCAATCTAGCCCAGCGCGACCTGTCACCGTGCTCCTGATCAGTAATCGCCCCGCTCCCGGTCAATTCGCATCCCGCCGTCCTGACGATGATGTCCTTCGTCGCTCGGCCGCTCACGTGCGATACGCATCACGTCCGGGTTGGTCCGTACACGGCGCATCACGTTGGCCAAATGCACCCGGTCAGCCACCTGAATCACGAAACGCAATACCATTGATTCCTGCGATAAATCTTCATCCATCGCAATGTGAACGATATTGGCATCCGCCGAGGTAATATCGGCAGCGACGCGAGCAAACACGCCCTTCGTATTCTTGACCAGCACTTTCACCGCGACCTCGAACAGGCGCCCAGGCTGAGGCGCCCACGCCACGTCGATCCAGCGTCCCGGATCGCGCTTGTGAATGCGTTGCGCAACACGGCAATCGGTTGTGTGAATCGCCATGCCAAGACCAATGCCGATGTAACCCATGATGCTATCGCCAGGAATCGGGCGGCAGCAGGCCGAAAGCTGAACCGACATGCCCTCGGTACCCGTAATAGCCACCGGCGGAACAGACGAGGCCTGACTGGCCTCACCGCGATTGCTATCGTCATCGGCATCACGGCCACTCATCAGGACTTCAATGCGTTTAGCCATCACTGCGGCAACGCGCCGGCCAAGGCCAATATCCGCAAAAATTTCCTGACTGCTCTTGTTGCCCGTCCATTGCACGAGCTTGTCCCAGACTTCTGGCGTCACCTCCGCCAGCGCCAGCCCGTAGCCCTTCAGCGCTTGCTCAACCAGACGCTCGCCCAGTTGCACAGATTCATTGAGCCGCATCGTCTTCAGATAATGGCGAATCGCCGAGCGCGCCTTACCGGTGCGCACAAAACCTAGCCATGCCGGGTTCGGCTTCGAATACGGTGCGGTAATGACTTCAACGATATCGCCGCTTTTTAGTTCAGTGCGCAAGGGCAGCAATTCGTTATTGATCTTTACCGCCACACACTGGTTGCCGAGATCGCTGTGAATCGAATAGGCAAAATCCAGCGCGGTCGCACCACGCGGCAGCGCCATGATTTTTGACTTCGGGGTGAACACATAAACCGCATCAGGAAAGAGGTCGATCTTTACATGTTCGAGAAACTCGCTGGAGTCCCCCGCTTCGCTCTGGATATCGAGCAAGGACTTGAGCCACTGGTGCGCGCGTTTTTGCACATCATTCAGATCGGCGCCACCGTTCTTGTACAGCCAGTGCGCCGCCACCCCGGCTTCAGCGATTTCGTGCATCTTGCGCGTGCGCACCTGGAACTCGATCGGCGCACCGAAAGGCCCGACTAGCGTCGTATGCAACGACTGATAGCCGTTCATCTTCGGAATGGCAATGTAATCCTTGAACTTGCCAGGTACGGGCTTATAGAGCGCATGCAGTGCACCGACGCAGGTATAGCATTCGAGTGCGCTATCCAGCACGACGCGAAAACCATACACGTCCAGCACCTGCGAGAACGACAACTGCTTGTCGCGCATCTTCTTGTAGATGCTGAAGATGGTTTTCTCGCGGCCCGTGACTTCGGCATCGAGCTTCGCCTCCACGATGGCGCGTTGCACCGCTTCAAGAATCTTGCCAACCACCTCACGCCGGTTACCGCGTGCGCCCTTCACCGCTTTTTCAAGCGTGGCGTAACGGTGCGGGTTGAAGTTGGCGAGGCTCAAATCCTGCAGCTCGCGGTAGGTATTGTTCAGGCCTAGCCGGTGAGCAATGGGCGCGTAGATATCAAGCGTTTCGCGGGCCACACGGCGGCGCTTTTCGGGCGGCACCGCACCCAGCGTGCGCATGTTGTGTAAGCGATCGGCCAGTTTGACGAGAATCACCCGCACATCGCGCGCCATCGCCAGCAGCATCTTGCGAAAATTTTCCGCCTGTGCTTCTTCGCGGCTGCGAAATTCCATCTTGTCCAGCTTGGACAAGCCGTCCACCAGCTCGGCCACCTTCGGGCCAAAACGCTCAGCCAGTTCCGTCTTGCTCACGCCCTGGTCTTCCATCACGTCGTGCAGCAACGCCGCCATGACCGACTGGACGTCAAGCTTCCAGCCCGCACAGACTTCCGCGACGGCAACAGGATGCGTGATGTAGGGTTCGCCACTCTGGCGATACTGGCCAAGATGGGCTTCGTCGCTGAAATGGAACGCCGCCTTGACCTCCTTGATCTCCTCGGGCAGTAGATAGCCCGAAAGCATGGAGGTCAGCGGCGCAATCGAAACGACGTCATGCCGGCGCGGCTGCTCCGGCGTTGCGGTCGGCCCGAACAGGTGGCGAAACGACTGTTCAAGAACCGCATCAATGTACTTGCGTGCAGACGAGGAAGAACCGGCTTCGCGCTCTATATCGGTAGCGGAAGGCGACGGGGTGGTGCTCATGTTCGCCTCCGTTACAGGTGACTTGCCGGTCCGCACGCGCGCCATGGGTTACTGCGTTACTGCTGCGTTACTGCACAACACAGCACAACAGGCGCAACGCGTCTTAGACAGGCACTTTTTTGAGCATTTCAACACCAACCAGCGCAGCTGCGATCTCGCGCAGTGCGACGACGGTCGGCTTGTCACGGCTTTCGATTTTTGGCGTATGGCCCTGGGCGAGCTGGCGTGCGCGATAAGTCGCGGCAAGTGCCAGTTCGAAGCGATTCGGGATCTGTTCAAGACAGTCTTCGACAGTAATGCGAGCCATGTTGGAAATTCCTTCTCAGAATGTTGCGTATTCTACCTTAAGCGCCTGACGTTCCTGCTTGCGGCAGGTGAATCCCCAGTTGCACAAAAAGCCCGGTATGCCGCGCGTACTGCGAAGCGAAGCGCGAACGCGTCGCCGCGACCAGGCATTGCAGCTCGCCGAGTGCACGTTCGAAGTTCTCGTTGATCACCACGTACTCAGCTTCGGCCGCATGAGCCATTTCACTGCCTGCTGCAAGCAGGCGTCGTGTGATCACGTTGGGTTCATCCTGGCCACGCTTTTTCAGACGTTCTTCAAGCGCCTCGAGCGACGGCGGCAAAATAAAAATTTCGACCGCATTGCGAAACTGTTTCTTCACTTGTTGCGCACCTTGCCAGTCGATTTCCAGCAGCACGTCATGGCCCATTTTCATCTGCTCTTCGATCCACAGACGCGACGTCGCATAGTAATTGCCATGCACTTCGGCGCTTTCCAGAAACTCGCCCGCGGCATGACGCGCGAGAAAATCATCGACGCTGGTGAAGCGATAGTGCTCGCCATCCTGCTCTTTCGGACGCGGCGCGCGCGTAGTGTAGGAAATCGACAGGCGAATCGCCGCGTCGCGTGCCAGCAAGGCATTGACAAGCGTCGATTTGCCCGCGCCGGATGGCGCTACCACCATGAACAGGTTACCGGGATAAACGCCTGCATAAGGGTTGCGCCGCGCGCTGCTCTCGCGGCCATCGTGCGAGTCACGTGAATCACGTGAGATATCGGTCATGATTTGCGTGGCTCCATGGTCATTCAAGGTTTTGTACCTGCTCACGCATCTGCTCGATCAGCAGCTTGAGCGTCATCGACGAATCCGCCAGCTCTTTCGCTGCAGCCTTTGAACCCAGTGTATTTGCTTCGCGGTTCAACTCCTGCATCATGAAATCGAGCCGCTTGCCCACCTTGCCGCCCTTCTCGATCACGTGACGCGTTTCGTTCAGATGGGCGCTCAAACGCGAGAGCTCCTCCGTGATGTCGATGCGAATGCCGTACATCGTGACTTCCTGGCGAATACGCTCGGCGATCTCTTCGCGCGAGAGGCTACTACTCGCCGTCCCTTCCGGCATCGCCACGCCTAGCGCTACCTGCAAACGCTCGACGATTTTCTGCTGATGCTTTGTGATCAGTTCTGGCACAAGCGGCGTGATCTTCGCCACGATGGCTTCCATCTCCGTGACATTGCCCAGCAGCATCGCGGCCAGTTGCGCGCCTTCGCGCGCGCGCGCGTCGATCAGTTCAGCCACCGCCTGCTTGCCACACGCGAGCACCGCATCACGCAGTACCTCGGGGGCTACACCGCTTTCTGCCAGTACGCCCGGCCAGCGCAAAATCTCGCCCGCGCGCAAACGCTCTGCTTCGGGAAACACGGCCAGCGCCGCGCGCTCCAGCAGCGCGAGTTGGTCAAGCGCCTGACGATTGGCCGAGCCCGCATTCGTACCCTGCTCGCCGCGCTGCACATTGATACGGATATCAACCTTGCCGCGCGAAAGTTTATTCATCAGCATTTCGCGCAATGTCGATTCACACGCGCGGACTTCTTCCGGCATGCGGAAATTCAGATCAAGAAAACGTGAATTAACCGTACGCAACTCAACCGAGACACTCGCGCCACCTGGGCCCGAAGCCGCTGCAAGTTCGCGCGTGACGCTCGCATAGCCCGTCATGCTGTAGATCATGGTGTATCTCTTGATGGCGGCCATGCCGTTGTAACGGCATGGCCTGGGGGGAAATTCGGCTCGCCTCGTGCGCGCTGGATTCGCTTGATGCACGCTTAAGATCGCTTAAGTACAAGGCCAGAAAACCGCGCATTATCCCATTTTTGAAATGATGTTCCAGCGCACGGGCAAACAGGGACCACGTACTAACCGATGCAGCAACAAGCAGATCCGGTATGCCGCACGGATCAGCGTAAAATCGCGCTTTCCCACCTGCTGGCGCTTTCCCTCCATGAACGACACCTCCCATCGCCCGAGCGGCCGCCGCGCCGACCAGTTGCGCGGCGTGCGCCTCACGCGCCATTACACCCGTCACGCGGAAGGCTCCGTGCTCGTCGAATTCGGCGACACCCAAGTGATCTGCACGGCCAGCATTGCCGAACAGGTTCCCGCGTTTTTGCGCGATCGCGGCCAAGGCTGGCTCACCGCGGAATACGGCATGCTGCCCCGTGCCACGCACACACGCAGCGACCGCGAGGCCGCGCGCGGCAAGCAGTCTGGCCGCACCCAGGAAATTCAGCGTTTGATCGGCCGCGCGTTGCGCTCGGTCTTCGATCTCGAGCTGCTAGGCGCACGCACCCTGCATCTCGACTGCGATGTGATCCAGGCCGATGGCGGCACACGCACCGCAAGCATTACGGGCGCCTTCGTCGCCGCCCATGATGCAGTAAGCACATTGCTCGCCAGCGGCCGGCTCAGCCGCTCGCCGATCATCGATTCAGTCGCGGCTATTTCGGTCGGTATCTTCAAAGGCCAGCCGGTACTCGATCTCGACTACGACGAAGATTCGCAATGCGATACCGACATGAACGTCGTGATGACCGGCAAAGGCGGCTTCGTTGAAATTCAGGGCACAGCGGAAGGCGCACCCTTCTCGCGCACGGAAATGACCGCCTTGCTCGATCTCGCGCAAGGCGGTATCGCCTCGCTGCTAGCCATGCAAAACGCCGCGCTGGAGCTCACGCGTGCCTGAAATGTATCCCCCCAGCACGATCGTGCTGGCGTCGAACAATGCAGGCAAGCTGCGTGAGTTCGAGGCGTTGTTCAGCGCGGCAGGCATCAGTCTGATCGCACAGAGCCAGTTCAATGTGCCGGAAGCCGACGAGCCGCATCCGACCTTCATCGAAAATGCGCTCGCAAAAGCCCGGCATGCCGCGCAACACACGGGGCAAGCGGCGCTGGCGGATGATTCGGGGTTGTGCGTGCCGGCCCTACGCGGCGCGCCTGGGGTGTATTCGGCGCGCTACGCGCAACGTGCAAGCGGCGACACAAACAACGCAAACAACGCAAGCGACGCGGCCAACAACGCCCAGTTGCTCGCTGCGCTACGGCACGAAACCGACCGGCGCGGCTATTACTACTGTGTGCTCGTGCTGGTGCGCCATGCCGACGACCCCGAGCCGCTGCTCGCCGAAGGCCGCTGGCACGGACAGATTCTCGATGCGCCACGCGGTACCCAGGGCTTTGGCTATGATCCGTATTTCTATCTGCCCGAACTCAACGCGACCGCAGCTGAATTGCCTGCCGCCGTTAAAAACCGCCACAGTCATCGCGCGCAGGCATTGCAACAGTTGCTGGCACGCCTGATGGAGGGCGCGTGATCCCCATCAAGCCGGTTTCATCCACGCCGTCCAGCGCGAGCGCAGACCTGCGGGCAAGCAGCAACGTGGTTCAGGCCTTCACCTCGCCGGGCCGAATTCACCTGACCTCGCTGCCGCCGCTGGCGCTTTATGTGCATTTTCCGTGGTGCGTGCGCAAATGCCCGTATTGCGACTTCAATTCGCACGAGTGGAAAGGCGCGACCTTCCCCGAAGACGACTATCTCGACGCCTTGCGCGCAGATCTGGAGCAAGCCTTACCGCTGATCTGGGGCCGTCAGGTGCATACCGTGTTCATTGGCGGCGGCACACCGAGCCTGTTGTCGGCGGCTGGGCTGGACCGGCTGCTGTCCGACGTGCGCGCGCTGTTGCCGCTCGACGCCGATGCGGAAATCACACTCGAAGCCAATCCCGGCACCTTTGAAGCCGCCAAATTCGCGCAGTTTCGCGCCAGTGGAATCAACCGTCTGTCAGTCGGCATCCAGAGCTTCAACGAAGCCCATCTGCAAGCGCTAGGACGGATTCACGATGCAGCCCAGGCACGCCGCGCCGTCGAAGTCGCGGCGAAAACGTTCGACAACTTCAATCTCGACCTGATGTTCGCGCTGCCCCAGCAAACGCTCGCCGAATGCCAGGCCGATATCGAAACCGCGCTGTCGTTCGCGCCGCCTCATCTGTCGCTGTATCACCTGACGCTGGAACCCAACACGCTGTTTGCCAAGTTCCCGCCCGCCCTGCCCGACGACGATCAGTCCGCCGACATGCAGGACTGGATTCACGCGCGCACGACTGAAGCGGGCTATGGCCGTTACGAAGTTTCCGCGTATGCGCAAGCGCACCGGCAAAGCCGGCACAACCTGAATTACTGGCGCTTTGGCGACTACCTTGGGATTGGTGCAGGGGCCCATACCAAGCTGTCATTTCCTGGCCGCATCCTGCGCCAGGCGCGCTATAAGCACCCGGCAACGTTTATCGAACAAACACGGGCCAAACAGCCCGTGCAGGATGAACACGAAATCAGCACCGCCGATCTGCCTTTCGAATTCATGCTGAACGCGCTGCGGCTCGTGGAAGGGTTTCCCGTTCATCGTTTTATCGAACGCACCGGCATGCCGATGACGTCGATCGAATCCGCGCTCAACGAAGCCGAGCGTCGCGGGCTGATTTCGCGCAGCCACGAAACCATTGCCCCCACACCGCTCGGGCAGGCGTTTCTCAACGATTTGCAGGCGCTGTTTTTAAAGGACGCGCGTTGATTCATGGCGTTCGCTATCCGGGGCTTGCCTGAGAGGATGCGTTTCGGGTTACAATCGCGCCTTCCGGAAGAGTGGCAGAGTGGTCGATTGCACCGGTCTTGAAAACCGGCGAAGGGCAACCTTCCGTGAGTTCGAATCTCACCTCTTCCGCCAGAACGTAGCAAAAAACCCCGCGAGCTCAAAAACTCGCGGGGTTTTTTGTTACTGGTTTGCCCTCGATATCCGCCCAACCGATTGGCGCCTGGCGCTGCAACAGCGCTATCGAACCCACGTCACACAAGTACCCATTACAACACCACTGGAGACCCTGCATGTCCTCTTCGCCGCTTGCCGCGAGCCAGCCCGGCGCAACCGTGCCAAACAGCCGCGCGCGAATCGTCTTTGCGAGCTTTATCGGCACCGCTATCGAGTTCTACGATTTCTACGTCTATGCCACAGCCGCTGCGCTGGTCATCGGCCCAGTCTTCTTCCCTCATGGTTCGCCAACAGCACAGGCACTATCCGCTTTTATCACCTTCGGTATCGCGTTCATCGCCCGGCCCATCGGCTCATTTGTGTTCGGTCATTTTGGCGACCGCGTAGGCCGTAAATCGACACTCGTCGCATCGCTGCTCATGATGGGGATCTCAACCACGCTCATCGGCCTGGTTCCCGGCTATGACTCGATCGGCAGCCTCGCGCCAGTGCTGCTGTGCCTGTTGCGTTTCGGGCAAGGCATTGGGCTAGGCGGCGAATGGGGCGGCGCAGCATTGCTGGCCACCGAAAATGCGCCAAAGGGCAAGCGCGGCTGGTTTGGCATGTTCCCGCAACTCGGGCCCTCGATCGGATTTCTCGCGGCGAACGGACTCTTTTTCGGCCTGGCGCTCTCGCTTTCCGACGAGCAGTTCCGCACATGGGGCTGGCGCATACCGTTCCTGGTCAGCGCCGTACTGGTTGTACTGGGCTTGTATGTCCGTCTGAAGATCGCGGAAACCCCTGCGTTCCAGGCGGCGCTAAAGCGCCATGAACGCGTGCGCATTCCTGTCGCCACGCTGCTGACTCAACATGCGAGGCCCACCTTGCTGGGCGCACTGGCGATGGTGGTGTGCTACACGCTGTTCTATATTTCAACGGTGTTTTCGCTGTCGTATGGTGTGTCGACACTGCATTTCACGCGTGAATATTTTCTTGGGCTGCTCTGTCTCGCGGTGATCTTCATGGCGCTCGCCACGCCGCTTTCGGCCTGGGCCTCCGATCGCTTTGGACGCAAGCCCGTGTTATTGAGCGGCATTGTGGCCGCGATCCTCTCCGGCTTCACGATGGCGCCTTTGCTCGGGAGCGGCCAGCCGGCGCTTGTGCTGCTGTTTCTTGTGCTCGAGCTGTTTCTGATGGGCGTCACGTTTGCGCCAATGGGCGCGTTACTACCCGAACTCTTCCCCACGCATGTGCGCTATACCGGCGCGGGGGTCGCTTACAACCTCGGGGGCATTCTGGGCGCGTCAGTGGCACCTTATATCGCGCAGTTGCTGGTGGCGCGCGGCGGACTAACCTGGGTGGGGGGCTATGTGTCGGTCGCGGCTGTCATTAGCCTCGTGGGTGTGCTGTGCATGCGCGAAACACGCGATGCCGAGCTGATACCGACAAACGACGAAGCCACCGAACGCCCATAACGCTCGTAACGCCCATAAGCAGTGGCAACAAAATCACTCGCCAGCGCTGGCGAGTGGCGCACACGCATGGCTAGCGCGTTGGCGCGCTACTCGCTAGACATCAACGCTTTCCGTAGCCGTCTTAGCGCAATCAGGCTGCTGACAACCCGCCTGCCGCAGCCGGTTGCTCTGCATCACCGTGCACATAATCAATCGCACACAGCACTTCATCGACGCAGGGCACACGATGAGTGTCCCCCACCGAGGTCGAACGTAGCGGCGCATACACACCGCAATGAGCCGGTGAGGTCGCCACGAAAATCATCACCGTGCGTTTTTGCAAGGCATGCGCCAGATGCACGAAACCGGTATCCACACCCACCACCAGCGCCGCTCCCTGAATCAGTTGCGCCACTTGCACCACGCTCATTGGCGGCAGCACCGTCGCGCCGGGCACTTGTGCGGCGATCTGCTGTGCCTGCTCCTGCTCAGTGGGCGTCCCCCACGGCAGCACCACACGAAAACCGCGCCGCACAAGCTCATGGCCGACCTCGACCCAATGAGTAAGCGGCCATCTTTTCTCGTCTTTGGAAGTGGCATGAAACAGCAGGGCGAGAGGCGCGTCGTCTGGGTTGGTCCATGGCATTTCAGTATGGGGCACTTGCAGGTTATAAACCGGCGGCCCATCGGGTACATAGCCCAGCGCCTCGCCTGCGCTCACCCGCATGCCCTGCCACGCATCGCACGGCGGACGCGGACCGAAACGGCGGTTATAGGCGAAGGCCGCACCGCGCTCTCCCAGGTCTTGCGACTGATAGCCAAAACGCTGTGATGCACGCGCCAGAAAAGCAATGATGGCGCTCTTGTACACCCCATGAATATCGAGCACGACGTCATAACGTTCGGCGCGTAATTCCGCCAGCGATGCCGCGATCGCCTGAAAATCGGCCCAATGGCGTGCTTTCTTGAAGCGCCGCAGCGGCGCGCACAATACCCGGTCGATGCCCTGGTTCCATTGCGTGACCTCAGCGAAGGCCTCATCCACTGCCCAGTCCACCTTGACGCCCGGAAACGCCCGCTGAATATCGGCAACGACAGGCTGTGCCTGAATCACATCGCCAAGTGACGTTACTTTGACGACAAGAACTCGCTTCATGAAATTTCCGTGGTGTACGTTATTGGCCGACGCAGATTCTAGCCGACCCGCCCCTTGTCTATGACATCCAGACACATTTCGCCGCCGGGCCTTGTCCAGCAAACGGCGGACCTATAATGCTGCGTCCTTTGCTTTCGCAGGCCTGCCATGTCGCGCGTCACGCTTACCCTGAACCTTCCCCGTCTCGTGCGTCGCACCCGGCGTCTGTGGCGCCAGTACGGCATATTCTGGCTCGGCGCTGTAGTGGTCGGCCTAAGCGCTGTGCTCTACGCCAAACTGATCGACTGGGGTTATGACGCGTTTCGCACGATGCAGCAACATTACACCTGGCTGCCGCTGCTGCTCACGCCTGCGCTCGCGGCGCTTTCCGTCTGGCTCACGCGCCGCTTTTTTGTGGGCGCGGAAGGCAGTGGCATTCCTCAGGTGATCGCCACGCTGCACACTCATCCGGGGGAATCGGGCAATCGCCTGCTCACCTGGCGCATCGTGCTGGGCAAGGTGCTGGTTTCGTTTCTAGCTATTCTGGGCGGTTTTACGATTGGCCGCGAAGGCCCCACGGTGCAAATCGGTGCCGCGCTGATGTTCAAGCTGCGACGGCTCTATCCGCGCTCAAATGCACTCATCGAGCATCAGCTTGTGCTGGCGGGCGCAGCGGCAGGGCTCTCGGCGGCCTTCAATACGCCGCTGGCAGGCATCGTCTTCGCCATCGAAGAACTCACCCGCAGCTTTGAAGCACGTACCAGCGGCGTGCTCATCACCGCGATCATCATCTCGGGGGTGATTGCGCTGGGGCTCAACGGCAATTACACCTATTTCGGCACGATCGAGATTGGCACGCATTTTCCCAAGCTGCTCGCGCTCGCGGTGCTGCTCACGGCGGTTGTCACGGGCATCGCTGGGGGGCTCTTCGGCTGGCTGCTGCTCAATACCGCACGCTGGATTCCCGCCCCGCTGCGTACGCTCTATGACAAGCGGCCCATCGTCTTCGCTGCACTGTGTGGCCTCGTCATCGCCGTCTCCGGATTGATCTCGGGTGGCACGACGTTCGGTAGCGGCTATGCCGAAGCGCGCGGATTGCTCGACGGTCACGAGCAGTTATCGCTGTGGTATCCGTTTCTGAAAATGATCTCGATGGTCAGCTCATACCTGCCAGGCATTCCGGGTGGCATCTTCGCGCCGTCGCTGTCGATTGGCGCGGGCTTTGGCAACCTGTTGCATGTTGTGTTCGACGGCATGCAGTTGCAGATGCTGATTGCGCTAGCCATGGTGGGTTATCTGGCGGCCGTTACGCAATCGCCCATTACCTCGTTTGTGATCGTGATGGAGATGATCAACGGTCATGCGCTGGTGATCTCGCTGATGGCGACCGCGCTCATTGCCAGCCGTGTGTCGCGCCTCTTCGCCCCACCGCTGTATGAAACGCTCGCGCTACGCTATATGCCGCCATCGTCCGCGGGCGCGCTTGCGGCTGCGGCACCGGCGCGCTCAGCAGAAAAAAGCGGCACCAGCGACAGCGAGCGCCCTTAACCTGGTCTCACCTGGCCCCACCTGGTCCCTTAACCTGGCGTCATCCACCAAGGCTTAAATGCCCCAATTAAACCCACCGCCTGAAATGACATGAAACAGGCCCAGGCCACTCAGGCCTGGGGAATTTCGATCTTGACTTCGAGTACTTCGAGATTGTCCTGACGCTCAAGACTCACCCGAATATCGTCATCGGAAATCTTGACGTACTTCGAGATAACCGCGACAAGTTCGCGTTGCAACGCTGGCAGATAATCGGCAGGCGCTCGGCCACCGACGCGCTCATGCGCGATGATCAGCTGCAAACGCTCCTTCGCCACCGACGCGGATTTTTTCTTCTCGCCCAGCAAAAACGAAAGAATCGACATGACGTGCGCGCTCCTTACTTGGTGCCGAAGAGGCGCTGCAACAGGCCGGGCTTCTGGTAGTCGGTAAAGCGAAGCGATTTTTGCTCGCCAAGAAAACGTGCCACCACGTCTTTATAAGCTTCGGCCACATCAGTGCCTTCAAGGTGCACGGCAGGCAACCCCTGGTTTGAGGCATGCAACACGGCTTCCGATTCAGGCACCACGCCAATCAGGTCGATGCGCAAAATTTCCTGGATATCGGTGAGCGACAGCATCTCGCCTTCATTCACGCGTTTCGGGTTGTAGCGGGTAATCAGCAAGTGTTCCTTGACTGGCTCGCGGCCTTCGATGGCGCGTTTGGTCTTCGATGACAGCATCCCCAGGATACGGTCGGAATCGCGGACCGATGAGACTTCCGGATTCGTCACGATCAGCGCTTCGTCGGCGAAGTGCATCGCCAGCAGTGCGCCTGATTCGATCCCCGCCGGGGAATCACACACGATGTACTCAAAATCAAGTGCGATCAGGTCGTTGATGATTTTCTCCACACCTTCGAGCGTCAGCGCATCCTTATCGCGCGTTTGCGAGGCAGGCAGGATAAACAGGTTGTCGCACTTTTTATCCTTGATCAGCGCCTGGTTCAGATTGGCTTCGCCCTGAATCACGTTGATCAGGTCGTACACCACGCGGCGCTCGCAGCCCATGATCAGATCGAGATTGCGCAGGCCCACATCGAAATCAATGACGGCTGTTTTTGCGCCACGCAAAGCTAGCGCCGAGGCAAAACTCGCGCTGGTGGTCGTCTTGCCTACTCCGCCCTTGCCCGATGTCACCACAATGATTTTTGCCATTGCCATTTACCTTTACCCTTACCCTGTTATTCGTCAAATGCATGGATTAAATTCTGCAACCGCGACGCCTCATGCGCGCGGCTTCATCAGGTGAGCCGTAATGGCTCGATCACCAGTTTTTCGTGATCCAGCCAGATTTGCACCGCTTGCCCCTGAACCTCAGCGGGCAACGGTGTTTCGGTGGTGCGGTAGATGCCCGCAATCGAGATCAGTTCAGGGTCGAGACACGTGCAAAAAATTCGCGCGTCATGATTGCCTTGCACGCCCGCTAACGCCCGTCCACGCAGTGGCGCGTAAATATGAATGTTGCCTTCCGCGATGACTTCGGCGCCCGCGCTCACCATGCCCAGCACAATCAGATCGCCCTTGGCATAGACCCGCTGGCCGGAACGCAATGGCTTGCTGATCACCATCGCGGGGACAGGTGAACTGGCCTGGCTGTCCGCGCTCGCGTCGGTTGCCGGAGCCGCTGCAGCGGCTTGCACGGTTTCAGCCGCGGCGCTCGCCTCTTGCGCTTCGCTGGCAGGCCGCGCGGCACCACGCCGCTCGGGCGCCTCAAGCAAGGGCAGCCCTGCGGCACCGGCCCAGTCGTGTTGCGCAGGCCGCGCCACCACGCCAACCGGACGCATCCGTACGCTGTGCAGCAAGGTCATGATTTGCTCTAGCGGCACGCGTTCGCCATCGGCCAGCCGCCGCACGTCTATGGCTACGGCATCGTTGGAAAAAAATTCGGGAGTCGCCTCGAAACGGCGAGTCAATTCAGCATGCAACGCATCGAGACCGGTGGTTTTGATCACGAACATCAGCATATCGACCGAGCCGCTGCGCAATTCGAAAAAAGGAGATTTCTTGGGCGACATAGGTTCGACAAAAAATTTTTGCGTATTTTACAGACGTCCTGGCCGCCAGCCAGCTTTTTCGGCTGGGCCAAACGACCGTGGCAATACCGTCACAAGACACGCTACCCGGGCAGAAGAAACTGAAGAATCAGACAGGACGCACCAGCAGCGTTTCCCATTGATCCGAGGCACGCGCCGAGCGGACTTGCTCGCCCGTCGAAATAAAACCGAGGTGTTCGTAAAAATGCCGTGCGTTGCGGTTAGCGTCCGCAACCCAGGCGTAGATATCGGTTGCGCCCTGTGCGACCAGCCACTCGCTCGCGGTGTTGACCAGCAGTTCACCGCCACGTAGATGACGTACCGCAGGCGCGACCCAAAGCGCGCTGACCCGTGCCTGCCAAGCCGTCGCCGCGGCAAAACAGGCGTCGATCAAACCCGCCGGATGGCCCTCTGTATACAAGATGAAGGTCGCCGCGGTGGTGGAAACGGCATGCTGGAAGGCCGTCGCGTCAAGCGTGGCAGGCGCGGCCGCAAGTGCCTCTTCGAGTGTTTCATCGAAGGCATAAGGGGCTTCGCGCAATGCCGCGGTGCGTAGCTGGTGAAGAAGCGCGCCTTGATGGGCCGCAATGCGGCAGACAGTCAGTGAAAGGCTCATGCAGACGGCAACCCGTTGAAACGCCGGCCCGTGGCATACAGCGGCACTGAAACGAAGTTCCAGCCCGATTCGCCTGACTGTACGGACAAAAGGCACCCGGCCACAGCCTCGAGGTGCCTGGCAGCGCTTGGCGCGGAGTCTGGCCGGAGCACGTTCATGGCACTTCGTAAGCGCCGGCGCCATCGGGCCAGGGCGTCAGCAACTCGAAGCCATCGTCGGTGACGGCAACCATATGTTCCCATTGCGCCGACAGCGAACGGTCCTTGGTCACCACCGTCCAGCCATCGCCCAGCACACTCGTTGCCGCACGGCCTGCATTCACCATCGGCTCGATGGTGAACACCATGCCTGGCCTGAGCTTGAGACCCTGCCCCGGCTGGCCATAGTGCAGCACCTGCGGCTCCTCGTGATAAGCCCGGCCAATGCCATGCCCGCAATAGTCCCGCACGATCGAAAAACCTTCCCGCTGCGCCACCGTCTGGATGGCGTGACCCACGTCGCCCAGCGTGGCGCCTGGCCGGACCTGACGAATGCCCGCGAGCATCGCTTCATAGGTGGTATCAACCAGTTGCCGCGCCAGCCTGGCCGGCTGGCCCACGCAATACATGCGGCTGGTATCGCCAAAGTAGCCATCTTTGATGATAGCCACATCGATATTGATGATGTCGCCGTCTTGCAGCATCTCGGTGCGAGCCGGAATGCCATGGCACACCACCTGATTGACTGAAGTGCAAACCGTTTTCGGAAAACCCAGATAACCGACATTGGCGGGAATCACTTTCAGCGTGTTGACGATGTAATCGTTGCATAACGCGTCCAGATAATCTGTCGAGACGCCCGCTTTGACATGCTCGCCAATCATCGCCAGGACTTCGGCTGCAAGAGCGCCCGCCACGCGAAGCCGGGCAATATCGTCAGGGGTTTTACAGGAAATGGCCATGTTCAGTCTTGAATGCGGACATGCGCAAAAGTGGAGGCCGAGCCATTGTACAGATGGCCAGATCAACGCAATGGAAAGGCGTTCGCAATCGCGCAGGCAATGTGGATCGTGCAATCAGGCGCGCCGGGCACGTTGCACGAAAGATGTATAGCTCAAGCTGTTATCAGCGGATGGCAGACATCGTTCGGTCAAAATGCATGGTTTTGCCTGCAGCTTGACCCCGATACAGCAAGAAGCGAGGTGGCTGGACGCGGGCGGGTGAGTCAGGGTAATCGTTAATCATTCGACCCGCCCCGCCCTCGCCTGGCCAGCCACCGATCTTGTTTCCAGGCTGTGTTAAATCCAGTTGCAGATTAATGCCTCACCCCTTTGTTATGGGGTGAGCAACTTGAATGCATCACGATGAACTGCCGACGCCCAAGGCTGTAACGCCAGAAGGCATCGATATTAAAGATGGACTATTACCGGCAGAGTCACTACTCGAACCAGGTGTAATTTGGCTCGCTGCTCCATCCCAGCCAGGTGTGGTTTCATCAAACGCGACTTCATTACTGGAATTTTTTAATTGCTCATCATTTTGAGCATTTATCAATTTTGCCAGCGCGCTCTCGAGACTTTTCATGCGTTCTTCTTGAGATTTAATAATATTTTTAAACTCGTCTTTATTTTTCTTTAACTCCTCAATCTCCCCGCCCTGTTCTTCAATTTTTTTGTTCTGCTCGTCAAGAAGCTTTCTCTGCTCTCCAATAGTATCCTCATACACTCGATTAGACCCATTAGCGGCCACATTAAGTGACACCAATCCATCCTGTGTTTCAACAGCTGATGCCTTCAACGCATCTATCTGATTTTTAACTTCAATGCCCGGAGTCTTGTTTCTAGTGACTTCTTCTGCTAATTTTTTAAATTGAATTTCCATATTTTCAATTTTTTTCTGCTGAACGATCTCACGTGCCGTCCGTTGCACCAGATCATTTAAAATAATGTTCTCACCTATCATTGTTTCAATTCCCTTCATGGCATCCGCAATATTATTCATGACAGCCACCTCTTGAAGCTTTCGCTTCTCATGAAGCCATATAAATAATGCCACCAGGGTTAAAGTTGCGCCAATGAAAGGCACCACTATTCCAAATGCAACAGAAACCACAACACCTAAAGCCCCAATCATGGATACCACTGGAGAAATAAATCCGAGACCCGCAAACAGGCTCTTTTGCGGACCTTCCCATGAAAATGGCCATTTAAACGGAGCACGTTGTGCCGCTTGTACTTTCACCTTGTCACGAAATACTTTTATCTCATCCCGGGCAGCATTAAGTTTTTCGAATGGATTCTGCGTCACATCATTTTTTACGGTTCCAAAAGTGTTGATAGAATGCGCAGCCTGCTCGAGCGAAATCATTGCGGAGCTATATCCCTCCTTCAGGTCCTTCAAATCCTTCAGTGCTTTCGTTGAAAACCCCGCCATAATAACCATGACAGTATTTCCCCGAAGACCGTTTTCCGCACTCTCCAGATTTTTTCTGATTTCCTCAAGATTATTATTTATATTTTTTTTATATGTTTCGAACGTTTGGCAATCTGTTTTGAATGCTGCGGGATCTTTTGCGTTTCCAACAATATTGTCACT
The DNA here is from genome assembly GCF_009455685.1 of Paraburkholderia hayleyella. Classification (NCBI taxonomy): domain Bacteria; kingdom Pseudomonadati; phylum Pseudomonadota; class Betaproteobacteria; order Burkholderiales; family Burkholderiaceae; genus Paraburkholderia; species Paraburkholderia hayleyella. The sequence goes on along the minus strand of NZ_QPES01000001.1, from coordinate 999,766 downwards.
GCGGTCCAGCAGGAGCCTAGTTACCTTACCCAGCTTTTCCAATGCGGGAGGGTTTCCATCAAAGCCCGAGGGCTTTTTCTTAGCTGTTTTGGCAGAAGCATCCTTTACCGGCTTGGTACGAGCTTCTTTTTTCGTGTCACTCGCCCCTGGATTTTTATTGATTTTCTTAACATCACCCGCGCCAGAGTTAATAGAAGTTCTGCCAATATTGATCGCCCCCTTTATATTAACCACGGGAGCGCCATCCATCGAAGGATTTTCTTTAACGATAACTGGCGAATAAACTTTAGCATCAGTAAAGTTTGTATTGTTATTTTTATTCGCCCTTTTGATTTTCTCATCACCTAAAAAAGCGTCATCAAAATTGAACCTCGCCCGCGGCGTAAGCTGACCGCCATCTCCACGCGGACCATCCTGATTAACACTTATCGTATGCGTAATAACTTCCTGCTGACAATGTCCAGAGCCACTTTCCTTAGACGAGACTAAGAATTTGTCCTTGTTCTTCAAGCCTGGTTTGTCGTCTTCTGGCTTGTCACCTGACAGGGGATGCCAATCAGAACTGTCAGCCGAGTAGCCGAAGTCCTTGCTCTTGGTATTTGTTGCCACAGTCGACGATGTCATCGCGTCATACCTCGTATCGCTCAAACGAAATTTTTCGTAGAAACCGAGCTTTAGTGACAGCGCATTGAAAATGGTTCGGGAACAGCATTCCGTCTCCCCCCCAACATCGGCCAAACGGGCGCTGAAATTCTGTCAAACCTTTATCGCATAAGGCTGATGCGGCCCAAACCAGACGTTTTTGAGGAACCATTCTAATTTATGTGCAGTGCATAAATGACCGATTTTCGAGCCTCTTCCAGCATGATCTTGCCAGTGGCAGCAAACGAGTCCATAATCGCCCCGCCGCTACGGCCAGCGATACTGTAAAACCTTATATATCAATGAGTTGAATAGCATCAGCTGGGTCAGTTGACGCTGCGGCACAAACTGCAAATGACTGAATCGGTCAGTAACTTGCAGAAGTTACCTAAAGTTCCCCAAGTCCTTGCTTGCCCGCCATGTCCGATCAACCCGCCCATCCTGCAGGCCACTCGATAAACCGCCTCCACGAAGGCGGTTTTTTCATCCGGAGGGCACAGCCCCGGCTCACCGGCTCCCGCACCGGCCTTTTACTGGTCTTTTCTTACCGACTTCATTGACGATGATTCACGACCCCACCGAAACCCACTTGCCGGACTCTCCGCAAAATCCCACCGAAAGCGCCGCAGACAGCGCCACCGCGCCTCGTCACGAAGACCTCCACCATCGCCGCATCCGCAGTTTCGTCACTCGGGCCGGGCGGGTTTCGACGGGGCAGCGCCGTGCCATGGATGAGTTCGGTGCACGCTTTATCGTGCCCTTCGCGCCAGCGCAACCTGACTGGGATGCGCTCTTTGGCCGCCACGCGCCGCGCGTGCTGGAAATCGGTTTTGGCATGGGCGCAAGCACAGCAGAGATCGCCGCACATCGTCCCGGCGAAGACTTCATTGGCGTCGAAGTCCATGAACCCGGCGTCGGTGCGCTGCTCAAGCTAATGGGCGAACAGGCGCTGGCGAATATCCGCATCGTTCAGCACGATGCCGTGGAAGTGCTGGAGCAGATGCTGGCTCCGGCCAGCCTCGACGGTATGCATATTTTCTTTCCCGATCCGTGGCATAAGGCACGCCACCACAAACGCCGCTTGATCCAGCCGCAATTTGTCGCCTTGCTCGCCTCCCGGCTCAAGCCAGGCGCTTATCTGCACTGCGCCACCGACTGGCAGCATTACGCCGAACAGATGCTCGACGTGCTGGGCGCCGAGCCCTCGCTGGAAAATACCGCCGACGGCTACGCCCCCCGCCCCGAATACCGCCCGGTGACCAAGTTCGAACGCCGAGGCTTGCGGCTCGGACATGGCGTGTGGGATCTGGTGTTCCGCCGCCGCCTTACCGGCTGAAGAAGCAAAAAAGGTCTGCCCTCGCGGCGCAGACCTTTTTCGGTTCAAGACCCAGGGATGAGGCGAAAGAGCATCGCTTCATCCCGCACCGCTCGCCCTACCTACTCTGACCAGTTCAACCCGCCGCTATACCCCACCAGCAGGATCAGCAGCCCAAAGCCAATGCGATACCACGCGAACACGGTGAAATCGTGCGTGGCGATGTAGCGCAGCAGCCAGCGCACGCAAGCAAAGGCGCTGATAAAGGCGGCGACAAAGCCAATACCAAACGTGCCGAAAGCATCGAGTGAAAGCGCGCTCCAGTTTTTGTACAGCTCATAAGCCGTCGCGCCAAAAATAATCGGGATTGCCAGAAAGAACGAGAACTCGGTGGCCACCCGGCGCTCGAGACCAAATAGCATGCCGCCGATAATCGTCGAACCTGAACGCGACATACCGGGAATCAGCGCAAAACACTGTGCAAAACCGACTTTCAGCGCATCGAGCGGCCTGATCTCCTCCACCGCTTGCACGCGCGGCGGCGCGGCCCGTTCGTGCTGGCGCGCCTCGACCCAAAGAATCAGCACGCCTCCCACTACCAGCGCCAGCGCAACGGGTACGGGCGAAAACAGCGCCGCCTTGATGGTTTTTTCAAAGAGAAAACCCAGAACCACCGCGGGTATCGTCGCTACACACACATTCAGGACAAAACGCCGGGCACTGGGCTGTGTCGGCAGCCCCACCAGCACGCAGCCAATCCGCCGCCGGAACTCCCAGCACACCGCGAGAATCGCGCCAAGCTGGATCACGACATCAAATGTGTTCGCCTGTTCGCCCGTGAAATTCAGCAAACTGCCGACAACGATCAGATGACCCGTACTCGACACCGGCAAGAATTCAGTCAACCCTTCAACAAGGCCTAAAATCAGCGCCTTGCAACTTAATATCCAGTCCATCCGCAGGCCCTCATTAAATGTTCGTCATGCTTAGAAAGATTGGCCGCGCCTGTCATTTTTCGACGATTTCGACGCGTATGCCATTTGTAAGGACGGTGATTGTACCGGGTTCGTAGTTCACACCGGCAAATTGCAACTGTTCGGGCTTGAACGTGTAGACCGGATAGTTATCCAGCAACTGGGCCGACAGCAGCGTGACGGCTGCGCTGATCTGCTGCGTATAGGCTTGAGCCTGGCCGCTAAGGCTCACGTTTTCAACCTGCGGCGTTTTCAGCACGACGGAGCGGCTGGCCGGATCATAGGCCAGCTGGCTCGACACGGTGAACACGCCCGTCACGGGCTGCGGCATGAACGGGCTCGCCAGACGCACATCCAGTTGCACGGAGACACGGTTCGAATCGGCGAGAAAACCCACGACCGGGTTAGTCAATGCGATCTCGAATACCTGCGAAACCGTGTGCTGATATGGAAACTTGCGCTGCACCGCCGTTTGTACCTGCTGCTGCGAGAACGTGTAGTGCTTGGGGAAAAATGGAAAAATCGAAACAGCGCCAGCAGGCAATGCCAGCGTCACTCCAGCGGCAACCGCTGCGGCACGCAGAAAACGGCGCCTCAGTGGGGCAGCGAAACCAGTCATCGAAATTCTCTCCAGTTGAGATGTCTGCGAGTGCATCGCGGCATAGCGATGCACTCTGTGGGGTGGAGGCGCGGCATCAGGAAAACGAATGCGGGTGCGATTCCCCCTTGGTGTATTCAGGCCAGGTTAACGTGGCACAAGGGTGGCACCAAGGGTGGCACCAAGCGCGACACCAAGGCCGCCGGTTGGGTTTGCCGCTCAAGTTGAGTCAGCCATGCCAGCGCTTCGTCGCGTGAATTGCCGCACATCGGCTGTTGCGCTTGCAGACCGGAGCAGCAAGCAGGCCGCTCAGGCTGGCCGAAAATCGCGCAGCGCAAATCCTCACCAAGTTGCACACAGCGCTCACCTGCGGCCTTGCCTTGCAGCATGCCTGGAATTGGGCTGGAAATGGAAGGTGCAATGCAGCATGCGCCGCATGCCGGGCGGCAGGCAAAACTGGCCTTGTCCGCAGCAAGAAACAGAAACGGGGAAGCAGTAATCGACACTATGTTCCTAAGCTGAAACACCAAACCCGCATTGTGCCATTGCAGTACGCGAGGCTTTCCCTAGCTTCACACCCGGCTTCGCCGCCGTTTGCATGAAGCACATGCTAGCCTTGCTCCGCGCGACAATTTCCGCCATAATTCGCGTCTTCGCCGCGCGCAGTAGCCATGAGTTGCCATGGCCGTCATGGTCAGATGAGCAAAATGGGCAGGTTAGCGCGGGTTCCGGCGAGATAGGTGGTTAAGGTAAGTAAGGTAAGGGGTAAGGGTGTAACAGTGCCGCCATGATTCAAACATGAAACATGGCCAGGTTGCCCCGTCTCTTCAGGTCATGCCTCGGTGGTGAAATTGGTAGACGCGCCGGACTCAAAATCCGGTTCCGAAAGGAGTGCCGGTTCGATTCCGGCCCGAGGCACCAAAGAATATTCAAGCAACGCCAAAGTTTCACCAGAAAACCCCGCCAAGCCTCGCTTCGCGGGGTTTTTTGTTGCCCGCATCTGCAAGGTTTCACCGTTGACAGCGGGGACATGTCGGGGGCACGTACGGGGGCATCAGGGCGAATTCACGGCCCTTGATACCAAAATGCCCCCATAGGTACGGCCATGCCGGAGATACACACCAAGTGTTTCCGCCCTGCTTAAAATCTGCGCAACGCTCATAGACTCTCCTCGTCGTCGCTGTTGATCACATGAACCTCTTCCGCTATGGTTTTCCCGTTGCTATCCGAAACAGCGAAACACCCGCCAGCACGGGTTTGTTTCGATGTTTCGCTTGAAATGGTGGAAGTGGGTGTAACAGACAGATACCGGTTGAAAGCATCATCAAACTGACTGCGCAAGAATCCTTTCTTCGATTCATAGCCAATGCGTATCTGTGCGCTTCGTATGCCGTATTCGCCCAGCCGGTTGGACAGTTGTTTGAGCGTCATCGGCTTGCCGCCGCGCCATGTTGCCCAAGGCTTTTCTTCGTCCAACAGCAGTCCATCCAGCAGGTCAGCAGAAAAGAGGCGCGTTGCTTTCCTCGTTTCGAATACCTCCTGAATGTCCGCCAGCAGTTCGGTCCCTGTGCTTTGGGCCTGTTCGCTACCGCCCGACAGCACAAGCGCAGTCTGCCGCGCCCGCTCTGGCCACGCACCACCTGCATTCCCGGCAATCTGGAGCAACGGCTCCCAGTTGTCAGCGGCGCGGTCGTGCAGCGCATCGAGTATCACTGGGCGCGCAACACGTACTGTTTCTTCGTTGTCGTCGGCCCAGCGCGCCAGTTTCGCGCGCAGACGCTCGAAAAGGCCTGGTTCAGCGTGACGCAGCTTGTCCACTTGTTCGTGCGCCAGCTTGCGCCGTAGCTCCAGCGTGATTGATCGGTCCATCAGCGTGTCAGCAAGGTGGCCGATGCCCGCAATCGCTTTCGCTCCCCATACGAAAAACTGTTTAGGCATGTGATCGTCGCCCACGGTTCGCACCACGTATGCGCTATCCCGTGTGTGTCCGCAGTTCAGCAGGCCCCGCAGTTCCTCGTTCTCGCGCATGAAGGCATCCGCCTCATCAATTAGCAGCGTGGGTTTCCATGCCTCGATAGCGCGAAACAGTGCAGCGGGTGTGATATTGCTGGCGGCAAGCGGGCGGCTCGACAGCCTGCCAATCAGGAAGAGCAACTGTGATTTGCCGCAACGCTTTTCGGGAGCGGTGATGGCTGCAATCGGTGCAACGTCCACCGAATCAATCAGCCAGGTCATCGTGATCCAGAGCGCCGTTGCGTGGGCGGTGGCGGTGTTGCACACAATAAAGCGCTGTACTACGCGCACAAGCTCATCCAGAAGCGCTGCGCCGTCTACTGGCTCGTGCCATGGTTCCACCTCTGGAAAGGGATCATCCGCCCGGCTTTCGCTGCTGCGCGTGGCGAGGATCATCCTGTCGAGCGTCGATACCTTTACGCCCATTCGTCTGGCTTCGGCACCGCGCACCCGGTCGTACTGCATCGGCTTGAGCGCGGCTAGCCGTTCAATGGCCTGTTCGTCGGTTTCGTTTTCCGTTTTCGGTACCGTTGTTTCGGGATCTTCACTGGCAATTGGCGCATCGTCAGTTCGCGGCAATGCCAGCACCTCATCAGCGTTTGGCACCCGCTTATGAGCGACTTCGAACGATACCAGCCAGTCCATCACGTCACCGGCATCAGGCAAGCCGAGCGCGGTCACGTCGAGCCGTTCTACTGTGCAGCGCTGCTCGTCCAGTTTTGCGGTTACCTCGTTGGCATACTTCGCGCCGGGCGCGTCATAGTCCGGCCAAAGCAGGACATGACGGCCTGCCAGCAGCGACCAGTCTGCCGTACCCACGCTCGTCGCGCCGCCGCTGGTGATGCCAATCAACCGGCCCGCGCCAATCTTCGTAAGCGCATCCGCCTTCTGCTCGCCCTCGACGATGACCACCACCGCATCCGCATGTGCGACCAGATCGGGCAAGCCATATAGCAGCTTGCCGCCGCCCTGTTTCGGCTCGCCATGTGTCCAGCGTGCACCGTTGTGCCAGAAGGGACGAATAAACTTCTCGTGCCCGCCGTTAGCCGCTGGCTTGTGCATCCGCACGCGGGCGTAAAGAATCGTACCGTCAGGAACGCGGTACAGATGCAGCGCGACTGGCTCGAAGCCCTCCACCTTCTTTGCCCTGAAGAGCCGTCCCGCTGCTTCCATGTAGTCGGGATCGGTCAAGGCCACGTCCAGAGGAACAGCGCTCATTGCTCCTCCCATGCGCCAAGCTCACGTGCTGCCTGCGTGAATGGAATACCCCTCGCACGTCGATACAGTTCAAGCGCATCGCCGCCAGCTTCTCCACACGCGAAACAGCGCCAGTTACCCTGTTCGGCATGAACGCTTAGGCTTGGATTGCGCTCGCCGTGAATCGGGCAACGCACCTGCATATAGCCCGATGCATTTGGCTTTCCGGCTTCGATGGAGAGCAATGCCAGTACGTCAGCGACGGACGGGATACGGTCGCGGCGAAATGGGAATGAGCTCATTCTGGCCTCTCCATCACGCTGTGTGCATCAGCGCAGGTTGTTACTTCACGGACTGCGGCTTCTTCAAGTGAGTCGATGAACTGCCTAGCGGCCAGTTCGGTGAGTTGCAGCAGGCCTTCTGTCGTAACGGGAGAAAGAGGCAGGCCGGATTCATCACTTTCAGCCGCACCGTTGTTACGCAGGAAACAACAGACGACGCGCGCGCCTGCTGCCAACTGGTGTGCCCGGTTCAGGTACAGGGCAATAGCCGCAGTGGGTAGCCGGAGCGTTTCCGCGTTGGCTGGGAAAATTTCGTAGCCGCTTTCGAGTGGATGCCGCAAACAGTCAGCCAAGGCAAACCTCCACACGGGCAAGTTCAGCAACGGCAACGAGCGCGCCGCCAGCAATGTCGAGTGCGGCACGCTCGGATGGTGCAAGCGCGGCACGACGGATCGCGTCAGCAACGATGGCGGGGATGGATGAAGTTTGGGTTTGCTCGGGACGAGCGAGAACAGGGCGCATGGGATGCGGCCTCCACAGACGGGTTGGATAACCCGACGCCCTACTGTCAAATAGGGTGGCCGGGCACAAGGCAGGGTTGACAGACCGGCGTCCGTGGGAACCGGCGTGCGCGAACGCACCCCCACCAAGGCCCGACCATAAAAGGCACAAGGTATACGGACCGGACGTAAAAAAACCGCTTTGGAGCGGCTGTCCGCCACGAAACATTCCGGCTGTCACCCCGGGTCACTGTTGTTTCAGCGACGCAGCCCGAATAGCGCCACGCATCATTTACCGTCAACCGGTTTTTGTTGATCATTACGATTGAAAGGCATTCCTTGCAATTGATTTTTGTAGTCACATTGACTACAATACTGAAATGATTAAATCCTTCCGACACAAGGGACTTGAGGCGTTTTTCGTCACTGGCAGCAAGGCGGGTATCCAGCCGCATCACGCAGTGAGGCTCAAACTCCTGCTGACCGCGCTGAATCAGGCTAGGCAACCTGAAGACATGAACGCGCCGAACTGGCGCTTGCATCCTCTGCGCGACAACCTGGCCGGACATTGGTCGGTGTGGGTCAACGGCAACTGGCGACTCACATTCCGTTTTGAAGGCGAAGACGCTGAACTGGTTGACTACCAGGACTACCAGGACTACCACTGAAGGAACTGACATGGCACGAATGCACAACCCCGCCCATCCGGGCGAAGTATTGCGGGAATGGATTCCCGAAAACCTGACGGTCACGCAAGCCGCAAAGGCGTTGCAAATCAACCGGGTCACGCTTTCAAACCTGCTTAATGGCAAGGGAAACGTGACCGCGAACATTGCCCTGCGGCTGGCAGCATGGCTTGGCACATCACCTGATTTATGGATCGGGATGCAGTCACAATGGGACTTGTGGCAAGCCGAACAGCAGCCGCGCCCGAAGATCAAGCCACTTGAGCGCGCAGCCGCTTGAATACTGGCAACGTTCAGCATGATCCGGCCTCCGCTTGCGCGATATCCAGCGAGTAGAGGCCAACGCGATGGCGTTCGCCCTGGCCAGTGGTACGCCACACCCATGAAGTAACGATCTGGTGGCCGTCCTGGCGCAGTTCAAACACCCTGCGCGGAACGTGGAGAATATCGAGCCTGGAGTACGCATGAACAGTATCGACTGGGCCATGTTGCAGGGCGCGCAGCAAGCGGACGCGCTGGGCATGGGCTGAATTGTTGTTTGCCATTTCAGCCCTCCGTGCGGTAGTTCACCGGATCGGCAAACCAGCGATGCAATTCGCGGTTTGGCCATGCCGCACAGCGCTGGGTCAGATGCTGACGACGCGGAAAACGGCCTTCGAGTTCACGCTTGCGTAATGTTTCCCGACTGAACGGCACGAACGCGCGCAGGGTGTTCCAGCGGGAAAAACCGTCGAGTGGCAGGGCTTCAGGGGTGGGATCGACGTGTCATCGTTCCAACGGACGCACTTGAGCAAGCCAAGTCGATCCTGTCATCAATCGAGAATGCTCCACCCATCATTGATCTCGACAGCCTAGCAACTACTTAAGCGTTCGTCGACGCATCCGGATCGATCATTCCTAGTGGTGTTCTGCGCTGAAGTTGCGAAATGCGAATGCGATCAAATCGCGCACCAGTTCCAGAAGTCCGCCGACAGGGAAGCCATCGAATGGATCGCCGTGAGCCATCGCATTTCGGCGTTGCGCCAAGGTCGGTCCATGCGTGCCGATCAGTTGACCGATGGCACTACCGCCGCAACGCGCAATCATCGGGATTTGCACATCGGTCAGACCGTCGACTTCCACCAGGTGCTTGAGCGCTCCGGAAAACGTCCGCTCACGTGTTTTAAGCTTGGTCCTATAGCGGTCCATTAAGGCAAGTTCCAGCGTGATCAAAGCAACCAGTTCCCCAGCCTTGATTAAATCGGCGTCTATCCAACCGAGCAAATAGAGCTTCTGCGCGCGGGTGTATTTCAGACGCACAACGTCTGGGATGCGAGCATCCACGTCAAGGTTAGCGATGAAGGTGCGCCATTGATCGGCGTGGTCGAATTGAATGAACACACCCGGATTCCCTTGCACTGGCCACGGCATCAGGAGAGGTTCTCGCCGCGGTGGCAAATCTATATGTGGCAAGTCCACGGATGAGATTTCCTCATTATGGTGATGAGATGGCCGCTTTCTGTGTGCGATCGAGCTTGCGATGAATCAATGACACCAACGTCAGAATGTCGAGCGCATCCTGCTCAGACATGGGCCAGTTCGTTTTGGGTGCATGGGCCAATGGATTACGCACGGCACCGAACAGGCCGATCAGCAGATTCGCAAAGCCTTTCTGTTCGCTTTTCTCCGATTCCGTGATGAGCGGCCCTAACACCAAGACGGGCTGCTGACCAGCAAATGCCTTGTTCACGAGGTCGGCGCCATCGCCGTTCAGGCCTGACAATGCACGAATCCGCTCAGCGACACCTTTTGTCGCCTCGAAGACCGCGTGAAAATAGTTTTCGTCGAGCAATTCGGCACGACAGTAACTCAACACTTCCTCATGCACCGCCCGGCTTTCCAGGGCAGCTTTGAGCCGCCCGGCGCGTGCGCGGGCCACGTCCAAGGTCGTGGCCTTGTCGGCGTGGCCAACCTTGCCATCCTCACGCACGTAGAAGCCCGAGAAGGCCAGCACGACATTGAGTTCATCACGCCGCCAGGCAAACGTCCCCGTATCACGAGCATAACTCACAGGATTCATCGCTCGGTTGATGAACATGATGAGGTGGTTACCCACCTGGTGCTGGTTCTGCGCCGCCGCCAAGGCATTGAATAACCGCTTCCATTTGGTGATGCCTGGAGATACGTCGACGACATTGATCTCCTGGAGCAATCGCTCAATCTGCGTGCCCGTCAGTCCATGTACCGTGTCGGCCAGCACTTGGCAGGCTGCTTCGAGATGCTGCGAGTCGAAAGGGGTAATTCGTGCCGTCACCGCATGCCTCTAAGTTCCGCCAGAAATGCCGTGCCGATTTCCACGGCCTGCTCCGCGCTCATTGGGTCTACATCCGCCCCATGCACGGCCGCATTCATGACGCGAAGGGATTCAAGAAATCGTTCCGCACTGGCCGGCACGATGCCACGTTGATGCAATTCGCGCAGCATATTGCCAATGCCGGCTGGCGCCTTCGACGCAAGGCCGTTGTCGGATAGGATCTCCCGTAAGATCCGCTCGATCTCAATTCGCAACTTGACGACAGACATCAGCGGAAACTCGCGAGCAAACTCCTCGGCGGTTGGCAGCGCCTGCCGCAACTGCGGCGGCAACGCCGGTGAGAGCCAGTATTGGGCGACGCCCATCGGCTTGCTGGAGTCGCGCAAGGCGTATTCGACGATCACTTCATTACGGCCCTTGCACAAAATGATACCGATGGTCGGCTGATCGTCCTTGTGCCGAAGCTGGTCATCGACGGCGGAGAGGTAGAAGTTCATCTTGCCCGCAAACTCAGGCTTGAAGTCTTCGATCTTCAACTCGATTACGACGAAGCAGCGCAGCCGCAGGTGATAGAAAAGAAGATCGAGGTAGTAGTCCTGGCCGCCGACTTCGAGATGGTACTGGTTACCGACGAAAGCGAAGCCCTTGCCGAGTTCGAGAATGAGCGAGCGCAGATGCTCGATAAGGCCGCGCTCCAGGTCACGCTCCAGCATGTCGGGGCCGAAC